>NZ_LIQZ01000026.1 GCF_001418655.1 Streptomyces phaeochromogenes | reverse complement strand
GGACGGGAAGGGGCGGCGGGGGCGAAGAAAACCCCCTACCCCCCTTGCTGCGACCGAGCCTTGAAAGCCGCCTTCCGCGCCTCCTTGGCAACCTTCTTGTCGGGGTGCAACCGCCCCATCGCCTCCAGCACATCCGGCGTGGCAGGGTGATCCACCCGCCAGGCCGCCGCGAAGAACCCCCCGTGCTGCGCGGCAAGCCCCTCGACAAGCGCCTGCAACTCCGCGGAGTTCCCCTCCGCGGCCAGCTGCGCCGCAATCGTGTCGACGGTCAGCCAGAACACCATCCCCTCGGACGGCGGGGGCACGTCCGAGGCCCCCCGTTCGGTGAGCCAGACCCGAGCGAGCCCACCCAGCTCGGCATCGTCGAGCACGTCACGGAGCGCGGGCGAGGCCTCCGTACCGACCAGCGAGAGAGCCTGCTGGCAGCGCAGCCGCCGCAGCGGCGCCCCGGCGTCGGCGCCCTTCGCCGCCGCGAGCAACTCCCGCGCCGCGGCGAGGGGTTCACGCCGGTCGAGCCACTGCTCGGTCTCGGCCTGCGCGGCGGCCGGCGGAAACGCGGAGGTGCTGTCGAGCAGCACGTCCGCCCCCTTGTCCGCGAGGTCGCCCACCGCGGGCGCCGCGAACCCGGCTTCGAGGAGCCGCGCCCGGATCCCGTACACGCCGAGGGGGGTGAGCCGCACCATCCCGTACCGCGAGACGTCCGTGTCGTCGACCGGCGCCGCGGGCTCCTCGTCGGCGTCGGCCATGAGGGCCTCGTCGACGGGCTGGAAGTCGACGAGCCCGATCGGCTCAAGGAGGCGGAACTGGTCGTCGAGCCGCATCATCGCGTCCGACACCTGCTCCAGGACGTCGTTGGTGGGCTCCCCCATGTCGTCGGGCACGATCATC
The DNA here is from genome assembly GCF_001418655.1 of Streptomyces phaeochromogenes. GTDB lineage: Bacteria > Actinomycetota > Actinomycetes > Streptomycetales > Streptomycetaceae > Streptomyces > Streptomyces phaeochromogenes. The sequence goes on along the minus strand of NZ_LIQZ01000026.1, from coordinate 30,348 downwards.
GAGGCGGCGAGCGCGGGCAGCGGCACCGGGCCGTCGCCGGGCCCGTCCTCGCTGGAGGTCAGCAGGTAGAGGTTGCCGAGGACACCGTCGAGGAACTCCGCCTCGGCCTCCGGATCCCAGTCCAGTTGGGAGAAGTCGATCTCGCCGCCCTCGCCCATGGCCTCCACGAGGTCGTCGAGGTCGGGCACGCCGGCGTCGGCGAGCACGGTCTCCAGGGCGCCGAGCCACAGTCCCAGTACGTCCTGCGGTGCTCCGGAGAGGACGAGTTTCAGGTCGGCGCCCGCGGTGACGGTGCCCTCCTCCTCGTCCACGACCTCGACGAGCCCGGTGTCGACGGCGACCCGCCAGGCCTCGCTCGCGTAGGCAGCGGCGTCCCCGCCGTCGAGGCCGAGCTCCGCGGCGGCGGCCGGCAGCTGTTCCTCGACGAGTTCGCCGCCGGCCCCGACCCGGGTGTCCGGACCGGCCCAGCGGGCGAGCCGGACGGCACGCGAGAGAAGCGGCGTGGCGAGGGCGTCCCGCGCAAGCTCCGCTTCGGAGTGCAGACGCACCGGCGGCAGGGGGGAACTGTCTGACATCGGCTGGTTCTCCTAGGACGAACGTTCGGGCGTACATCTCGGACGTACACGAGACCCGCGGGCCGCCCGGGAAAACGCCTGCCGGCCGCCCCGGACACGCAGCCTCAGCCTAGACGGATTTGGCACCATGCCGCCCGGTTCATGAACCTGTCAGAAGTGTTAACTCGGGAAACCTTGACAAGTGCCGTGGCCAGACACGAGATTGACGCGCGTAGAAACTCGCGAGTAGCAGTGCATCGCGGCTTCTACGCGCGTCACGGACCGCCCCACCGGTTACGGCTCCACCCTTGCTTTCGTCCGTCCCCGCCCCACAGCTCCACCCTCGTCTTCGCTCCACAGCTCCACCCTCGTCCGTTCACCGCGCCACCCTCGTCCCGGCGCCCACGCACGTCCCCGGAGGGATCCCGTTGCCGAGCAAGTCTTCCGCACGCATAGCCGCGCTCACCGTCGCCGCCGTCTGTTCCACGGTCTCCGCGGTGGTCGTCACCTCGCCCGCCCACGCGGACGCCGTGGCCGTCCATGACATCCAGGGCTCCACTCGTACGTCCCCGCTCGCGGGCCAGCAGGTCACGGACGTGGCGGGCATCGTCACGGGCACGAGAACCTACGGTTCGTCCCGCGGTTTCTGGATCCAGGGTCCGTCCGCGGACGACGATCCGGCCACCAGTGAGGGCATCTTCGTCTTCACCAGCTCCACACCGAAGGTCGCCGTCGGCGACTCGGTCACCGTCTCGGGCACGGTCACGGAGTTCGTGCCGGGCGGTGCCTCGACCGGCAACCAGTCGGTCACGGAGATCACCCGGCCGACGGTGACGGTGGTGTCGAGCGGCAACGCGCTGCCCAAGGCCACGGTCATCGACAGCCGTTCCGTACCTGCCGCGTACACGCCCGAGGGCGACACGGCGGCGAGCGGTTCGGTGGGCGCCCTGACGCTGCGGCCGAAGAAGTACGCCCTCGACTTCTACGAGTCGCTGGAGGGCATGAACGTCGCGATCGGCTCGTCGCGCGTGGTCACCGCGACCGACCCGTTCTCCGAGCTCTGGGTGACGGTCAAGCCGCACGAGAACCCGAACCGCCGCGGTGGCACGGTCTACGGCGCGTACTCCTCGCAGAACACCGGCCGGCTGCAGATCCAGTCGCTGATCCCGACCGCCACCGAGCCGTTCCCGACGGCCAACGTCGGTGACACGCTCAAGGGCACCACCGAGGGCCCGCTCGACTACAACCAGTTCGGCGGCTACACGCTGACCGCCCGCACGCTGGGCACGGTGAAGGCGGGCGGCCTGGAGCGCGAGACGACGCGCAAGCAGTCGCGTTCTGAGCTGGCGGTGGCGACGTACAACGTCGAGAACCTCGACCCGACGGACGCCACGTTCGCCGCGCACGCCGCCGCGATCGTGGACCACCTGCAGTCGCCCGACATCCTGTCCCTGGAGGAGATCCAGGACAACAACGGCGCGAAGAACGACGGCACGGTCGCCGCCGACCAGACGATGCAGAAGCTGATCGACGCGATCGTCGCCGCGGGCGGCCCGGCGTACGAGTGGCGCTCCATCGACCCGGTGAACCTCGCGGACGGCGGCGAGCCGGGCGGCAACATCCGTCAGGCGTTCCTCTACAACCCGGAGCGCGTGTCGTTCGTGGACCGCGCGGGCGGCGACGCCACGACGGCCGTCGGCGTCACGAAGGTGCACGGCAAGGCGCAGCTCACGGTCTCGCCGGGCCGTATCGACCCGGCGAACGCCGCGTGGACGAACAGCCGCAAGCCGCTCGCGGGCGAGTTCACCTTCCGCGGCAAGTCGGTCTTCGTGATCGCGAACCACTTCGCGTCGAAGGGCGGCGACCAGTCGCTGCACTCGCAGTTCCAGCCGCCGGCGCGCAGCTCGGAGACGCAGCGCCACCTCCAGGCGACCGCGGTCAACGCCTTCGTCAAGGACATCCTCGCGAAGCAGAAGAACGCGGACGTCGTGACGCTCGGCGACATCAACGACTTCGAGTTCTCGCAGACGACGAAGCTCCTGGAGGACGACGGCGCCCTGTGGTCGGCCGTCAAGTCCCTTCCTAAGAGCGAGCGTTACAGCTATGACTACCAGGGCAACAGCCAGGTCCTCGACCAGATCCTGATCAGCCCGTCGATCCGCAAGGACTGCGACTTCACGTACGACAGCGTGCACATCAACTCGGAGTTCTCCGACCAGATCAGCGACCACGACCCGCAGGTGCTGCGGTTCCGCCCGTAGTCGCCGCGGGAGGACCGTAGTTGCCGCAGGAACACGCCGGTGAGCCCGGCCCCACGTCAGGGGGGGCCGGGCTCACCGGTGTCTCTGGAGAACGTCAGGCTGTGAAGGCCTGGTTCAGCCAGCCCTGCCAGGCCGCCTCGTTCCCCTTGGCGTCGGCGCCCGGGGCGAAGTCGTGGACGCTCATGCCGACGGGCGCGCCCCAGTGGTTGCGTCCGAAGAAGCGGATGAGGGCGTCGTCGGTGCGCAGCCCGATGAAGTACGGGTTGCGGAAGTCGACCACGGCGTCCAGCACTTGGCCGTCGGGTCCCTGGGCCCGTACGCGCGCTCCCTCGGCGGTGTCGTCCGCGAGGCCGAGTGCCCGGCCGACGGCGGCGAAGGCGTCGGCCGCCTTGGACGCGTCGGGACCGTCGAACGTGGCGAAGGCCGCCGGCCTGGCCGCGAACCTCGTCAGGTACTCGCGCAGGGTGTGGAGGTAGAAGTCGGTGTGCCTGCTCGCCCCGTCGTACTGGTTGTCCCAGTCGTCGACGAAGATCCCGCTGTGCACGTACCGCACCCAGGCGCGCCGTCCGCCGTCGCGCGGCTCGACGGTGTAGTCGAGCTGGTTGACGGTCTGCCCGGCGACTTCGTCGACGCCCTCAAGGCGGTTGGTGTACTGGTGCGGCGGGTCCCAGGCGGTGACGGTGGATCCCCAGGGGCCCCGGCCGCCCTCGCGCGGCTCGGGGGGCTCCATCGGCCACAGCCAGCCGCCGGTGCCGCTGGTGACGGCGTCCCACACCTGGTCGGGTGTGGCGTCGACCTCGAACTCGCGGGCGATCTCGAATTCCTTGGACATGGTGTGCTCCTGCGCGTCAACTAGGCGTGTCAGTCGGTGAGTTCGGGCACCGCTGAGGGCGCCACTGAAGGCGCCTCGGATGTCTTGGGACCCTCGGACGTACCGGATGCGGCCGATGTGCCGGACGTGGCAGCCGCGCCGGCCGCACCGGACGTCTCGGGTTTGACCGTGGGGTGGACGGCCACGACGATCCGGTGGTCGCGGCCCCCCTCGGCGTCCGGGGAGTCGTACTTGCGGATCAGGGCGCCGACACCGGCCGTCAGCTCCTGGATGAACGCGGCCCGGTCGGCGGCGGAGGCGAACCGCACCTCGCCGTCCAGCGCGTACGTGGCGAGCCGCTTGCGGGCCTTCGTGGCACCGGTGATGAGCGTGCCGACGTCCCGCACCAGCCGGGCGCCGAGCGCGAGCAGCCACCGCGCCGAGAGCTGGTCCCGGAACCGGTCCGGGTCGGGCTGCACGGCGGCGAGGGCGAGCGGCGAGATGACGTACGACGCCGCCGTCGCCCTCATCAGCCGCTCGGTGACGTTCCCCTTGCGGCGCTCGCCCGCGAGCTCGACCAGGCCGTGCCGCTCCAGCGCCTTCAGGTGGTAGTTCACCTTCTGCCTGGGCAGTCCGACCTTGCCGGCCAGCATGGCGGCCGACGCGGGTCCGGCCGCCAGCTCGGCCAGGAGCTGAGCCCTTATGGGGTCCAGCGAGGCGGCGGCTGCCGCCGGGTCCTCGATCACGGTCACGTCCAACATGACTCCACCGTCTCACCGAACACTTTTTTTGTCCAGACGGTTCTTCTTGTCGGCGTCCTGCTTGTGGGTGCCGGTGATCACTCGGGGAGGAGCCCGAGGGCGTGGGTGTAGCGGTGGACCGTGGACTGCTTCAGACCGGGGTACGTCTGTACGCGCTCCCACTCGGGCGTACGGGATCCGACGCCGCCGCCCGGCGAGGCCAGCGCGTCGATGTGGGCCTGCGCCGTCTCCCACTCGGCGTAGTTGAGGACCTTCGTGCCGTCGGTGCTCACGTGGAAGTGGGCGGAGATCCCGCCGGGGCTGAGGTTCGGCTCGCTCTCCAGGGCCTCGAACACGGCGTCCACCCAGGCGCGTTGGCGGTCGGGGTCCGGTCCCTCGAACTCGATCTCGACGATCACGACGCACCCCGGGATCCGGGTCTCCGCCTCCTGGGCGCCACTGCGGTAGCGCCGGTAGCGGCCGAGCCCCACCCGTTCGATCCCGGGCACGGCCACGTCGACCTCGTCCACGCGCTCCTGCCGGTGGACCTTCACGAACGCCTCGTAGTCCTGCTCGCTCCGCCACTGCGAGTGGTGCAGCAGGGTCGTGCCGTCCTCCCCGGTGTAGACGTGGTACCCGAGCAGCCCCCCGGCCGGCCACGCCCTGCGCTCCCAGGTGGCGGCGATCGCCTCGACCGTCTCCTTCTGCCGCTCGGGCGTCCCCACCCGCCAGGTGCTGAAGAAGGGCGCTCCCACCTCGGGGCGGGTCATCGCGGGGTGCGCATCGGTACGACGGGTCATCACGAACTCCAGTGATCGCTGATCGGTGTCCAGGGCCCCACCCTCGGACCTCAACCGAAGTTCAGGTCAAGCCCTGGCCTCGCGGGCGGGGGTTCGCCCCGGGCGACGGAACCAATCAGGCACACGACCGGCGGCAACGGGCACACGACCGAGCGGCGGGGCCGAATGGCTCGGCCCCGCAGCTCGTCGTACGGCACCGGTCGGTGACCGGAGCCGGGCGTTGTGCACCGGAGGTGCGTACTAGAGGTGCGTGTCAGTGGTGTCCGTTGTGGCGTCGCCGCAGCAGGCCCGCCGCGACCACCACTCCGGCCCCGGCGATCAGTACGGGCCGGGGGTGCCGTTTTCCGGCCTGGACGGCATTGGTCACGGCCGTGCGCACCGGCCGCGGCACGTTGTCCTGGACGGCGTGCCCGGCCCGCGTGGCCTTGCTCTGCACCACGTGCCCGGCCTGGACGGCCTTGTCCTGCACAACATGACCGGCCTCGGACGCCTTGCCCTTCACGACGTGCCCGGCCTCAACAGCCTTGCCCTGTACGACGTGTCCGGCCTCGGTGGCCTTGTCCTGCACGACATGACCGGCCTGTGCCGCCTTGTCCTGCACGACGTGACCGGCCTCGGACGCCTTGTCCTTCAGCTCGGCGCCACGGGCACGTGCGCGGGCCTTCACGTCGGCCTTTGCCGCCAACTCCTCGACGGTGTCGCCGAGTTGCCCCCGGGTCTCCTGGATCTGCCGTCGCAGCTCGTCCGGGCCCTTCGCGCCGCCGACGGCCTTGTCGGCCGCCTTACCGGCAGCCTTGCCGGGCTCCACGGGATCGTTGTTGTCCTTCATCGGTGCGCCCTTTCCTTGATCTCGTCGACATCGGCCCGGACGCTGTCGAGCGCCTCCTCGGGCATCGGCGGGGCGGCGCGCCCGAGCTGGGCCCGGCCGGTCCTCGCCAGCACGCCCGCGACCAGGAAGAGCACGGCCGTGACGATGAGCGCCGCCGCCCACACGGGCAGCACGAGGGAGAGCGCGGCCACGCCGGTCGCGGCCAGGGCCATCAGCCCCACGTAGGCGACGGCACCGGCCGCGCCCAGCAGCCCGCCGCCGCGTCCCATGCGCCGGCCCTTCTGCGCCAACTCCTCCTTCGCGAGCCGCACTTCCTGTCGTACGAGCTCGGAGAGCTGTTCGGTGGCCTGTCCGACGAGTTCACCGACCGAGTGCTGCTCGCCCGGCCGCCGGTCCGTGGTTCCGGTCACGGCGTCCCCTCCTTCCGTCCGGGACGCCCGAGTACCCTGCCGGGCCGCCGTCACCCCTGTCCGGCCCCACGATCGCCGAGTCGCGCCAGCTGGCTCTGGAACCAGTCGAGCCGGGCCTGCAGCAGCGCCGCCTCCGCGACGAGTTCGGAGACCCCGAGCCCTTCGGGCAGGCCGTCACCGGCGCCCGGTACGGCACCGCCCCCGGCCCGTACTCGCAGCCCTTCCCCGCCCAGCCGGGCGAAGGTCGCGAGCGACACCGCCGTACGGCCGCGTACACATCCGGCGCAGGATGCCGCGAAGCCCCGCCAGCCGGGCCTGCCCCATCCCGCGTCGGCCAGCGCCACGGCGGCGGCGCCGCACGCGCAGGGGCCGACCGTGGCGGTACGCACCCGCTGCCGCGCGTACCGGAAGCCGAATTCGAAGCGGACGTAGGCGCCGAGGACCGTCACTTCGAGGAGTACGGCGCTGCGGTGCTCGGCGGTGCACAGCATGGCCTCGGCCGCCGTGCGCTCGTGCACGCAGTGGAAGCCGCAGTCGCAGCGGCGGTGCGGTGCCCGGTGCCGCAGTCCGTAGACGCAGTGCGCCTCGTCGAGCACTCCGTACGGCAGCGCGCCGCCCAGCGACACACCGGTGAACCCGGCCCGGGTGCCGTCCTGGGACAGCATCGGGTGGGCGATCTTGAATCCGGTCGGCGGCTCCGCCGGACGTTCCTCGGGGAGCCGCACCCTCATCGCGCGACCGGAACCTCTTCGACCGCGGACTCCAACTCCTCTGTCTCCTCGGGGAGTCGGAGCTCTTCCTCCTCCAGGCGCGGCTGCTCCTCCGCGACTCCGGTGGCCAGTGCTTTGCCCAGCTTCATGACGCCTCCCGTGACAGACGACCTTCTACCGTCCCCGCCATGGTGACCGAAACGAGGGCGAGTTCCTAGAGCGCCCCGGGCACGCCGAATGCCCCAACAGATAAGAACTGCTTACCTATATCCCGTAGAAGAATTAAGTGGAGCTTCAGGATCGGTATGCCGAGACTACCTCCATGACCTCACGACGCACCCCGCCCTTCGGCCGTGCCCTCTGCGCGATGATCACCCCTTTCACCGACGAGGGGCTTCTGGACCTGGACGGTGCGCAGCGGCTGGCCGACCGGCTGGTCTCCGAGGGCTGCGACGGGCTGGTGCTGTCCGGGACGACCGGGGAGTCGCCGACCACGACGGACGCCGAGAAGTCGGCGCTCGTGCGGGCGGTGGCGGACGCGGTCGGGGACCGTGCCGCGATCGTCGCGGGCATCGGGACCGCCGACACCCGCCACACCATCGAGCTCGCACTGGAGGCCGAAAAGGCGGGCGCGGACGGCCTGTTGGTGGTCACGCCGTACTACAGCAGGCCCCCGCAGGACGCCGTCGAGGCACACTTCCGCGCGATCGCGGACGCCTCCGGACTGCCGCTCGCGCTGTACGACATCCCCGGCCGCACCGGAACGCGCATCGAGCCGGAGACGATGCTGCGGCTCGCCGAACATCCGCGGATCGTGGCGGTGAAGGACTGCGCGTACGACCTGCTCGGCACCCAGAAGGTGCTGGCCGCCACGGAGTTGGCGTACTACACGGGCTGCGACGAGTACGTGCTCGCGATGTACGCGATCGGCGGTGCCGGATACATCAGCACGGTGGCCAATGTGACCCCACGTCACTTCCGTTCCATCCTGGACGCGTTCGACGGCGGCGACCCGGACGAGGCGGTCCGGCTGCAGCAACTCACCATCCCGCTCACGGAGTTGATGATGGCCTCCGGCCTGCCCGGCTCGGTGACGGCGAAAGCCCTGCTGGGCGCCCTGGGCCTGCCCTCCGGCCCGGTCCGGGCACCGCTGCGGCCCGCCGGCCGGGAGACGGTCGACGGGCTGCGGACGGCGTACGAGCGGCTGGTGGCCGCCTGACCCGGCCGGTGATCAGCACATGGTCAGCGTGTGATCTGCGCGTGAGCGGAGCAGGCTCAGCGTTCGGCGAAGATCGGCTCCCAGCGCCCGGCCGCACCGTCGTTCCCCTTGCGGAAACCGCTCAGCGGGACGGTCTTGTCGCTGCCGATCGTGACGAGCACGAGCCGGTTGTGGAACTCGTTCGTACCGGGAGCGATGTCGAAGGCGATGAGCCGCTTGTTGTCGACCCAGGCGAGCAGCTGCTGTCCGGGGATCTTGTGGAGCCGCTTGCCGGTGTAGGGGTCGTTGATCTCGGAGGCGGTGGTCTTGGCGCCCCCCGCGAAGTCGCCGGCGGCGAGCTTGCCGTCCGGGGACAGACCGGCGTCGACGGACCAGTGCAGGTACTTCTCGTTCGCGGGCGCGGCGACCTCCTTGCCCTCGAAGTCGTAGTACTGCATGTGGGGTTCCGAGGTGAGACCCGAGTAGACGAGCTTGCCGTCGTGGCTGAAGTCGAAGTCCTGACGGACGTTGAGGGAGGACCCGGGCATGTCCTCGTCGTCGTGCACCGTGACCTTGCTCCAGGAGCCCTTGCCGGAGTCGACGTCGATGACGTAGAAGCCGGTCCGGTCCGACTCGCCGAACTGCGTCGTCCAGTCGTTCTTCTTGCCGTCGCCGTCGCTGTCGTAGTCCGCCTTGAACCGCAGGTCGGGGTTCTTGCTGTACGTCGTCGCGACGAGCTTGCTGCCGTCGGGCGAGAACTTGACGCCCGCGACACCGCGGTCGACCGGGATCCAGCGCACGACCTCGCCGGTGAGCAGGTCGAGCAGGCCGATCCGCTTGGTCGGCAGTTTCTTCTCCAGGACGGCGGCGGTGCGCATGCCGGGAGCGACGTCGAGGATGGACCACTTGGTGGTCTTCACGTACTTGCCGGTCTCCTGGTCGAGCAGGTAGTACGTGCGCCGGCTGACGCCCCGGTCCTCGGTCTCCTTGACGGTGCTGTACGTGGAATAGGCGGCCAGCGCGGTGTTGCCCGCCGCGATCAGATCGCGCGGCGGCGACTGGTCCGGGTGCGCGATGATGTCGCTCCGGTTGATCTCGCTGGCGAGCCGGGGCTCGTCCTTGCCGCCGTCCAGCATCGGTACCGCCACCCCGACGGCGACGGCGACCGCCGTGGCCACCGCGGCACCGGCGATCGTACGGGTCCGGCGGCGGCGCCGGACGGCGAGGACGCGGCCCGCGAAGTCGGGCGGCGTGGTCATGGTGTCCGCGGCCTGCTCGTGCAGGGCGTCGCGCACCAGTTGATCCATGTTCACGGACGTACCTCCACCGGTGAGAAGTCGCGGGACGGGCTCTGTTCCGCGTCGGCGGGTGCCAGAGCGGCCAGTTCCGGCGCGAGAGCCCGCAGTTTGGCGAGCGAGCGGTGGGTGGTGGACCGCACGGTCCCCACCGAGCAGCCGAGGATCCGGGCCACGTCGGCCTCCGGCAGGTCCTCGAAGTAGCGCAGTACGAGCACGGTCCGCTGCCGGGCGGTGAGCCGCGCCAGCGCTCCGCGCATCACGATCCGCAGGTCGACCGCGGAGGACGCGTCCGCCGTGGCCGTCCCGCCCGTTCCCTCGGGCGGTTCGGCGACGGTCAGTTCCCGCCGCCGCCACTTCAGCCGCCACCGGCTCACCTGCTGGCGGTACAGGATCTGCCGTACGTACGCCTCCGGCTCGTCGATCCGCTGCCACCGGCCGGCCGCCTTGATCAGCGCGCTCTGCAACAGGTCCTCGGCCGCGTGCCTGTCCCCGCCGCTGAGCAGCACGGCGGTCTTCAGCAGCGCCGACGACCGGTTCTCCACGAACTCCCGGAACCGCTCGTGCCCTTGGGCATCCATCGTCACCTTCTCTTCCCCAGCGGGCTCTCCCCCGCTCCCACCCGTACTGACGACCCGGGCGGGCCCTCTCTATGCCTGCCGGCCCGGGGAATTCTCACGGCCCGGCGGAGATGTGCGGGTGGGTGGAGCTGGCCGCGCAGTTCCCCGCGCCCCTGTGCCTGAGGGGCGCGGGGAACTGCGCACTCACCCCCCGCCCATCCGCACCCGACATCCAGCCCCGAACAACCGAGCGCCCTCCCACACCAAGTGGAAGGGCGCTCGGTTCACAGAACCACCGCGGGACTCAGTTGTGGCTGTGGAGGACCTCGTTGAGGCCGCCCCACACCGCGTTGTTCGGCCGCGCCTCCACCGTGCCGGTGACCGAGTTCCGCCGGAACAGAATGTTGGACGCACCGGACAGCTCACGGGCCTTGACGATCTGCCCGTCGGGCATCGTGACCCGCGTCCCGGCGGTGACGTAGAGGCCCGCCTCGACGACGCACTCGTCACCGAGGGCGATCCCGACGCCCGCCTCGGCCCCGATCAGGCACCGCTCGCCGATGGTGATGCGGACGTTGCCGCCGCCGGAGAGCGTGCCCATGGTGGACGCGCCGCCGCCGATGTCCGAGCCGTCGCCGACCACGACGCCGGCGGAGATGCGGCCCTCGACCATGGACGTGCCGAGCGTGCCGGCGTTGAAGTTCACGAAGCCCTCGTGCATGACCGTGGTGCCCGCGGCGAGGTGCGCGCCGAGGCGGACCCGGTCGGCGTCGGCGATACGGACGCCCTTGGGCGCCACGTAGTCCGTCATGCGCGGGAACTTGTCGATGGACGTCACGGCCAGGTGGAGGCCCTCGGCGCGGGCGTTCAGCCGGACCTTCTCCACATCGTCCACGGCGACCGGGCCGAGCGAGGTCCAGGCGACATTGGCGAGGTGGGCGAACAGGCCGTCGAGGCTCTGCCCGTGCGGCTGCACGAGGCGGTGCGAGAGCAGGTGCAGGCGCAGGTACGCGTCGTGCGCGTCGACCGGCTTCTCGTCGAGCGAGGCGATGACCGTGCGGACCGCGACCACTTCGACGCCACGGCGGGCGTCCGGGCCGATCGCTTTCACGGCGCCCTCGCCGAGCAGCTCCACCGCGCGCTCGGCGGACAGCCGCTCGGAGCCGGAGGGGCCGGGCTCGGCGGCCAGTTCGGGGGCCGGGAACCAGGTGTCGAGGACAGTTCCGTCGGCGGCGAGCGTGGCAAGCCCGGCGGCGACGGCGCCGGTGGTGCGAGTAGCAGTCGTGTCGGTCATGAGGGAAACCTAACCGGCCGGGGCCCACGGGTGCCAACCAGTGCGCCCGGCGTCTCAGGTGCCGGGCGCACCGGGGCCTGTCCGGCGGGTCGTGCCGGAGGAACCAGGGCGGTCCAGGTCAGGGCCGCTCGTCCTTCCTGTCGACCACGGCCACGGCCAGTCGCACCCCGCTGATGACGGCGTCCCCCTTCTTCCACTGGCTTCCGGCACTCCGGGCCACCCACCGATGACCGCTGTAGAGGTAGGTGCCCGGGTCCAGGAGGAGTTCGTCCCGGTTCGCCGTCGGGTCCTCGTTCCTGAGGTAGACCGCGACGGCATCGCGTCCCGCCGCGTCCTGGACCTGCGCGGCCCGTACGCCGGGAATCGTGGCCAGGGCCCGGTAGACCTTGGCGAGATCCTCGGTGTCGTACGCGTACGCCCGGCTGAGGACGGCGGTGAGGGCCCGGTACTCGTGTTCGGTACGGGTCTCGGACTTGTCGGTGGCGTAGAAGAACGCGCGTGCCTTCGCCCGTACCTTCTTCGGGTCGTCGGGCAGGGCCTTGAGGAACGCGTACTCCTCCCTCGGCGAGTGGTCGTCGCCCGCCTTCCCGTCCTCCATTGACGGATCGGCGTACTTCATCCAGGTCTCGCTCGTCCCCGGCCGCGAGTCGTCCGTGAGGTTCACCTCGCCGGTCTTGACGTAGATCCACTGACCGTCGCGGGCGGTGACCGAGGGACCGGCCGCGACCACGTCGGCGGCGTCGTTCAACAGGTCCTTCGCACTGCCCAGTTCCAGGAAGTACGTCGACCGGGCGCCCGGCAGCGTCTCGTGCCCCTCGCCGCCCAGGACCTGGGTGCCGAGCACCGCCGCCAGCGTGATCGCGGCCGCGGCTCCCACCGCGGCGAGCCGCCAGTCGGTGCGCAGGCCCCGGCTCCGGCGACCGCGCGCGGCCTCGTGCAGCAGCGCCTCACGCCCCGGGACGAGCCGTCCGCGCGGGGGCAGGGGCGTCTCGGCCCGCAGTTCGCGAACCGCCGTCATCTCGTCCACGTCAGACCACCTCCGGGGTGTCGGGCAGGAACGCGGGGTCCGCGCCCAGTGCCGTACGCACCTTGCGCCGGGCCCTGTTGAGCCGTGAGCGGACCGTCCCGACCGGGATGTCCAGTGCCTCGGCGACCTCCTGGTAGCTGAGGTCGGCCCAGGCGATGAGCAGCAGTACGTGCCGGTCCCCCGCGGGCAGCGCGGCGAGGGCTCCGGCGAGCGGTGCCTGTGCGGCGACCCGGCTGTCGGTCTCCTCGACCCAGGAGGCGGCGACGGGGTCGTGCCCGGTGCGGGCCAGCGCCTTGAGCGCCCGCACCTCGGCCCGGCGCTGTCTGCCGATGAGGTTGCCCGCGATGCCGTACAGCCAGGGGCGTGCGTTGGTGCGGGTCAGGTCGTAGCGGCCGCGGATGCGGAACGCCGTGAGGAAGGTGTCCGCCGTGATGTCGTCGGCGGCGCCGTCCCCGAGGCGCCGGGTCACATACCGGTGGATGTCGGGCGCGTGCCGGTCGTAGAGCCGGGCGAACAGCTCCGGTTCCTCCAGCGACTGGGCGACGACCTCCGCGTCGTCGTGCACCCCGGCCTCAGGTGCCGGTGGTCCGGTCACAAGTCCTCCCCCTGCTTCGTCGTGCCGAGCCTTCCACCCCTGTTCCCCGCAGGACCGCGAAAGGTTCACGCTCGACGGACAGGAGGATTCAGGGGATCACCCGCCCCAGCACCTCGCGCGTGTACGCCTCGTCGTACTCCGCTCCTGTCACCAGCACCTGCAGACAGATCCCGTCCATCACCGCGACGAGGGCCCGCGCGGTGACGGGGTCCGTGCGGCAGCCGATCCGCTCGGCGAGGTCCTGGCACCACTCGGCGGCGACGGGCCGCAGCACGGGGCGGCGCAGGGCCGCGAGATAGAGCTCGTACTCCAGCTCCACGCTCGCGCGGTCGCCCCCCAGCCACTCGCCGAGGAGACCGGCCAGTTCGCCGGCCAGATCGACCCCGGCGTCCTCCAGCGTGCCCCGCGAGGCGACGATCTTCGCGAAGCCCTCGTTCGTCTGGCGCAGCGCGGCGACCATGAGCTCGTCGAGGGTCTTGAAGTGGTACGTCGTCGAGCCGAGCGGCACATCCGCCTCGGCCGCGACCGAGCGGTGGCTGAGCCCGCCGATGCCCTTGGCGGCCACGACACGGATCGCCGCGTCGATGATCCGCTGCCGTCGCTCGGGGTCGTAGCGCCTGACCATCAGCGGACTCCCGCCGGACGGCGCGAGCAGGCCCTCGCCGGACAGCGCCGCATCAGTGCGCCCCGCCCAGGTTCAGCACCACGACCCCGCCGATGATCAGCACGATCCCGGCGACCTTGGCGGTGTTCATGCCCTCGCCCAGGAACATGATCCCGATGCCCGCGACGGCCGCCGTGCCGATCCCGGCCCAGATCGCGTAGGCCGTGCCGACCGAGACGGTCTTCAGCGTCTGCGCGAGCAGCGCGAACGCGACGAGGTATCCGATCGCGGTCACCAGCGAGGGCCACAGCTTGCTGAAGCCCTCGCTGTACTTCATGGCGGTGGTGGCGGCGACCTCTGCGGCGATGGCTCCGGCGAGCAGCGCGTATCCCATGTGTACGAGTGTACGCATCGATGCGTACGCCTGTACACAACCCCGTGAGCCTCAGTCGAGAAGCGTCTTCTTCGGCCGCAGCACACAGAATTCGTTGCCCTCGGGATCGGCGAGGACGACCCAGGTGACGTCCTCGCCCTGGCCGACGTCCGCCCGCCGGGCCCCGAGCGCGAGGAGCCGGTCGACCTCGGCGTCCCGGTCGTCGGGCGTGAGGTCGATGTGCAGCCGGTTCTTGGCCGTCTTGCGCTCGCCGACCGGTACGAAGCAGATGCCGGGCAGGGCGCTCGGGCCGGCCCCGATGACGATCTCGTCCTCGGCCTCGAACAGCACGCGCCAGTCGAGGACCTGGCACCAGAAGCGGGCCAGGGACGGCAGATCGTGGGCGTCGACGACGACTTGGTACCAGGAGACAGCCATACGCCGCAGTCTCCCTCCGGGTCCCGGGGGTCGCCACCGGGCCACTGTGCGAATGTGCGCGACCGACCGTGCCTGTTCGCTCATTTTCCTTATGGCACACGGGAGTTACCGATGGTTACTGTTCGGCACCCCGGACCCGCCGTCGTCCCGATGGAGAGATCATGAGCACAGGAGTCCCCCGCCGCCGCGGCCGGTTGCTGCGCGCCCTGACCGCCGGAGCGCTCGGTGTGGCCGCGCTCACCGTGACGTCCTCGGCGGACGGCGCACCGGCCGGCGCGGAGGCCGCCCGCACCGAGACCCCGGTGGCCTCGGCCTCCCCGGTCGCCGGCATCACCGAGACCGTGGTCTCGGTACGGATCCCGCTGCCGGCCTCGGTCGGCAGTCACCCGGCGCGCTGCGACCGGCTGTCGTATCTGCGCTACCGCTCCTCCCAGGGACCGGCGAAGTCCGCCGACGCCGACCGGATCCTGGTCGCCCAGCCCGGCATCCTGGAGGGCGCGGGCGCCTTCGACAGCGTGGCCCGCAACACGGTGAGGGCTGCCGCCGAGAAGGGCGAGCACATCGAGTTCTGGGCCCTGGACCGGCGCTCCAACTGCCTTGAGGACAACACCGGGATCTCAACGGGCAGCACCGCCAAGGCCGTTGGCTACTACTACGAGGGCGAGAGGGTCGAAGGGCGCTCCTTCGAGGGGTTCCTGACGAGCGATCAGACAGGCTGGCTCGCCGAGGTCGGCCTGGAGCGCACGGTCCGCGACCAGTACGACCTGCTGTCCGCCGAACTGCCCGACCAGAAACTCCGCAAGGAGAAGGTGATGTGCGGCGGGCACTCGCTCGGCGGCGTCCTCACCGGCGTCTTCGCCACCTGGGACTTCGACGGCAACCCGGCGACGACGGCGGACGCGGGCTTCAACCAGTGCGCGGGCTACTTCGCCCTGGACACGACGATCGCCACCAACCTCGATGACCTGAACGGCAGTTCGAGCACCCTCAACGGCGGCCTGCTGCCCAAGGGCACGGTCCCGGAGACGGGCCTCGGCTACACCGTCGTACAGGCCGGTCTGCGCAGCGGTGTCCTGCCCCGCTTCCTGGCGCTCCCCGCGGTGATCAACCCCGAGATCATGAACGTCCTCGCGATCAGCGGCCTCGCCGCGCGCACCGCGCCCGACGCCCGGTCCACGCTCCAGGACGACCTCCCGTCGAACGCCAACATCGAGACGACGTCCCGCACGATGTTCTCCAAGGACGCGGCCGTCTTCCTGTCGGGCAAGCCCACGATCCGCGACTTCCGGCTCACCAACGCGGCGGTCCTCGGCGCCTTCATGGACGACAACTCGGCCCCGCTGTCCTTCATCCAGACCAGCGTGGGCCTCTTCGACGGCGGCCGGCTCGTGGACAAGAACTTCCCGGTCTCGAACGACGTGCAGGGCTCACCGGCCCTGTTCGGTACGGAGCTGAAGGCGATCCCGGACCAGCCGGCCGGCCCGCTCTACACCTGGCGGAACTTCGACCGGATCGGCGCGCCGGACGACCCGGTGCACCGCTCGGCCGACGGCACGCCCTTCACGACGGCCGCCAAGGAGGTCTCGGACATCGGGGAGCTGGCCCGCAGCCTCTCCGAGCAGCCGCTGGACTTCACCGAGGACTACTTCCCGACGAAGCTGGTCACCGACCTCTCCCTGGTCGACGACGCGCGGATCGCCCGGAACATGGCGCACCCCGGCGGCCTGACCGCGAACCCCACGATCACCTTCGTCGCGGGCGACGGGATCCTCGCGGACCACATCCCCGCGGACAAGAACCCCGTGGTCCTGCCCGGCTACCAGCACCTGGATGTGCTCACGGCGGCCCCGGTCCAGAACGGCGGAACCCGCGAACGGATCGCCACCCTCCTGTCGGCCTTCGCGACGCGCTAGGCGCCTTCTTTCATAACGTGTTGGCCCCGGAGAGGAATCTCCACCTCCACCCGAAGAGCCGGCGGCCCGGCGCCCGAACTCCCCGTCCCGGGCGCCGGGATCGTCCCTCTCCGGGCCTCTGATCTCGAATCCTTAAGTCTTGAACTATCTTTCCCCCGGCCCCCGGACCCGACGATCACCGTCAACTGGCCGCCGAACCCAAGGCGTTCCCGGCAGAAACCGCTCTCAGAAAAGCTACGCGGCGGCCACAAGTTCTACTAATGTTCCCCTCGTCGCGCACGCGGATCCCCCGGCCACAGCCGTCACGTGTGTCCGCGGCCCACGCCTCCTCTTGTGCCACGACCCACCTGACCGATCCGCGTCCGCCTCGGGCGACGCTGGGGGAACCACGCATGCCTGAAAGAACTCCCGGGTCCGCTCCCGACCCGTCCGCCCGCCCCACGAAGGTGTGGGAGACCGGCGAAACCGTGGACGAGTCACGCGTACCCGGAACCCGCAGGCTCTGGCTTGCGGGCGCACTCCTCGTGGCGGTTCTCGCCTCCACCGTCACAGCCGTCGTCGTGCTCGACGACGACCCGGACACCTCGGCGAAGGGGAAGACCAAGAACACCACCTCCTCGGCGGACGAGCCGCTCATACCCAGCCCGCCCCCCGCCACGGCGCCCAGTGGGAAGAGCGGCCTCGCCGCCCCCGATTCCTCCAAGGCCGTCACGGACGGTTCCGCCTCGCCCAAGGCCCAGCAGCAGGGCGGCTCGAAGCCGGACTCGACCCCGCGGCCCTCCAAGTCCGCCTCCGCCAAGCCTCCGGCGTCCAAGCCCAAGTCCTCCAAGAAGTCCGTCCAGGCGGTCAACTACCCCGACCGCTACTGGCACATCGAGCGCGACTCGGTGCGACTCGACCGGGTGGGCTCCCACAGCTCGTCGCAGACCAGGGACGAGGCCAGCTTCAAGGTCGTCCCCGGTATCGCCGACTCCAGCTGTGTGTCCTTCTCCCTGGGCAACAACCGCTATCTGCGCCACTACCAGTTCCGGCTCCGCGCCGACAGCCACAACGGCTCCGAGCTCTTCAAGCAGGACGCCACGTTCTGCCCCCGCCCGACGGGCTTCAACGACGCGGTCATGCTGGAGTCGTACAACTACCGCGGCCGATTCCTGCGCCACCGCGACTTCCAGGTCCGCCTCGAACCGTTCGACAACAACCACCAGTACCGGGCGGACTCGGCGTTCAGGCTCGTGAAGGGCCTGAGCTGAGCGACTCCCCGGCAGCGGGGGCCGGCCGGCCCCGGCTCTCCCCCGGACGACAGACGAACGCGGCCCCCGGCATCATGCCGGGGGCCGCACACGTACAACTCGGAATCAGACGTTGAAGCCCAGCGCGCGAAGCTGGTCGCGGCCGTCGTCCGTGATCTTGTCGGGGCCCCACGGCGGCATCCACACCCAGTTGATGCGGAGCTCGTTGACGAGGCCGTCCGTGGCGGACTTGGCCTGGTCCTCGATGACGTCGGTGAGCGGACAGGCCGCCGACGTCAGGGTCATGTCGATCGTCGCGATGTTCGCGTCGTCGATGTGAATGCCGTAGATCAGCCCGAGGTTGACGACGTCGATGCCCAGTTCGGGGTCGACGACGTCGTACAGGGCCTCTCGGACTTCTTCCTCCGAGGCCGGTTTCATCTCGATGGTCTCGCTCATGCCGTCTTCCTTTCGGCGTCGGCCTCGCCCAGGGCCTGGGCCGTCGCGTCCTTCCAGGCCATCCAGCTCAGCAACGCGCACTTGACGCGGGCCGGGTACTTGGAGACCCCCGCGAACGCGACCGCGTCCTCAAGGATCTCCTCCATCGCGTCGTCCGGCTCGATACGGCCCTTGGACTGCATCAGCTCCAGGAAGGTCTCCTGGATCTTCTGCGCCGCTGCCAGGTCCTTGCCGACGAGCAGCTCGTTCAGCACGGAGGCCGAGGCCTGGCTGATGGAGCAGCCCTGGCCCTCGTACGAGACGTCGCTGATCTTCGTGCCGTCGTACTTCACGCGCAGCGTGATCTCGTCGCCGCACGTCGGGTTGACGTGGTGCACCTCGGCGTCGCCATCTCGAAGACCGCGCCCGTGCGGGTGCTTGTAGTGGTCCAGGATGACTTCCTGGTACATCGAATCAAGCCTCACGACTCAGCCAGCTCCTCAGCCGAAGAAGTTCCGTACGTGCTCCAGGCCGTCGACCAGAGCGTCGATCTCGGTCGGCGTGGAGTACAGATAGAACGACGCTCGTGTGGTCGCAGGAATTCCGTACCGCAGGCAGACCGGCCGCGCGCAGTGGTGACCCACGCGCACCGCGATGCCCTGCTCGTCGAGAACCTGGCCCACGTCGTGCGGGTGGATGTCACCCAGCGTGAACGAGATCGCCGCGCCGCGGTCCTCGGCCGTCGTCGGGCCGATGATGCGCAGGTCCGGCACCTCGCCGAGCCTCTTCACCGCGTACTCGGTGAGCGCGTGCTCATGGGCGAGGATCTTGTCCATGCCGATGGCGCTCAGGTAGTCGATCGCCGCGCCCAGCCCGACCGCCTGCGCGATCGGCGGGGTGCCCGCCTCGAACTTGTGCGGGGCGGGAGCGTACGTCGACGAGTGCATCGACACGGTCTCGATCATCTCGCCGCCGCCGAGGAACGGAGGCAGGTCCTCCAGGAGCTCCTGACGGCCCCAGAGAACGCCGATGCCGGTCGGGCCGCACATCTTGTGGCCGGTGAAGGCCACGAAGTCGGCCTGCAGGGCCTGTACGTCCATCGGCATGTGCGGGGCGGCCTGCGAGGCGTCGATGCAGACCAGCGCGCCGACCTCCTGCGCACGGCGCACTATCGCCTCGACCGGGTTGACCGTGCCCAGGATGTTCGACACAAGCACGAAGGAGACGATCTTCGTCTTCTCGGTGATGATCTCGTCGATGTTGGACAGGTCGAGCCGGCCGTCGTCGGTCAGGCCGAACCACTTCAGCTTCGCGCCCGTGCGCTGCGCCAGCAGCTGCCACGGCACGATGTTGGAGTGGTGCTCCATCTCCGTGATGACGATCTCGGTCTCGTGATCCACGCGGTAGGGCTCGTCGGCCCAGCCGAGCATGTTGGCCACGAGGTTGAGCGACTCGGAGGCGTTCTTCGTGAAGATCACCTCGTCGCGGCTCGGCGCGTTGATGAACGCGGCGACCTTGTCGCGCGAACCCTCGTACAGCGCCGTGGCCTCCTCCGCGAGCACATGCACACCGCGGTGGACGTTGGCGTTGTAGCGCTCGTAGTACTCGTTCAGGGCGTCCAGTACCTGGCGCGGCTTCTGCGAGGTCGCCGCGTTGTCCAGGTACACGAGCTTCTGACCGTCGTGGACCGTGCGGTCCAGGATGGGGAAGTCCTTGCGGATCGCCTCGGTGTCGAGGAGGCCCGGCAGCTGTGTCACGCGGATGCGCCACCCTTCACGTACTTGTCGTAGCCCTCGGCCTCGAGCTGGTCGGCGAGCTCGGCGCCGCCGGACTCGGCGATGCGGCCGTTCGCGAACACGTGCACGTGGTCGGGCTTGATGTAGCGCAGGATGCGCGTGTAGTGCGTGATCAGCAGGGTGCCGACCTCGCCGGACTCGCGGACCCGGTTGACGCCCTCGGAGACGACGCGCAGGGCGTCGACGTCCAGGCCGGAGTCGGTCTCGTCGAGGATCGCGATCTTCGGCTTGAGCAGCTCCAGCTGAAGGATCTCGTGGCGCTTCTTCTCACCGCCGGAGAAGCCCTCGTTCACGTTGCGCTCGGCGAAGGCCGGGTCCATGTTGAGGCGCTCCATGGCCCCCTTGACCTCCTTCACCCAGGTGCGCAGCTTGGGGGCCTCGCCGCGGATCGCCGTGGCGGACGTACGAAGGAAGTTGGACACCGAGACGCCGGGGACCTCGACCGGGTACTGCATCGCCAGGAACAGGCCGGCGCGGGCGCGCTCGTCGACGGACATCTCCAGGACGTCCTCGCCGTCGAGGGTGACGGTGCCGCTGGTGATCGTGTACTTGGGGTGACCCGCGAGCGAGTAGGCGAGCGTCGACTTGCCGGAGCCGTTCGGGCCCATGATGGCGTGGGTCTCGCCCTGCTTCACGGTGAGGTCGACGCCCTTGAGGATCTCCTTCGTGGCGTTGTCGGCCTCGACGGTGACGTGCAGGTCGTGGATTTCAAGCGTTGCCATGGGTTCCTCAGGACTCCTGGGTGAGGGAGACGAGCACGTCGTCCCCTTCGATCTTTACGGGGTATACGGGGACGGGGCGCGTCGCGGGCAGGCCGGACGGTTTGCCGGTGCGGAGGTCGAACGCGGAGCCGTGCAGCCAGCACTCGATCTGACAGTCCTCCACCTCGCCCTCGGAGAGCGAGACGTTCGCGTGCGAGCAGATGTCGTTGATCGCGAACACCTCCCCCTCGGTCTTCACGACCGAGACCGGCGTGCCGTCGAGCTCCACCCTCTTGGGGGTGTCGTCCTCCAGCTCGCCCAGCCCACAGGCGCGTACGAATGTCGACGAGGCAGTCATCAGACCGACGCCTCCAGCTCCTCGTCGATCCTGGCGAGAAGGCGCTCCTGGATGTCGGCGACGCGGATCTGCTGGACCAGTTCGGCGAAGAAGCCGCGGACCACCAGACGGCGGGCCTCGTCGGCCGGGATACCGCGGGCCATCAGGTAGAAGAGCTGCTCGTCGTCGAAGCGGCCGGTCGCCGAGGCGTGTCCGGCGCCGACGATCTCGCCGGTCTCGATCTCCAGGTTCGGCACGGAGTCGACACGGGCGCCGTCGGTCAGAACCAGGTTCCGGTTCATCTCGTAGGTGTCCGTGCCCTCGGCGGTGGCCTCGATGAGGACGTCGCCGATCCACACCGCGTGGGCGCCGTCGCCCTGGAGCGCGCCCTTGTAGGCCACGTTCGACTTGCAGTGCGGGGCGTTGTGGTCGACCAGGAGGCGGTGCTCCTGGTGCTGGCCGGCGTCCGTGAAGTACAGGCCGAAGAGCTCGGCCTCGCCGCCGGGGCCGGCGTAGGCGACCCGCGGGTGGAGGCGTACGAGGTCGCCGCCGAAGGTGACCACGAAGGACTTGAAGGTGGCGTCCCGGCCGATCAGCGCGTTGTGCTGGCCGACGTGGACCGCCTTGTCGTCCCAGTCCTGGACGGAGACGACGGTCAGCTTGGCGCCGTCACCGAGGACGTAGTCGACGTTGGCGGCGAGCACGGCGTCACCGGTGTGGTCGATGACGACGACGGCCTCGGCGAAGGCTCCGAGCTCCACGACCTGGTGGCCGTAGGCGACGCCGCCCTCGCCGTGCACGGCGACGCGGATCGGCTCGGTGAGGACCGTCTCCTTGGGGACGGTGATCACGCCGGCCTGCTCGAAGGCCGAGTACGCCTGGGCGGCGACGCGGTCCACCGGAGTGCCCGCCTTGCCGAGCCGGGCGTCGTCACGGCCGACGGTCTCGACCGTGACGCCCTCGGGCGTGTCGATGGCGACCTTCACGCCGACGCCGGTCGCGACCGCGGTGCCGTCGTGCAGCCCGCGCAGGCGCTCCAGCGGCGTGAACCGCCACTCCTCCTCGCGGCCGTGGGGGACCGGGAAGTCCGCCACGTCGAAGGACGGGGGCGCGCTCATGCGCGTGGCGACGGTCGACTCGGCGGCCACCGCGATCGATCCGGCGGTGGTGGAGGACCCCACCGTGGAGTTCTGAGCCTCAGCCATGGCTGTCGTAGTGCTCGCTTTCTATTACGATCCTCGGCTCGCCATGAGAGACGCGCCGCCTGCTGCCTGGACGCAAGGGTGCGTCAGCCGACCGCGCCTTCCATCTGCAGCTCGATCAGCCGGTTGAGCTCAAGGGCGTACTCCATGGGCAGCTCCTTCGCGATGGGCTCGACGAAGCCGCGCACGATCATCGCCATCGCCTCGAACTCGGTCATGCCGCGGCTCATCAGGTAGAAGAGCTGGTCGTCACTGACCTTGGAGACGGTGGCCTCGTGGCCCATGGACACGTCGTCCTCGCGGACGTCCACGTACGGGTACGTGTCCGAGCGGGAGATGGTGTCGACGAGCAGCGCGTCACAGAGCACGTTCGACTTGGAGCCGTGGGCGCCCTCGCCGATCTCGACGAGACCGCGGTAGGACGTACGACCGCCACCGCGCGCCACGGACTTCGAGACGATGTTGGAGGAGGTGTTCGGCGCCATGTGGACCATCTTGGAGCCGGCGTCCTGGTGCTGGCCCTCGCCCGCGAAGGCGATGGACAGGGTCTCGCCCTTGGCGTGCTCGCCCATCAGGTAGACGGCCGGGTACTTCATGGTGACCTTGGAGCCGATGTTGCCGTCGACCCACTCCATGGTCGCGCCCTCGTAGGCCACGGCGCGCTTGGTGACCAGGTTGTACACGTTGTTCGACCAGTTCTGGATGGTCGTGTAGCGGCAGCGGCCGCCCTTCTTCACGATGATCTCGACGACCGCGGAGTGCAGCGAGTCCGACTTGTAGATCGGGGCCGTGCAGCCCTCGACGTAGTGCACGTAGGCACCCTCGTCGACGATGATCAGGGTCCGCTCGAACTGGCCCATGTTCTCCGTGTTGATACGGAAGTAGGCCTGGAGCGGAATCTCGACGTGCACGCCCTTCGGCACGTAGATGAACGAGCCGCCGGACCACACCGCGGAGTTCAGCGACGCGAACTTGTTGTCGCCGACCGGGATGACGGTGCCGAAGTACTCCTTGAAGAGCTCCGGGTGCTCCTTCAGCGCGGTGTCGGTGTCCATGAAGATGACACCCTGCGCCTCCAGCTCCTCGTTGATCTGGTGGTAGACGACCTCGGACTCGTACTGGGCCGCGACACCGGCGACGAGGCGCTGCTTCTCCGCCTCGGGGATGCCGAGCTTGTCGTACGTGCTCTTGATGTCCTCGGGCAGGTCCTCCCAGGACTGCGCCTGCTTCTCCGTGGAGCGCACGAAGTACTTGATGTTGTCGAAGTCGATGCCCGAGAGGTCGGAGCCCCAGTTCGGCATGGGCTTCTTGTCGAACAGGCGCAGGCCCTTGAGACGGAGCTTGGTCATCCACTCCGGCTCGCTCTTCTTCGCGGAGATGTCCCGGACGACGTCCTCGTTGATGCCGCGCTTGGCAGAGGCACCGGCCACGTCGGAGTCGGCCCAGCCGTATTCGTACGTACCCAGACCCTCGAGCTCGGGGTGGGCAGTCTCCTCAATGGGGAGCGTCATGCGGGGTTCCTCCCGGCGGTACTTGCAGATGCGTCATGGCCGTGAAAATCGTGCTTGGAAATCTTTGGGATGAAGGTGGTGCATACACCGTCGCCATGGGCGATGGTGGCCAGCCGCTGGACATGCGTACCGAGCAGCTGGGAGAAGATCTCGGTCTCCGCCTCGCAGAGCTGCGGAAACTGTTCGGCGACATGGGCGACCGGGCAGTGGTGCTGGCAGAGCTGCTCGCCGACCGGTGCGCTGCGCGCCGTAGCAGCGTACCCGTCCGCACTCAGGGCCTTGGCCAGCGCTTCGGCGCGCTTTTCGGGGGCGGCGGCCTCGACGGCCTTGCGGTACGTGTCGGCCTGGGCGGCCATCCGGGCGCGGGCGAAGGCCACGACGGCCTCGTCCCCGCCCTCCCGCTCCGCGATCCAGCGCAGGGCGTCGGCGGCGAGCTTGTCGTAGGACTGGTCGAAGGCGTCCCGGCCGCAGTCGGTCAGGGCGAACACCTTGGCGGGCCGCCCGCGCGTACGAGCGCCGTAGACCCGCTGCTCGCGGGCCTCCACGACGTCGTCCGAGACGAGCGCGTCGAGGTGCCTTCGCACGGCGGCCTGGGTGAGGCCCAGGCGCCCCGCGAGGTCGGTCACGGTCGACGGGCCGTGGTCCAGGATGGACCGCGCGACACGGTTGCGCGTCGAGCGCTCACCGGTCGCGAGCTCCTCCTGCGGGGCCTCGCCAACGTTTTTCACAACGCCATTGTTGCGTAATTCCTCAGAGACTGACAAGCCGCGTCCACGCCACGAGGGGTGCGGTGCATCACTTAGGTAAACCTAATCTGACCTGCGGAAATGATCTTTGATCGATCAATTCGGTGGCAGGGGGCAGGGTTGTCGGGGAGACTCCCGAACCATGCCGACACCCCCTCCGACCGGCCCTCTAGTCACCCGCGCCACCCTCGCGGCGGACCTGCGCGCGCTCGGTGTACGCCCCGGCGAGACCCTCCTCGCGCACTCGTCGCTGCGCTCCCTCGGATGGGTCAACGGGGGCGCGGTCGCCGTCGTCGAAGGACTGCTCGACGCGCTCGGCCCGGACGGCACTCTCGTGGTCCCCACCCAGTCCGGCGGCCTCTCCGACCCCGCTCTGTGGACCGCCCCGCCCGTCCCCGAGGCCTGGTGGGAGACGATCCGCGCCACGATGCCGGGGTACGACCCGCTCATCACGCCCACCCGAGGGGTGGGCGTGGTCCCGGAGACCGTACGCACCTGGCCGGGAGCCCTGCGCAGCGCACACCCGCAGACCTCGTTCGCGGCGATCGGGCCACGCGCGGCGAAGATCGTCGAGGACCACGCCCCGGACTGCCGGCTCGGCGAGCGCAGCCCGCTGGCCCGCCTGGAGACCATGGGCGCCCGCGTCCTGCTGCTCGGCGCGGGCTACGACTCCTGCACCAGTTTCCACCTCGCCGAATACCGGATCCCCTCCCCGCGTGTCGAGGTGGGCCGGCCGGTCCGTACGCCCGAGGGTTCCCGCTGGGAGGTCGTCACCGAGGTCTCGATCAGCTCGGAGCGGTTCGACGAACTGGGCGCCGACTTCGAACGGGACCGTCCCGTCGTACGGGGTCTGGTGGGCGCGGCCGACAGCCGGCTGTTCCCCTTGGCCGACGCGGTGGCGTTCGCGGAGCGGTGGCTGGACACGCACCGTTCGCGCGAGGAGTGGGTCACCGATGACGCGCCCGCCTCACGCCGCTCGTGACTCGACCCGCCCTCGGAGTCCCGCTCGGTCGTCCCTAGACTTGGCGCTCATGCGAAGTGAGGCCGCCCATGCGTAGTGAGACCGTCGTCCAGGTCGATGGCCTGGTGAAGCGGTACGGCAGGAAGACCGCGGTGGACGGCCTGGATCTGGTGGCCCGGGCGGGCATCACCGCCGTCCTCGGACCCAACGGCGCCGGCAAGACGACCACCGTCGAGACCTGCGAGGGATACCGCAAGCCGGACTCGGGGACGGTCCGGGTGCTGGGCCTCGACCCGGTGCGCGAGGCCTCCGCGCTGCGCCCCCGCATCGGCGTGATGCTCCAGTCCGGCGGTGTCTACTCCGGCGCCCGCGCCGACGAGATGCTCCGCCACGTGGCCAAGCTGCACGCGCACCCGCTGGACGTGGACGCGCTCATGGAGCGCCTGGGCCTCGGCAGCTGCGGGCGCACGACCTACCGACGCCTCTCCGGCGGCCAGCAGCAGCGCCTCGCGCTCGCCATGGCCGTGGTCGGCCGCCCCGAACTGGTCTTCCTCGACGAGCCGACCGCGGGTCTCGACCCGCAGGCCCGCCGGGCCACCTGGGATCTCGTACGCGATCTGCGGGCCGACGGCGTCTCGGTCATCCTCACCACGCACTACATGGACGAGGCCGAGCAGCTCGCCGACGACGTGGCGATCATCGACGCGGGCCGGGTCATAGCGAAGGGCACCCCCGAGGAGCTGTGCCGCGGCGGCGCCGAGAACACCCTGCGCTTCTCCGGCCGCCCCGGCCTCGACGTGGCCTCCCTCCTCAAGGCCCTCCCGGCGGACTGCACGGCGGCCGAGCTGACACCGGGCTCGTACCGGGTGGGCGGCAAGGTCGACCCGCAGCTGCTCGCGACCGTCACCACCTGGTGCGCCCAGCACGGGGTGATGCCGGAGAAGATCTCGGTGGAGCGGCACACCCTGGAGGACGTCTTCCTGGAACTCACCGGTAAGGAGCTGCGCGGATGACCGCGGGAACGGACGCCCGGACCACGGGCGAGGGCACAGGCGAAGGCACGGGCATGTACGCGCCGAGGCCGGGAGCCGCCCCCCTCCCCCGCATGATCGCGGCGCAGGCGGCGCTGGAGACGAAGATGCTGCTGCGCAACGGCGAGCAGCTGCTCCTGACCGTGATCATCCCCACGCTGCTGCTGGTGCTGTTCAGCGCGGTGGACATCGTCGACACGGGCGAGGGAAAGGCGGTCGACTTCCTCGCGCCCGGCATTCTCGCGCTCGCCGTGATGTCGACGGCGTTCACGGGCCAGGCGATCGCCACGGGCTTCGAGCGGCGGTACGGCGTACTGAAGCGGCTCGCCGCCTCGCCGCTGCCCCGCTGGGGGCTGATGACGGCCAAGACCCTCTCCGTCCTGGTCACCGAGGTCCTCCAGGTGCTCCTCGTGACGGCGATCGCCCTGGCCCTCGGCTGGTCGCCGGAGGGCAATCCGCTCGCCGTGCTGCTGCTCCTGGTCCTGGGCACGGCGGCGTTCTCGGGCCTCGGTCTGCTGATGGCGGGCACGCTCAAGGCGGAGGCCACGCTGGCCGCCGCGAACCTGGTCTTCCTGCTGCTGCTCGTCGGCGGCGGGGTCATCGTCCCGCTGGACAAGTTCCCAGACGCGGCCCAGGACCTGCTCGGCCTGCTGCCGATCTCGGCGCTGTCCGAGGGTCTGCGGGACGTGCTCCAGCACGGGGCCGGGATGCCGTGGGGGAACCTCGGGATCCTCGCCGTGTGGGCGGTCGTGGGCCTCGCCGCCGCCGGGAAGTTCTTCCGCTGGGAGTGACCGGGTGGGATTGGGATTGACCGGGTGATGGCCGGTGACCGACTCGGGGAGGGGGCTCGTGAAAGCGTGCACAAGCGGCCCCCTACGATGGAGCCCGTGCCAAACGTGACCCGAGCCGATGCCGCCCAAGCCGTGCGCAACCCGCTCGCCTTCATCGCCGAACGCTGGACTCCGTCGCCTCGGACGGTCCAGCGCGCCGCCCTCGCCGCGCTCGTCATGGCGGTACTGATCGTGGTGACCGGAGGCGCCGTCCGGCTGACCGGCTCGGGCCTCGGCTGCCCGACCTGGCCCAAGTGCACCGACGACTCGCTCACCACCACGAGCGCGATGGGCGTGCACGGCGTCATCGAGTTCGGCAACCGCATGCTGACGTACGTCCTGTGTGCCGCGGTCGGCTGGGCGATCATCGCGGCGCGCTCGCAGAAGCCCTACCGGCGCAGCCTCACGCGGCTCGGCTGGGCGCAGTTCTGGGTCGTCATGGGCAACGCGGTCCTCGGCGGCGTCGTCGTCCTGGTGGGCCTCAACCCGTACACGGTCGCCGCCCACTTCCTCCTCTCCACCGCCCTGATCGCCGTCGCCACGGTGATGTGGCAGCGCACCCGGGAGGGCGACGACGCCCCGCGCCCGCTGGTCGGCAAGCCGGTGCAGCAGATGGCGTGGATCCTCGTCGCCGTCACCGTGCTCCTGATCGCGGTGGGGACGGTCGTCACCGGCGCGGGCCCGCACGCGGGCGACTCGAGCGAGGTCGAGCGCATCCCGCTGAACTGGGAGAACGTCACCAAGCTGCATGCCGTGCTGGCCTGGATCGTGGTGACGATGACCTTCGCCCTGTGGTTCGTCCTGAGGGCTGTCGACGCGCCGAAGGGGCCCCTGCACCGCACCCGCGACCTCTTCCTGGTGCTTCTCGCCCAGGGCGGCATCGGGTACGTCCAGTACTTCACCGACCTTCCTGAGGTCCTGGTCGGCCTCCACATGTTCGGCTCCTGCCTGGTGTGGATCGCCACGCTCCGCGTCCTGCTGGCGCTGCGGGAGAGGCCGGAGGTCGTGGCGGACCTGCCCGCCCAGTCGACACAGTCGTCGCTCACGCGCGCGTGACGCGTCACGGCCGCGCGGGTCACGTGAAGCGCGCGGCACGTGAGGCACGCGCAGGTCATTCGTACGCGGCCACCAGGCGGTCGATCGCCGGGCCGAGGTAGCCGCGGGTCAGGTCCGCCCTGCGGGCCGTCCACTCCTGGACCGGTGCCGTCCACTCCTGGGCCGGTGCCCCCGGCTCCTCGTACCGTCGCCGCCTGACGTCCGCGACCAGTTCGGCGGGCGCGCCGAGACCGGGCAGCAGATCGAGTGCCTCCCGCTTGGTGATCAGCCGCCCGTCCTTCAGCGTGGCGGTGGCACGGGCGTAGGTGACGAGCCCCAGGTCCACCCAGACGTCCTGCGTCCAGTTGTCGGTCCGGTCCACCTGCCGTCGCCAGAAGTCGCGCTGGTCCCGTACGACGAACTCGGCCAGCTCGCCGTCCGTCACCGGCGGAAGCAGACTCCCGGGCGGCTCCCCCTCCAGGACCAGCCCGAAGGTGTGCAGCTCGCGCCGGGTCACCGGTGTGACCGTCCGTTTGAAGAGCTGCTGGTGCGCCCACGTGAGGTGCCGCCGCTCGGCGCCGTCGACCGTGTCGTGCGTCAGATAGCTGCAGTGCAGCTTGGCGACGAGCGGTTCGGCACGCAGGCGGGCGTGCAGCCGGGCCACCCTCCAGAGCGTGCTCACCCCGATCGGGCCCTCCAGGACCACGATCAGATCCAGGTCGCTGATGCCCTCCCGGTAGTCGCCCCCGCCGAGCGAGCCATGGGCCCACACGGCGGCGGGGGCGAGATCGCGCAGTTCGGTGCGGAAACGGTCGAGGAGCCGGTCGGTCGCGTCGCTGCGTGTCATATACACAGTCTGTACAGCCCGCTCCACTCCGTACACCCGTCTCACTCCACCCCGTACACCCGTCGTGCGTTGCCCGCCGCGATCAGCCCCGCCACCCGCTGCGCGTCGGTCAGCGACCAGGCGCCCTCGGCCACCCAGGTGCCGAGCACCTTCGCGAGCGCCTCGCGGAAGAGACGTGCTCCGACCACATGAAGTTCGGGCAGACCATGTGCGCCGCTGGAGAAGAGGAGCTTGCCGAAGGGGGCGAGTTCCAGGATCTCGGAGAGGACG
The DNA here is from genome assembly GCF_001418655.1 of Streptomyces phaeochromogenes. GTDB lineage: Bacteria > Actinomycetota > Actinomycetes > Streptomycetales > Streptomycetaceae > Streptomyces > Streptomyces phaeochromogenes. The sequence continues at coordinate 1,002 of NZ_LIQZ01000026.1, read as the reverse complement.
GCGGACGCGCGGGCCCCGGTACGGACGAGGGCGGCGCCCAGATCGGCGTACACATGCGGGAAGACCCCGGCGAGATGCGCCGCGTGGCGGTGGTACGGGTAGCCGTGCAGCAGGACCAGGTCCGTGCCGAGGCCGGCCGTGGCGCGGGCGAAGTCGGTGAGCAGGACCGGGTCGTTGCGGTCGATGCGCAGGCCGGGCTCGCCGAGCCCCGCGTGCAGTTGGAGCGGCAGGCCGGAGGCGACCGCGATCCACAGGAGATGCCTGAGCAGCACCGGATCGCTCAGTTCGCCGCCGACCCGGCGCCCGGCCAGCCACCGCGCCGCCGCGCCGCGCACCTCTCCGGGCCCGGGCGGTTCGGGCGCGAGCGCCAGCCCGTGGCGTAAGCCCGCCACCGAAGTGAAGGCCACGGCGCTCGCGGCCGCCCCGTGCACCGACTCGGCGAGGTTGGCGAGGAACGACTCGACGGTGCCCGAGGTGTCGGCGACCTGCTCGGCGAGCGGCTCCAGACGGACGATCTCGTGGGCGTGCGCGGCTCCCGTGGAGGCCATCTCGCCGGGCCCCGTCAGATCGCCCGGCAGACCCGTGTCGACCAGATAGGTCGTGATCCCGCTCCCCCGCAGCAGCCTGCGCCCCGCCTCCAGGACGCCGAGTTCCCGGCGTCGGGCGAGGTAGCGGGCAGGCGGGCAGTGGGGTTCGAGGCCCAGCAGGGGCGGACACCAGCGGCGTACGGCGAAACCGGTCTGTGTGTCGAAGAACGTGGTCCCTGCGGCGGGCGGGCCCTCGCCCCGGGCGAGGTGGGCCTCGAAGGTGCCGAGACCCAGCTCCGTCCGCAGCACGCCGTGGCAGTACTGATCCACCAGCGACGGCGTTTCGATCATCCGGACTCCCCGCGAATGGGCCCTGCCTTTATTAAAGGGCCTAACGGGTGAACCGGGTGTCAGGTGTTGGGCGGCCACACCCCGTGCGAAGCGCTCCGCGGGTTTTGGGGGTGGGGTGCGGGTG
>NZ_LIQZ01000259.1 GCF_001418655.1 Streptomyces phaeochromogenes | reverse complement strand
GTGGGGTCTCAACACTGATCTTTCCCTTACGCGCAATTAGGATCTGACCTGCGGGTCGGCTGATGGGTGCGGGCCTGCTGGGGCTGGTCGCGCCGTTCCCCGCGCCCCTGAAGGGGCACGGGTCTGTCGTGGTTGCTCGCGCCGTTCCCCGCGCCCCTTTGGGGCGCTCGGGGTGGGGTCGGATTCAGGTGTTGCTGGGGCCGCCCAGTTGGATTCCTGCCATGCGGGTCCACTCGTACGGGCCTGTCTTGACCTTGTTCGCGAACTCGCCGTCGAAGTCTTCGTGGGCGGTGATGCCGGACTTCTTCACGGCCTGTTCCGCGATGGCGAAGGTGGGGGCCACGAGGTCGCCCCAGCCGCCGTCCTCGCCGACGAGGACGATCCGGGCGCCCTTCTGGCCGATGTACGCGATCTGGCCCTCCGCGCCGCCGTGGGCCTGCGCGAAGGAGGAGATCTGCTTGGCGAGCTTCGCCGCCCGGCGCTCGGCCTTGGCGTCCTGCTTGGCGCCGGCGCCCTCGTCAACCTGCTGGGTGTCTGCCATACCGGGATGCTACCGACGGGTAGATCCACTGGCGACGGGGGTGGTGCGTGGGGTTGGCCACTCGCCGTTCCCCGCGCCCCTTTCGGGGCGCCCCCTCAGCCGGAGGTCAGCGGAGGAACGGGTCCACGGCCACCGCCACGAACAGCAGCGACACGTAAGTGATGGACCAGTGGAAGAGCCGCATCTCCTTCAGCTTGGCGCCCACGGCGCCGTCCTTGGCCCGGGTCTGCAGCCCGTGGGCCTCCCAGAGCCAGAAGCCGCCGGTCACCAGGGCGACGACCGTGTAGAACCAGCCCGTGTAGCCGAGCGGCGTCAGGAGCAGGGAGACGGCGACCATGGCCCAGCTGTAGAGGACGATCTGCCGCGCGACGACCTTGTTGGAGGCGATGACGGGCAGCATCGGAACGCCCACGCGCGCGTAGTCCGCCTTGACCTTCATGGAGAGCGGCCAGTAGTGCGGCGGCGTCCAGAAGAACATGACGAGGAAGAGGATGATCGGCGCCCACGACATGGAGTTCGTGACGGACGACCAGCCGATGAGCACCGGAAGGCAGCCGGCGATACCGCCCCACACGATGTTCTGCGAGGTACGGCGTTTGAGGATCATCGTGTAGACGACGACGTAGAAGAGGAGCGCTCCGAGCGACAGCCACGCGGACAGCCAGTTGACGGCGAATCCGAACAGCAGCGTCGAGACGATCGCGAGCGTGATGCCGAAGGCGAGGCACTCGCGTGGGCTGACCATGCCGGTGACCAGTGGACGCTGTGCGGTGCGCTCCATGAGCGCGTCGATGTCACGGTCGATGTACATGTTCAGGGCGTTGGCGCCGCCCGCCGAGAGGTAGCCGCCGACGCAGGTGAGGAGCACCAGCTTCAGATCGGGCACACCCTGCTGCGCGAGGAACATCACCGGAACGGTGGTGATCAGCAGCAGCTCGATGATCCGCGGCTTGGTGAGAGCGACGAACGCCTTGACCCGAGCCCAGAACGGCCGGTGGTTCGTGCCCCGCTTCGCGCCCTGACTCGTCCCGAGCACTCCCGCAGGACGGGATTCAACGGCCGTCACGCACACCCCTGACAGAGACATTTCAGCGAGCTCCGGGTGTGAACTCCCGGTAAAGGCTCGCGCGTACCACGCCACTGTAGACGTTGCCCAGACCCCGGCCTTCGCGGGGGTCGGGTCGTGTTGAAAGGCCTCCGCGCAGGACTGATCGGCATTGCGTTGAGCAGTCGGATGAGCGGCTCCGTATTCACTTGCCGAACACGGAACGCGCCGGTCGGGAGGCGGAAGAGGGAGAGTCCCGGCAGTCTGGAATGACTCGAAAAAATGCGCGTTCCTACGGGGGTAGGCTCGACAGCGAGCCGGTGGGCGCGACGTGCACCGGCATTCGACATGTGGAACATGTGGAGAGGAGCCCTGACCCAGGGTGAGCACCAAGCCGACCACAACAGACCTCGAGTGGACCGAATTGGACCAGCGGGCCGTCGACACCGCCCGCATCCTGGCCGCCGACGCCGTACAGAAGGTCGGCAACGGCCATCCGGGTACGGCGATGAGCCTGGCGCCCGCCGCCTACACCCTCTTCCAGAAGGTGATGCGGCACGACCCGGCGGACCCCGACTGGACCGGCCGCGACCGCTTCGTGCTGTCTGCCGGTCATTCGTCCCTGACCCTCTACACCCAGCTCTACCTGGCCGGCTTCGGCCTGGAGCTGGACGACCTGAAGTCCTTCAGGACGTGGGGCTCCCGCACCCCGGGGCACCCGGAGTACGGGCACACCCCCGGCGTGGAGACCACCACCGGCCCCCTCGGCCAGGGTGTCGCCAACGCGGTGGGCATGGCCATGGCCGCCCGCTACGAGCGTGGCCTGTTCGACCCGGAGGCCGCTCCCGGCGCCTCCCCGTTCGACCACTTCATCTACGCGATCGCCGGTGACGGCTGCCTCCAGGAGGGCATCTCCGCGGAGGCGTCCTCCATGGCCGGCCACCAGGAGCTCGGCAACCTGATCCTGCTGTGGGACGACAACCACATCTCGATCGAGGGCGACACCGAGACGGCCGTCTCCGAGGACACCGTCAAGCGGTACGAGGCGTACGGCTGGCACGTTCAGCGCGTGGCCCCGAAGCCGGACGGCGACCTCGACCCGCACGCGCTCTACGACGCGATCGAGGCCGCGAAGCTGGTGACCGACAAGCCGTCGTTCATCGCGATGCGCTCGATCATCGCCTGGCCCGCTCCGAACGCGCAGAACACCGAGGCCGCGCACGGCTCGGCGCTCGGCGACGACGAGGTCGCGGCCACCAAGCGTGTGCTGGGCTTCGACCCGGAGAAGGCCTTCGAGGTCTCCGACGAGGTCATCACCCACACGCGCGCGCTGGGCGAGCGCGGCCGTCAGGCCAAGGCGGAGTGGGAGAAGTCGTTCCAGGAGTGGCGCAACAGCAACGCCGAGCGTGCCGCCGAGTTCGACCGCATCGCCGCGACCGAGCTGCCCACCGGCTGGGAGGAGAAGCTCCCGGTCTTCGAGGCGGGCAAGGGCGTCGCCACGCGTGCGGCCTCCGGCAAGGTGCTCCAGGCGCTCGGTGCGGTCATCCCCGAGCTGTGGGGCGGCTCGGCCGACCTGGCGGGCTCGAACAACACGACGATCGACAAGACCTCGTCGTTCCTCCCGGCGGACAACCCGCTGCCGGAGGCGAACCCGTACGGGCGCACGATCCACTTCGGTATCCGTGAGCACTCGATGGCCGCGGAGATGAACGGCATCGCGCTGCACGGCAACACCCGTATCTACGGCGGCACCTTCCTGGTGTTCTCCGACTACATGCGCAACGCGGTGCGTCTGTCCGCTCTGATGCACCTGCCGGTGACGTACGTGTGGACCCACGACTCCATCGGTCTCGGCGAGGACGGTCCGACGCACCAGCCGGTCGAGCACCTGGCCTCGCTGCGCGCCATTCCGGGCCTCAATGTCGTCCGTCCGGCGGACGCCAACGAGACCGCGATCGCCTGGCGCGAGATCCTCCGGCGCTACACCAAGGTCTTCGGCAAGGGTGCCCCGCACGGCCTCGCGCTGACCCGTCAGGGCGTACCGACGTACGAGGCCAACGAGGATGCGGCGAAGGGTGGTTACGTGCTCTTCGAGGCGTCCACCGGGACCCCGGAGGTCGTTCTCATCGCGACCGGTTCCGAGGTGCACGTGGCCGTCGACGCACGTGAGCAGCTGGAGGCCGCGGGCACCCCGACCAGGGTCGTGTCCATGCCTTCCGTGGAGTGGTTCGAGGAGCAGGACCAGGGGTACCGGGAGAGCGTCCTGCCGCCGAGCGTGAAGGCACGGGTCGCGGTCGAGGCCGGTATCGGTCTCACCTGGCACAAGTACGTGGGGGACGCCGGTCGCATCGTTTCCCTGGAGCACTTCGGTGCTTCGGCCGACGGCAAGGTGCTCTTCCAGGAGTTCGGGTTCACTGCCGAGAACGTCGCGAACGTCGCCCGGGAATCGATCGCCGCAGCCCAGCGCTGACGCTGACATACGACACGTAGGAGATGCATTTTCCATGACAGACGCACTGAAGCGCCTCTCCGAGGAAGGCGTCGCGATCTGGCTGGACGACCTGTCGCGCAAGCGGATCACGTCCGGCAACCTCGCCGAGCTGATCGACCAGCAGCACGTCGTGGGCGTCACCACCAACCCGTCGATCTTCCAGAAGGCGATCAGCAGCGGTGACGGTTACGAGCAGCAGCTCAGTGACCTCGCCGCCCGCAAGGTCACCGTCGAAGAGGCCATCCGCATGATCACGACGGCGGACGTCCGTGACGCCGCCGACATCCTGCGCCCGGTCTACGACTCCACGCAGGGCCAGGACGGCCGGGTCTCCATCGAGGTCGACCCGCGCCTGGCGCACAACACCCAGGCGACCGTCGCCGAGGCCAAGCAGCTGGCCTGGCTCGTCGACCGTCCGAACACGCTCATCAAGATCCCGGCGACCAAGGCGGGCCTGCCCGCGATCACCGAGACGATCGGCCGGGGCATCAGCGTCAATGTCACGCTGATCTTCTCGCTGGAGCGCTACCGCGAGGTCATGGACGCCTACCTCGCGGGCCTGGAGAAGGCCAAGGCCGCCGGGATCGACCTGTCCGGCATCCACTCCGTGGCGTCGTTCTTCGTGTCCCGCGTGGACACCGAGATCGACAAGCGGCTGGACGCCCTGGGCACCCCCGAGGCGAAGGCCGCCCGCGGCAAGGCGGGTCTCGCCAACGCGCGACTGGCCTACGAGGCGTACGAGGAGGTCTTCTCCTCGGACCGCTGGGCCGCCCTCGACAAGGCGCAGGCCAACAAGCAGCGTCCGCTGTGGGCCTCGACCGGCGTCAAGGACAAGGCCTACAAGGACACCCTGTACGTCGACGACCTGGTCGCGCCGAACACGGTGAACACCATGCCGGAGGCGACCCTGGCCGCCGCCGAGGACCACGGCAAGATCACCGGCAACACCATCGCCGGTACGTACGAGCATTCCCGTGCCGAGCTCGAAGCGGTCGAGAAGCTCGGGATCTCGTACGACGACGTGGTCCAGCTCCTGGAGGACGAGGGCGTCGAGAAGTTCGAGGCGTCCTGGAACGACCTGCTCAAGTCGACCGAGGCAGAGCTCGCGCGCCTCGCCCCCTCGGAGGGCTGAAATCTTGTCAAGCAGCAATCCGCTGCGTGACCCGGCGGACCGACGGCTCCCGCGTATCGCGGGGCCGTCGGGCCTCGTCATCTTCGGGGTCACGGGCGATTTGTCCCGTAAAAAGCTCATGCCTGCCGTTTATGACCTTGCCAACCGCGGTCTGCTGCCGCCGGGCTTCTCGCTCGTCGGCTTCGCCCGCCGCGAGTGGGCGAACGAGGACTTCGCCCAGGAGGTCCACGACTCCGTCAAGGAACACGCCCGTACGCCGTTCCGCGAGGAGGTCTGGCAGCAGCTCGTCCAGGGGATGCGCTTCGTCCAGGGCACCTTCGACGACGACGACTCGTTCGAGCGGCTGCGCGAGACGATCGGCGAGCTGGACAAGGCACAGGGCACGGGCGGCAACTTCGCCTTCTACCTGTCCGTGCCGCCGTCCGCCTTCCCGGTGGTCATCCGGCAGCTGAAGAAGCACGGTCTCGCCGACCAGTCGAGCGGCTCCTGGCGACGCGCGGTCATCGAGAAGCCCTTCGGCCACGACCTCAAGTCGGCCGAGGAGCTCAACGCGACCGTCGAGGAGGTCTTCGCCCCGGACCAGGTCTTCCGCATCGACCACTATCTGGGCAAGGAGACGGTCCAGAACATCCTGGCGCTGCGCTTCGCCAACCAGATGTTCGAGCCGATCTGGAACCGGTCCTTCGTGGACCACGTACAGATCACGATGGCCGAGGACATCGGCATCGGTGGCCGGGCCGGCTACTACGACGGCATCGGCGCCGCCCGTGACGTCATCCAGAACCACCTGCTCCAGCTCATGGCGCTGACGGCCATGGAGGAGCCCGCCTCCTTCGACGCGGACGCGCTCGCCGCCGAGAAGACCAAGGTCCTCGGAGCGGTGAAGCTGCCCCAGGACCTGGGCGAGAACACGGTCCGCGGTCAGTACGCCGAGGGCTGGCAGGGCGGCGAGAAGGCCGTCGGCTATCTCCAGGAAGACGGCATCGACCCCAAGTCGAAGACCGACACCTACGCGGCGATCAAGGTGGAGGTGGACAACCGCCGCTGGGCGGGCGTCCCGTTCTACCTCCGTACGGGCAAGCGCCTGGGCCGCCGTGTCACCGAGATCGCGGTCGTGTTCCAGCGTGCCCCGCACTCCCCCTTCGACCACACGGCGACGGAGGAGCTGGGCCAGAACGCGATCGTCTTCCGCGTCCAGCCCGACGAGGGCATCACGGTCCGCTTCGGCTCCAAGGTCCCCGGCACCTCCATGGAGATCCGGGACGTCTCGATGGACTTCGCGTACGGCGAGTCCTTCACGGAGTCGAGCCCGGAGGCGTACGAGCGTCTGATCCTGGACGTTCTCCTGGGCGACTCGAACCTCTTCCCGCGCACCGAGGAGGTCGAGCTGTCCTGGAAGATCCTCGACCCGATCGAGGAGTACTGGGACAAGCACGGCAAGCCGGCGCAGTACCCGTCCGGTACGTGGGGGCCCGTCGAGGCGGACGAAATGCTCAAGCGAGACGGACGGAGCTGGCGTCGCCCATGAAGATAGATCTCACGGACACCACGGCCAGCAAGATCAACAAGGCGCTGGTGAAGGGCCGCCGGGCCATCGGCACCCCCGCCGTCGGCATGGTCCTCACCCTCGTCATCGTCACCGACGAGGAGAACGCGTACGACGCCCTGCGCGCCGCCAACGACGCCTCGCGCGAGCACCCCTCGCGCACGCTCGTGGTGATCAAGCGCGTCTCGCGTTCGCCGCGTGACCGCACGAAGTCGCGCCTGGACGCCGAGGTGCGGGTCGGCGCGGACGCGGGCACCGGCGAGACGGTCGTCCTGCGGCTGTACGGCGAGGTCTCCGACCACGCCCAGTCCGTCGTCCTGCCGCTGCTGCTGCCGGACGCGCCGGTGGTGGTCTGGTGGTCGGTGGACGCCCCGCGCGATCCGGCGGGCGACCCGCTGGGCGCCCTGGGCCAGCGCCGGGTCACCGACAGCTACGCGGCCGAGAAGCCCGTCCACGAGCTGCGGTCCCGGGCCGAGAGCTACGAGCCGGGCGACACCGATCTGGCCTGGGCCCGGATCACTCCGTGGCGCTCGATGCTGGCCGCCGCCCTCGACCAGATCGACTGCGAGGTCGTCTCCGTCGAGGTGGCGGGCGAGGAGTCCAACCCGAGCGTCGAGCTGCTCGCGATGTGGCTCGCCGACCGGCTCCACGTGCACGTCCGGCGGGCCGTCTCCGCGGGTCCCGGTCTGACCCAGGTGCGGCTGGAGACAACCGGCGGCCCGATCACCCTGCACCGGTCGGACGGGGCGATGGCCACGCTGGCGCTGCCCGGCCAGCCGGACCGCGCGGTGGCTCTCAAGCGGCGTGAGACGTCCGAGTTGCTCGCGGAGGAGCTGCGCAGGCTCGATCCGGACGACACGTACGCGTCCGCGCTGCGGTTCGGGGTGGACCGGCTGGGCGGGATCCCGTCGGCCACGCAGCGGGCCGAGGCGTCCGCTCGCGGCCCGGAGTCCCTGCCGGTCCGGCAGAAGGCGCCGGACCCGGACCCGGCGCCGTCGGCCAAGACGTCCGAGCCGGCTCTTTCCGCCTCCCCGGCGGCTGACAGCGACTCCGGCCGTCCGACTCCGGCCCAGATGCCCCCGGTCAAGAAGGCGGACTCGCCATGACTACTCCCCAGCTGGTGGTTCACCGGGACAAGGAACTGATGGCCCAGGCCGCCGCGGCCCGGCTCATCACGAAGGTCGTGGACGCGCAGGCCTCGCGCGGTTACGCCTCGGTCGTGCTGACCGGTGGCCGCAACGGCAACGGGCTCCTCGCGGCGCTCGCGACCGCGCCCGCCCGGGACGCCATCGACTGGGGCCGGCTCGAACTGTGGTGGGGCGACGAGCGGTTCCTGCCCGAGGGCGACCCCGAGCGCAATGTCACCCAGGCCCGTGAGGCGCTGCTCGACTCGGTGCCGCTGGATCCGAAGCGGGTGCATGCCATGCCCGCGTCGGACGGGCCCTTCGGCAAGGACGCGGACGCGGCGGCGGAGGCCTACGCGGCCGAACTCGCCGAGCACGCCGGGCCGGAGAACCACGGTCCGGTTCCGACCTTCGACGTGCTGATGCTCGGCGTCGGTCCGGACACGCATGTGGCGTCGCTCTTCCCCGAACTGCCGGCCGTCCGCGAGACCGAGCGGACGGTGGTGGGGGTCCACGGTGCCCCCAAGCCGCCGCCGACCCGGGTCACCCTCACGCTGCCCGCGATCCGGGCCGCGCGGGAGGTGTGGCTGCTCGCGGCGGGCGAGGACAAGGCGCAGGCGGCGGCGATCGCGTTGTCCGGCGCGGGAGAGATCCAGGCCCCGGCGGCCGGGGCCCGTGGTCGGTCGCGCACCCTGTGGCTCCTGGACACCGCGGCGGCATCCCAACTGCCACGCTCGCTGTATCCGCCGGCTTCACCCTGACGGGTGGGTGGTGGTAGGGGCGGCGGGGGCCTTTTTTCGCCCCCGCCGCCCCTACCCATTCCCGTCACTTACTCGGGGGCTCCGCCCCCGAACACCCCTATCGCCCCTACGCCCTCGTCCTCCAACCCCGGACCGGCTGGATTGCCGGGCGGGGCTGATATGGGCTGGTTG
>NZ_LIQZ01000258.1 GCF_001418655.1 Streptomyces phaeochromogenes | reverse complement strand
CCCCCGCGACCCCTCCCCCGAACTCCGTCCCCGGATGCACGCCGAGCAGCCGGTAGAGCCGGGCGGCTTCCGCGGGCAGCCCCTGGTAGGAGAGGTCGAGGGCGGCGCGTACACCGTGGTCGCCGTCGATGGCGAGCGCGTCCAGCCGCCCGCGCTCCGCGGTCAGGGCCCGGACCATGGTGGTGATCCGGCGCTGTGGCCGCGCCGCGAGCCGCGCCCCGGCGACCCGCACGGCCAGCGGCAGCCCGGCGCAGAGGCCGACGAGGGCGCGGGCGTCGTCCGGCTGGTTGGCCACGCGGTCGTCGGCGAGGGTGGCCGCGAGCAGTTCGACCGCCGCTTCGGGGGCGAGCGGTTCCAGATGCACCTGGTAGCCGCCTTCGAGGGCCAGCCCGGACATCCGCCGACGGCTGGTCACCAGCGTGACGTTGGACCCGCCCGGCAGCAGCGGCCGTACCTGCGCCGCCGTCGCCGCGTCGTCGAGCAGCACCACGATCCGGCGGTCGGCGGTGAGCGAGCGGTACAGCGCGGCCCGGTCGGCGGCACCCTCCGGCACCTGCTGCGGCGGCACACCGAGCCCGCGCAGGAAACTGCCCAGCACATGGGCCGGTTCGACGGGGCCGGTCGGCGCCTGCGCGCAGAGGTCCGCGTACAGCTGGCCGCCGGGGAAGTCCGGGCGCAACCCGTGCAGCCAGGCCAGGGCCAGCGCGGTCTTGCCGACTCCGCCGAGGCCGCTCACGGTGGCGAGGGCGGGGTGGGCCCGCTGTGCGGCGAGAGCCCGGTGCCGTTCGAGCCGCTCCACCTCCGCGGTGCGGTCGGTGAGGCGAACGGCCGGCGGAAGCTGCCACGGCAACTGCTGCTCCGCCGTCTCACCGGTACGGATGTGGACGTCGCCGTGCACGACTCCGGCCTGGACGCTGGGACCGTGAACGACACCGCTCAGCTCGTTGTGGCCGCGCCACTCCTGCCCCCGCACGCGTCCCCCTACGACCGACCGGTAAGTACCGTCCTATGGGGAAGAGCCTTTCCGCGCACACCTGTCCGCACACACGCTCGAAAACCGGCGCCCGGCGCACCACCGCGTCCGGAGCCCGAGTTTCCGCCCCCGAAGCCGTCGTACGCGCCCGTTTCCCGCAGTCGCTCCCGCGCGAAGTCGCACGGGAGCGAGGACTACTGGAGGACTACTACTCGTACACAACCGTCACCGGCGCATGGTCGGACCACCGCTCGTCGTGCGTGGCCGCCCGCTCCACGAGCCCCTTGACGGCCCGGGCCGCGAGACCGGGTGTGGCGACCTGGTAGTCGATCCTCCATCCGGTGTCGTTGTCGAAGGCCCGCCCCCGGTAGGACCACCACGAGTACGGCCCCTCCACGTCCGGGTGGAGGGCGCGGACGACGTCCACGTACCCGCCGTCCGTCTCGTCGAAGACGCGGCCGAGCCACTCGCGCTCCTCCGGCAGGAAGCCGGAGTTCTTCTGGTTGCCGCGCCAGTTCTTGAGGTCTGCCTGCTGGTGGGCGATGTTCCAGTCGCCGCAGACGACGACCTCGCGTCCGTCGGCGGCGGCGCGCTCGCGCAGGTTCTTCAGGTGGGCGAGGAACTCGTCCATGAACCGGATCTTCTCGTCCTGCCGCTCGGTGCCGACCTCGCCGGAGGGCAGGTACAGGCTGGCGACGGTGACACCGGGCAGGTCGGCCTCGACGTACCGTCCGCTGCCGTCGAACTCGGCGGACCCGAAGCCGACCTGGACGCGGTCGGGCTCGCGGCGCGTGTAGAGGGAGACACCGGCCCGCCCCTTCGCGGCGGCGGGCGCGTGCACGACATGCCACCCCTCGGGCTGCCGTACACCCTCCGGGAGTTGCTCCGGCTCGGCCCGCACCTCCTGGAGGCACAGCACATCGGCTGACGTCTCCGCCAGCCACTCCACGAAGCCCTTCTTGGCGGCGGCCCGGAGCCCGTTCACATTCACAGAGGTCACAGTGAGCACTCGGGCACGATACCGGCACACTGGTACGTGCACGGCGCCCGCCCGAGCCCTTCGCGCGGACGGGCGGACGCCCCGCACGCCACCATCCCACCCACCGCATAGAAGTACGATACTCAGCATGAATATACGCCGGGTCACCTTCGACCACCCCGACGCAGTCAAGCTCAACGACCAGGTGCAGGCCGAGTACGCCGTGCGCTACGGGGACGAGGGTGACGTCACCCCGCTCGATCCGTCGATGTTCGAGCCGCCGATCGGCCTGTACCTGATGGCGTACGACGCCCAGGAGCGGCCGGTTGCCACGGGCGGCTGGCGCACCCAGGACGAGAACGACGAGGGCTACTCGGACGGCGACGCCGAGCTGAAGCGGATGTACGTGATCGAGGAGGCCCGCGGCAACGGGCTTGCCCGCCGCATCCTGGCCGCCCTGGAGGTCGACGCCCGCGCGGCAGGCCGCACCCGCATGGTCCTGGAAACCGGCAACAAGCAGCCCGAGGCCATCGCCCTCTACGCCTCCAGCGGATACGAGCCGTGCGTCAAGTTCGGCCACTACCGCTTCCACGAGGACAGCCGCTGCTTCGCGAAGCTTCTGTGAGGACGCCCGCCCGGCGCGGGCGGGGCCACTAGCCTGTCGTGATCATTCACAGCATTCACGACAGGGGACCCATGACCTCGCGCCGCCACACGCCCGGACTTCTGCGAGCCGCCGTGCCCGTCACCGCCCTCGCACTCGCCCTCACCGCATGCTCCGACGGCGGAACCGAGGCGTCCGGCGCTGACGGCAAGGGCGGCTCCTCCGCCGAGGCGGGCGTCATCTCCCTCAAGTCTGCGCACGCCGTCCTGCTCAACTACGCGAAGGTCAACAACGCGGCCAACGCCACACAGGCCCCGGACAGGACGGCCGAGGTGGAGGGCGGCGCGCTGCTCCAGCAGAGCCAGGCGACGTTCACGCAGTTCAAGGCCCTGCCGAAGAAGGAGCAGGCGAGTTTCAAGACGCCCTTCCACTACCCGGTCGAGGGCGCCCGCTTCTACATCCCCCGCAAGGGTTCGCCGCAGGTCTTCATGGTCGACACCCGGGTCACCGGCGAGGACATCGAGAAGGACCGCCGCCGTCTCCTGGTCTTCGAGCACGTGAAGGACTACGAGAAGAGCAAGAACAAGGGCGCCGAGTGGAAGGCGGTGTCCGTCGGCGAGGCCGACGGCAAGCTGCCGGCCGTGAAGCGCGACGACGACGGCTTCGTCACGGTCCTCAAGGCCTCGGACACGGTGGGCAAGGTCAAGCTCGACGAACTGCGCGACCTGTCCAAGGACTTCTACGTCACGGGCGGCAAGAAGGCGGACGCGAGCTTCGCGAACACCGCGTCCGTGAAGGCCTGGAAGAAGTCGTACGCGGACCGCGCCGCCTTCGACGACGGCTGCGTCGACGGCGAGTACGAGCCCGGCTTCACGGCGGCCGAGACGGCGTACGGCCTGAAGACCACCGACGGGGGCGCGCTGGCCCTCTACGACTTCGGCGTCGACTACCAGAACTGGCCGAAGGCCGAGGGCCCCCGCTGTGCCACCCAGCTGGACATCGAGAACCTGCCCACGGTCACGGACATCTACCTGGACGGCCGGACCAGCACGAGCGGCCTCACCCGCACGAACTCCCTGATCACCATGGCCGTGGTCCCGGCGTCCGGCACGGACATCCGCGTCACGGGCTACCACCTGCAGATGGTCAACGCGAAGTAGCGGACACGGCCGGACGGCGAACGCGGCGGCCGGCGCGTGCGCTCGTCCAGGGCGGCGGCCAACCAAGCGGCCGAGCGACCTGCCCTCGAGCGAACGCCCGCCTCAACGACCTTGAGTGGCACGGTCACAGCACCCGCCCGGCAGGAGTCCGACCGACATCACCCATCGACCAAGGAGAGGTACGGCATGACAGTGGCCGAAGAAGCAGGACTCGGGCGCGTGGGGATCTGGACGTCGAGCCTGGACGCGCTCACTCCGGCGGCGGCCGGGCAGATCGCGGCCGAGCTCGAAGCCCAGGGCTGGGGCACGCTGTGGTTCGGCGAAGCCTACGGCCGGGAGGCCTTCACCCAGGCTGGGCTGCTGCTGGCCGCCACCGGGCGCATGCGCGTGGCCACCGGCATCGCCAACATCTGGGCCCGCGACGCGGTCGCGGCCAACGCGGCGTCCCGTACGTTGGCCGCGGCGCACGGCGGGCGGTTCGTCCTCGGGCTCGGGGTCAGCCACCGGCCGCTGGTGGAGCGGGTGCGCGGGGGCAGCTACACCAAACCGGTCGCCGCCATGCGCGAGTACCTCACGGCGATGGCGGGAGCGACCTTCTACGCCGCGGAGGCCGACGAACCCCGCCCGCCCGTCCTGGTCGCCGCCCTCGGCCCCCGGATGCTGGAGGTGGCCCGTGAACTCGCGGACGGCAGCCACCCGTATCTGGTGACACCGCAGCAGACCGCCGACGTACGGGCGGCTCTGGGGCCGGACAAGCTCGTGGCCGTCGAGATGGGCGCCGTACTCACCTCGGACCGCGAGACAGCGCTGCGCCGGGCCCACGCGCACCTGGACATCTACACCGGTCTGCCGAACTACCGCAACAACTGGCTGAGGGGTGGCTTCGACGAGACCGACCTCGTACGCGGCGGCTCCGACAGGCTCGCCGAAGCGCTCATCGCGTGGGGCGACGAAGCGGCGATCCTCAGGCGCGTGCGCGAACACCTGGCCGCCGGAGCCGACCACGTCTGCGTCCAGGTCCTGATGGACTCCCCCTTCGACGTACCGACCACCCCGTGGCGAGAGCTCGCACCCGCACTCATCGACGCGTGACGAACCCAACTCCAGTCGCCGCACCTCACCGCCGCACGGCACGCCAAAGCCCCTGCCGGATCTCCCCGGCAGGGGCTTTGATCTGTGCGTGGACCTGTGGGGATTTGAACCCCAGACCCCCTCGATGCGAACGAGGTGCGCTACCAGACTGCGCCACAGGCCCTTGCAACGAGTGAAACTCTAGCATCCCGGTCAGGGTGCTTGGAAATCCGTTCCCGGGCCCTCACCCGCTGGTCAGGAGCAGGCCCGCGACGGGAGTTCTGAGGCGTCGTCACTCGTTGGCCGCGCGTGGCCGGTCGCCGTCCTCGTACTGGTCGAAGAGGGGCGTGCGGCCTCGTTCGCGGGCGCGCCGGGCCGAGGCCGCGCGCCGGGCGTCCGCGGCGCTGTCCGACGCGTCTTCCCCATCGTCCGAGTCGTCCACGTAGGACTCGCCGAGCTCCTCCCCCGCCTCGGCCGTCGAACAGTCGGCGTTCGGTTCGACCGTGCTGGACCGGGCCGAGCTCCAGGCGTCGGGGCCGCCCAGGTCGACGTCGGACGTGGCGCGCGGGGCGACCGGGGCCGTCACGTACGTCGGCAGCGGCACCGGGACGGGGTCCCAGCTGTCGCCACCGGAGGGGCCGCTCCGCCGCTCACGCTGCTGGTCGACCCACTCGGCGTGGTCGGTCTGCTCGACGAGGGCACGGCGGTCGGCGGCGAGCGCGGACAGACCGGGATCGGTGTCGGCCTCGGGTCCGTCCTCCGGCTCGTCCGCGGCACCCGGGTCGGTGGGCGGCCGACGCCTGGGCTGCCGCTCCCGCAGGCGCTGCGCCGCGACCTCGGCCCGCCTGCGGTCCATCACGTAGGTGAAGCGCCGCCGCTCCTGGGAGCGCAGATAGGCGATGTAGACGCTCAGCATCACCGCGGGCACGCCGGGCGCCCACAGGAACGCGAGTCCGCCGACCGCCGCGACGATCGCGCCGAGCGTGAAGGCCATGAAGAGCATCACCGTCGTACGCCGTCGGCGCGCGAGCACCTTCGAGCGCCGGGCGCGCGCCGCGGC
The DNA here is from genome assembly GCF_001418655.1 of Streptomyces phaeochromogenes. GTDB lineage: Bacteria > Actinomycetota > Actinomycetes > Streptomycetales > Streptomycetaceae > Streptomyces > Streptomyces phaeochromogenes. The sequence continues at coordinate 10,324 of NZ_LIQZ01000258.1, read as the reverse complement.
CTCCGCAGCCGCGGCCCGCCTCGCGGGAGACGACGCGGCGGACACGGACGACGCCGACGCTCCGTTCGACGACGGCTTGGCGCCCTGCCGGGGCACCGGCCGCCCGTCCGCCGCACGGCCGGATTTCGCCGCGGGGTGGGCGGCGCCGGCCGGGGAGCCGGGCTTCGGCACCGTCGCGGACACCTGTCTCGACGCCTGCCGCGCCGCATGCTGCGATGCGTGCTGCTGCGGTGCGTGTTTCGACGCCTGCTTGGGCGCCTGCTTCGAAGCGGGCTGCGCCTGCGCCTGCCCCTCGGACCGCGCTTCGTCCCGCACGTCCCGTCCGTCACGTCCGTCACGCACGTCTCGTGCATCCCGTACGTCGTCGACGTCGGCCCGTGCCTCGCGACGCGTCGGAGGCATGGCGAAGGCCCGGACGTCCACCGAGTCGGTGACGCCGTCCGGGTCGGCGTGGTGCTCCCCCTCTTCGGCGGAGCGCGCCCGCAGGTCCTTGGCGTACCGGCGCTCCATGCCCGCCCGGCCGGACAGAAGCCGGATGGCGGTGCTGAAGCGTTCCGTCGGACGGGCCTCATTCAGCTCGTCCTGCCTACGGAGCCACATAGGCACCAAGTAGGCGGCCCAGGCCCCGACAATGACTGCGTAGATGAGGCCGCTGCTGCTCACGCCTCACACGGTAGAGGGGTTTGCGTGAGGCCATCTGCCAATTGAGCCGGTGTGTCGCACGATCTGGCTGATATTTCGAGCTTTTTTTGTGACCGATGCGATCAGCAGGCCGCCAGGGGCGCGAAATTAATGCCCGAGGATGGTCGATCGCCGATCATTTTCGAACACCCATTTCATTTACGCGGTGTTCCGAGGCGTGTCCCGCGGTGAGTTTTCGGACGTGTTCCGCGAGCGTGTCCGGCGCCAGCGGGCCAGCAGTCCTTCGGGCACCTCTTCGGCCGTGAGCGCGAAGACGAGGTGGTCACGCCAGGCGCCGTCGATGTGGAGATAACGTGGACGAAGGCCTTCGTCACGGAATCCGAGTTTCTCCACGACCCGTCGGCTCGGCCCGTTCTCGGGCCGAATACAGACCTCGATGCGGTGCAGACCAACGGTTCGGAAGCAGTGGTCGGACACAAGCGCCACGGCCGTCGGCATCACTCCGCGACCGGCGACCGCCTCGTCCACCCAGTAGCCGATATGGCCCGAGCACATCGAGCCCCAGGTGATTCCGGCGACGGTCAACTGACCGACGAGCCGCCCCTGGTACTCGATGACGAACGGCAGCATCCGCCCCGAGTTCGCCTCGGCGCGCAGATGCCGGACCATCTGGCGATAGGTCGGCCGGTGGGCGATCGGCCCGCTGGGTGTGGGCGGCGGGATGGTCGCCTCCCAGGGGCGCAGCCAGTCCCGGTTACGGCGGTTCACATCGCGCCAGGCCCGCTGGTCGCGCAGCTTTATGGGCCGGAGGACCACATCGCCGTCCACCAGCTCGACCGGCCAGGATGGGCTGTTCAGCTCACACCCCCACTGCCGCTGGGTCTGGGGTGGTCGCCGCCGCGGATCTGGTCGACGGCGTGGATCAGGAGGGGTTCGAGGACGGCCAGTCCGTCCCGCACCCCGCCGGTGGAACCCGGAAGGTTCACGATCAGTGTGCCCTGCGCGACCCCGGCGAGCCCCCGGGAGAGCGCCGCAGTGGGCACCTTCTCCCTTCCGAACGCCCTGATGGCCTCGGGAATGCCCGGCACCTCGTACGTGATCACCTTCCGCGTGGCCTCCGGGGTGCCGTCGGTGGGTGAGATGCCCGTGCCGCCGGTGGTCACGATGACGTCGTACCCGGCCCGGACGCCCACCCGCAGGGCGCTCTCCACGGGGTCCCCGTCAGGGACCACCCACGGACCGTCGACCGCGAAGCCGAACTTCAGGAGCCCCTCCGCGATCAGGGGCCCGCCCCGGTCCTCGTAGACACCCGCCGCCGCGCGGTTGGAGGCCGTCACGACGAGGGCGCTGTACGGAGCGAGCAGCGCGCCTCCGATCGGCGGCTCGACCGGTGCCGCGGGTCCCGTCGGTCCCGCGGTCATGCCCTGCTCCAGTCGCCCGACTTGCCGCCCGTCTTCTCCTCCACGCGCACGTCCGTGATGACCGCCCCCTTGTCTACCGCCTTGACCATGTCGATCACGGTGAGAGCCGCGACGCTGACCGCGGTGAGGGCCTCCATCTCGACGCCCGTGCGGTCGGTGGTCTTCACGGTGGCCAGGATCTCGACGGCGTCGTCCGCGACCGACAGATCAAGCTTGACACCCGATACCGACAACGGATGGCAGAGCGGGATCAGATCCGGTGTGCGCTTGGCGCCCATGATGCCCGCGATGCGCGCGGTGGCGAGGGCGTCGCCCTTGGGCACTCCCTCGCCGCGCAGCAGCTCGATCACGCGGGGCGAGACGAGGACGCGACCGCTCGCGCGTGCCGTGCGGGCGGTCACGTCCTTCTCGGACACATCCACCATGCGGGCGGCACCCGCCTCGTCGATGTGGGTCAGTCGGTCCTGCGTACTCATGATGGCTGGGGCGCTCCCGGTCGGGCCTGTTGTGCGCGACACGGTACCCCCAAGTCGGGGCCTTCAGCCGAGGAGGACCACGTCGACCTCGGTGCCGGGCTCCACGGACTCGTCGGACTCGGGGACGACGATCAGCGCGTTCGCGTGCGCGAGGGCCGCGATCAGGTGGGATCCGGCGCCGCCGACGGGGGTGACCTCCCCGTCCGCGTACCGTCCGCGCAGGAATTGACGGCGTCCGGCGGGCGAGGTGAGCGCCTTGTCCGTACGGAGGGTCGCCCTGGTCGTGGACCGGTGGATGTCGTCGACACCCATCAGGGTGCGGATCGCGGGGCGCACGAACAGCTCGAAGGACACGTACGACGACACGGGGTTGCCCGGGAGCGCGAGCAGCGGGGTGTGGTCGGGGCCGATGGAGCCGAAGCCCTGGGGCTTGCCGGGCTGCATGGCGAGCTTGCGGAACTCGATGCCGCTGCCCGCCTCGTCCTCGTCGCCGACCGAGGACAGGGCCTCCTTGACGACGTCGTACGCGCCGACGCTGACGCCGCCCGTGGTGACCACGAGGTCGGCGCGGATGAGCTGGTCCTCGATGGTGGCACGGAGTGTCTCGGCGTCGTCGGCGACCGCGCCCACGCGGTAGGCGATCGCGCCGGCGTCCCGGGCGGCGGCGCACAGCGCGAAGCTGTTGGAGTCGTAGATCTGGCCGGTTCCCAACTGCTCGTCGGGCTGGACCAGTTCGCTGCCGGTGGACATGACGACCACGCGCGGGCGCGGGCGCACCCGGACGGTGCCCCGGCCGATCGCGGCGAGCAGGCCGATCTGCGGCGGGCCGAGGACGGTGCCCGCGGAGAGGGCTCGGTCGCCGGCCTTCACGTCGCTGCCCTTGGCACGCACGTGCGCGCGTGCCGATGCCGAGCGGTGGACGTGGACCTGGCCGGAGGCGCCCTCGGGGGACGCGCTGCGGGCGCGCATCCCGGAGACGGGGCCCTCGCCGAGGCCGCCGTCGGTCCACTCCACGGGGACGACGGCCTCGGCGCCGGGCGGCAGCGGGGCGCCCGTCATGATGCGGGCGGCCTGGCCGGGTCCCACGTGGAGCAGCTCGGACTCGCCCGCCGCCACGTCACCGACGACCGTGAGCACGGCCGGGTACTCCTCGCTCGCGCCCGCGACATCGGCGACCCGGACCGCGTACCCGTCCATCGAGCTGTTGTCGAACGGCGGCAGGGAGACCGGCACCGTGACGTCCTCGACCAGGACGCAGCCCTGGGCGTCGAGGAGCTGCAGCTCGATGGCTTCGAGGGGGCGGACGGTCGCGAGGATGTCCTCCAGGTGCTCGGACACCGACCAGAGGTGGTCCTGGCCGGTGACGCGGGTCGCGGCGCTGCTCAAGTTGTTTACATCTCCTCGGTGACGTAACTGCGAAGCCAGGTCCGGAAGTCCGGGCCCAGGTCTTCACGTTCGCACGCGAGTCGGACAATGGCACGCAGATAGTCGCCCCGGTCACCGGTGTCATAGCGGCGGCCCTTGAAGATCACGCCGTGCACCGGGCCGCCGACCTTCTCGTCGGCGGCGAGCTGCTGGAGGGCGTCGGTGAGCTGGATCTCGCCGCCGCGGCCCGGCTCGGTCTTTCGCAGTATGTCGAAGACGTGCGGGTCGAGGACGTACCGGCCGATGATCGCGTAGTTGCTCGGGGCGTCGGCGGCGGCCGGCTTCTCGACCAGGTCGTGGACCTTGACGACGTCACTGTCGTCGGTGGCGTCGACGGCCGCGCAGCCGTAGAGGTGGATCTGCTCGGGGGCGACCTCCATGAGGGCGATCACGCTGCCGCCGTACTGCTCCTGGACGTCGACCATGCGCTTGAGCAGCGGGTCGCGCGGGTCGATCAGGTCGTCGCCGAGGAGCACCGCGAAGGGCTCGTGGCCGACGTGCGGGGCGGCGCAGAGCACGGCGTGGCCGAGGCCCTTGGGGTCGCCCTGGCGGACGTAGTGCATGGTGGCGAGGTCGCTGGACTCCTGCACCTTGGCGAGCCGGTCGGCGTCGCCCTTCTTCTGAAGGGCCGATTCCAGCTCGTAGTTGCGGTCGAAGTGGTCCTCGAGGGGGCGCTTGTTGCGGCCCGTGATCATGAGGACGTCATCGAGGCCCGCGGACGCGGCCTCCTCGACCACGTACTGGATCGCCGGCTTGTCGACGACCGGCAGCATCTCCTTGGGAGTGGCCTTGGTGGCCGGCAGGAACCGGGTTCCGAGGCCTGCTGCGGGGATGACAGCCTTGCTGATCCTGGGGTGTGCCTGAGTCATGCCCGACACCATATCCGGTGCCTTTGTATGGAATCTGTGGCTCCGGTTAATTCGCTCTCATATGAGCGCATTATGAAGGGTACGGAACAAGCCTATGAGCCACCTGGGACCCGAACCGGAGTCTGGCAAGCGAGTGTTGCGGCGAGAGTTCCTCACGGTGAGAAGCCGGTATACGGCCGATGACGTGCGGGAGACCGGGGCCTCACTCGCCGCCCGCGCCCTGGAGCTGCCCGAACTGGCGCACGCGCGCACGGTGGCAGCTTACGTGTCCGTGGGGAGCGAACCGGGCACCCGTGCGCTCCTCGACGCACTCCACGCGCGCGGCGTGCGCGTCCTGCTCCCGGCGCTGCTCGCGGACAACGACCTGGACTGGGGCGCGTACGCCGGAGAGGGCTCGCTCGTCTCCGTACAGCACCGGGGAAAGATGGCCCTCCTGGAGCCCGCGGGCGAGCGTCTGGGCCCGGACGCCGTGCTCACGGCCGACACCGTGCTCCTGCCGGGCCTGGCCGTCGACGCGCGCGGGATGCGGCTCGGCCGCGGCGGCGGATCGTACGACCGGGTCCTGGCGCGACTCGACCGGGCGGGCGCGGATCCGGCCCTGGTGGTGCTGCTGTACGACTCCGAAGTGGTCGATCTCGTCCCCGAGGAGCCGCACGACCGGCCGGTGCACGCGGTGGTGACCCCTTCGGGAGTGCACCGCTTCCGCCGGCCCTCTCCGTAGAGGCCGATCGCCCCCCCAGGGGCCCCGATGCGCGAAACGGCCCTCCACGCGCGCGTGGAGGGCCGTTCTCACGTGGTGCTCAGGGCTTCAGGACCAGCGTGTCCGACGTCTTCGCGTCGACCGCCCGCTCCGTGGAGACCCAGGGCAGCAGCTCGCCGTCGATCCACTTGCCCGTCTGGTCGACGTAGTGGGCGCTGTAGGCGTGCCCGGAGGCACCGGTGAGGTTGATCCACTTCGACTTGTCGAAGTCCTCCAGGTTCACCACCATGCGCATCGACGGCACCCAGACCACGGTGTAGCCGCCCGCGGCGTTCCAGCCGGTGGCGTTGACCGCCGCCTCGCCGCCGCTCATGTTGTACGGGCCGCGGTTGAGCATGTACTTCAGGAATCCGGGACCTTCGAGGCCCAGGGTCTGGTTCTTCAGGTAGAGCCGGTGCAGGCGGCCCCAGCTCCAGGTGTCGATGCCCTTGCCCAGCTTGGCGGTCAGCTCCCAGCGGGCGTCCGTGAGGGCCCGCTTGAAGAGCTCGTCACGGGTGTCGACGGCCGGGTCGGTGCGCGTCGCGGGCGCCGACCACCAGTCGTTGTCCTCGTCGTCGAGGATCTTGCGGACCACCTCGAACCAGCGGTCGCCGCCGTCCGGCTGCGCGCTGTCGGCCTCGCGCTGACCGCACTCGCGCACCCGCCGGTCCTCGTCGGCGGGCCCCGTGGAGTCCACCGGCTCGACGCTCAGGCACTGGTCCTCGACCCGCAGCTCCTTGGGCAGCTTGTTGCCGAAGGCGAGCTTGAGGATGTTGCGCCAGGTCGCGTTGAAGTACGCCGCCGCGGCCGAGTCGGCGTCCTGGGTGTAGTTCCAGCCCTCCAGGAGCTTCTGCGCCTCACGGACGTTCTTGTCGGCCACGTCGATCTTGAGCAGCTTGGGCACCAGGAGCTTGGCGATCTCGCTGCTGTTGTCGAGCTGCATCTGGCGCATGTCGTCGGTCGAGATCTTGCCGCCGCCCTTGATCTTCGACTCGATGAGGTCGGCGATCCGCTGGCTGCGCGTTCCGTAGCCCCAGTCCGTGGTGAGCGTGTAGGGGTACTTGTCCTTGTCGACGACGGCCTGGTTGGCGGTCACGATGTAGCCGCGCTTCGGGTTGTACTCGTAGGGCAGCTCGGCCTGCTTGATGTAGCCGGTCCAGCGGTACTTGGAGTCCCAGCCGGGCGAGGGGAGCGAGCCGTCGCCCTCACCGCGGATCGGGATCCTGCCGGGCAGCTGGTAGCCGATGTTGTCGTCGGTGTCCGCGTAGGTGAGGTTCTGCGAGGGCACGTCGAAGAGCGTGGCCGCCTTGCGGAACTCCGTCCAGTCGGTGGCCTTGTTCATCGCGAACACGGCGTCCATCGAGTTGCCGGGGTCCAGGGCGGTCCAGCGCAGGGAGATGCCGTAGCCGTCGCCGCGGTCGGGTGCCGCGCTGTCGACGGTGGCCTTCTTGCCGACCTTCACGAGCTCGTCGTTGCGGTCGGACAGCAGCGGTCCGTTGTTGGTCTCCCGGACGACGATGGTCTTGGAGTCGCCGCCCGCGACGTTGATCTTCTCCTCGCGGGTGGTGAAGGCCTTCACCTTGTCGTCGTACTCGTAGCCGTTCCCGGTGAGCTTCTCCAGGTACAGGTCGGTGACGTCGGCCCCGGAGTTGGTCATGCCCCAGGCGATGCTCTGGTTGTGGCCGATGACCACGCCCGGCATGCCCGCGAAGGTGTACCCGGAGACGTCGTACTGGCACTTCTCGGAGACGCTCTTGCAGTGCAGGCCCATCTGGTACCAGACGGACGGCAGCGAGGGCGACAGGTGCGGGTCGTTGGCGAGCAGCGGCTTGCCGGTGATGGTGTGGGTGCCCTTGACGACCCAGGAGTTCGAACCGATGCCGTTGCCGTTCACGCCGACGGCCTCAGGGACGTCGTCGAGCACCTTGTAGAGGCCCGACAGCTGGCCCTGCAGCCCGGAGGGGGCCTCGGTGTTGTTCGCAAGCCCGGTGCCCGCCGAGGACTGCGTACCGCCGGTACCGGTACTGGTGTCGCTGCCCTGCCGGTACTCCCCGGTGACGCTGTCGTACTGGCCCTCCTGCACGATCGGCTTGTTCCGGTCGTACGGGTACTGCGGGTACAGGTCGGCGATCTGCTTCGGTCCCAGGCGGCTGGTCATCAGGGAGCGGTCGATCTCGTCCTGCATGTTGCCGCGCAGGTCCCAGGCCATCGCCTTGAGCCAGGCCACCGAGTCGACCGGGGTCCACTCCTTGGGCTTGTAGTCGTTGCGGAAACCGAGGGCCGCGTACTCCAGGGAGATGTCCGCGCCGTCCTTGCCCTTCAGGTACGCGTTGACCCCCTTGGCGTATGCCTGCAGGTACTTCTTCGTCTCCGCGGAGAGCTTGGTCTCGTACTCCTTCTCCGCGACCCGGTCCCAGCCGAGCGTGCGCAGGAACTCGTCCTCGTCGACCTGGCTCTCGCCGAACATCTCGGAGAGCTTGCCGGCCGTCATGTGACGGCGTACGTCCATCTCGTAGAACCGGTCCTGCGCCTGGACGTAGCCCTGCGCCATGAACAGGTCCGCGTCGGTCGAGGCGTAGATCTGCGGGATCCCGTAACCGTCACGCTTCACGTCCACGGGGCCCGACAGACCGTCGAGCGTGATGGAACCCTTGGTCTGGGGGAAGGAGGCGCGGACGGTGCTGATGCTCCAGAACGACCCGTAGGCGATGCCGCCGATGATGGCCAGAACCAGGACGATCAGGATCAGACGGGCTCTGCGCCCCTTCTTCCTGCCGGACTTGCCGGGCTTTTGACCGGAAGATGCGGTGGTGTTGGGGGGCATCGCTGTCCTTGCTGTCCTCACGCGAGCGGCAGGCGGGCTTGTCCATTTGACTGAGCGCTGGAGCAACCATAGGCGCAGGGCCAACGCGGGCTTGACGCGGAGTCGGGAACCCGGGCGGACGGGAGTTCGATCTTGCCTTGCCGAGTGTCAAGAAAGCGTCAAGAGTTAGGTAAGGTAACGAAGTAGTTGAACCATCGAGCCGGCTGAACCGGCCACGATTGCACTCGACAAGGTGATCCAGCCGATCGAAGCGGTCCAACTGGTCAAAGTGATCCACCCGGAACGGCGAGAAGGGAACAGCCGCTGACTGTCCACCACCTCAACCAGCTCCTGCTCGTATGCTCGCTCGTTCTGCTCGTCGCGGTGGCAGCGGTTCGGATCTCGTCGCGCAGCGGGCTCCCCAGCCTGCTCGTGTACCTGGGCATCGGCGTCGCCATGGGCCAGGACGGCATCGGCGACATCCACTTCGACAACGCCGAACTGACCCAGGTCATCGGGTACGCGGCCCTGGTCGTGATCCTGGCCGAGGGCGGCCTCGGCACGAAGTGGAAGGAGATCAAGCCCGGGCTGCCGGCTGCCTCCTCACTGGCGCTGGTGGGCGTCTCGGTGAGCGTCGGCATCACCGCGACAGCGGCCCACTACTTGATCGGGCTGGAGTGGCGGCAGGCGCTCATCATCGGCGCGGTGGTGTCCTCGACGGACGCAGCGGCGGTCTTCTCCGTGCTGCGGAAAGTGCCCCTCCCCGCGCGCGTGACCGGCATCCTGGAGGCCGAGTCGGGCTTCAACGACGCCCCGGTGGTCATCCTCGTCGTCTCGTTCTCCATGGCAGGACCGGTGGAGCACTGGTACCACCTGCTCGGCGAAATAGCGCTGGAGCTGACCATCGGAGCGGCCATCGGCCTCGCGGTGGGCTTCCTGGGAGCGTACGGACTGCGGCATGTGGCGCTGCCCGCCTCCGGCCTCTACCCGATCGCGGTGATGGCGATCGCGGTCACGGCGTACGCGGCCGGGGCGCTGGCCCACGGCAGCGGCTTCCTCGCCGTGTACCTGGCCTCGATGGTGCTGGGCAACGCGAAGCTGCCGCACTGGCCCGCCACGCGCGGCTTCGCCGACGGGCTCGGCTGGATCGCCCAGATCGGCATGTTCGTGCTGCTCGGGCTGCTGGTCACGCCGCACGAGATGGGCGACGACATCTGGCCCGCGCTCGTCATCGGGCTGGTGCTGACCATGGTCGCGCGACCGCTGAGCGTCGTGGCGGCGCTGGCGCCGTTCCGCATGCGCTGGCAGGAGCAGGCCCTGATGTCGTGGGCCGGGCTGCGCGGCGCGGTGCCCATCATCCTGGCCACGATCCCGATGGTGAGCGGCGTCGAGGAAAGCCGTCGCATCTTCAACATCGTGTTCGTACTTGTCGTCGTCTACACCCTCGTCCAGGGGCCCACGCTCCCCTGGCTGGCCCGGAAGCTGGGCGTCTCCAAGGCCCCCTCGGAGACCGCCGACCTGGGGATCGAGTCGGCGCCCCTGGAGCGGTTGCGCGGACATCTGCTGTCCGTCGCGATCCCGGAGGGGTCGAAGATGCACGGCGTCGAGATCAACGAGCTGCGGCTGCCCGCGGGGGCCGCCGTCACGCTGGTCGTCCGCGGTGGAGAATCGTTCGTTCCGCTTCCCACGACCGTGCTGCGGCGCGGCGACGAGCTGCTCGTGGTGGCCACCGATCCCGTCCGGGACGCGGCCGAGCAGCGGCTGCGGGCGGTGGGTCAGGGCGGCAAGCTGGCGGGGTGGCTGGGGACGGGTGGGTGCGGGGCGGAGAGTTGAGCCTTGGCGGCTCGGCTTCACGGCTCCTCAAGGCCCTCGACTCCTCAAGGCTCTCGACTTCGCGGCTCTTCGGTTTCGCGGTTTGTGCTTCGCGGTTTGTGCTTCGTGGTTTGTGC
>NZ_LIQZ01000257.1 GCF_001418655.1 Streptomyces phaeochromogenes | reverse complement strand
CACCGGGACCCCACCCCAGAAGGCCCCCCGACGGCTCCGCACGGCGTTCCTCGCCTCCGCCGCTTCCGTCTGTCTCATCGCCGCCAGTGCCCCCGCTCCGGCCCCGCTCGGCATCGGCGACCGGCTCTTCCCGCACCTGGGCAACCCCGGGTACGACGTCACGGCGTACGACCTCTCCTTCACCTATCCCGGCAGCAACAGCAAGCCGCTGCCGGCCGTCACCACGATCGTGGCCAGGCCGACAGACTGGCTGGAGCAGGTCAATCTTGACTACTCGCTCGGAACAGTGCGGTCCGTCGAGGTCAACGGCGAGCCGGCGGAGTTCCGGAGCGCCGGGGAGGACCTGGTGGTCACGCCCGCGGAGCCACTGCCGCCCGGCATCCGGATGCGGATCACCGTGCGCCACGACAGCAACCCCGTGTCGACCAAGGACCAGGACAGCGGCTGGGTGCGGACCGAGGACGGCCTCGCGATGGCCAACCAGGCCGACGCCGGCCACCGGGTCTTCCCGAGCAACGACCACCCCTCGGACAAGGCCCTGTTCACCTTCCGGGTCACCGCGCCCAACGGCTACACGGCCGTCGCCAACGGGCTGCCCCTGGACGTGAACCGGCGCGCCGCGGCGACCACCTGGACGTACCGGACCGAGCACCCCATGGCCACCGAACTGGCCCAGGTCTCCATCGGGCGCTCCTCCGTGCTGCACCGGAGCGGGCCGGACGGTCTGCCCGTGCGCGACGTCGTGCCCACCAAGGACCGCGAGCTGCTGGAACCGTGGCTCAAGAAGACACCCGACCAGATCTCCTGGATGCAGGAGAAGGTCGGCGACTACCCCTTCGAGACGTACGGGCTGCTGATCGCCGAGGCCCGCACCGGGTTCGAACTGGAGACACAGACGCTCTCCCTCTTCGAGAAGGAGCTCTTCACACGGCCCGAGTACCCGAAGTGGTACGTCGAGGCGATCATGGTGCACGAACTGGCGCACCAGTGGTTCGGCGACAGCGTCTCCCCGCGCACCTGGTCCGACCTGTGGCTCAACGAGGGCCACGCCACCTGGTACGAGGCCCTCTACGCGGAGGAGAAGGCCGACAAGCCCATGGAGGCACGGATGCGTGCCGCCTACCGGGCCTCCGACACCTGGCGGGCCACGGGAGGCCCGCCCGCCGCGCCCAAGGGGGCCGCGCCCGGCGAGAAGCTCAGCATCTTCCGCCCGAACGTCTACGACGGCAGCGCCCTGGTCCTGTACGCGCTGCGCGAGGAGATCGGCCGCCGCTCCTTCGAGCAGCTGGAGCGGACCTGGGTGAGCACCCACCACGACGGGGTCGCGGACACCGCGGACTTCACGCGGCTCGCCTCGGGGATCGCGGACCGTGACCTGAGCGGATTCTTCGAGGCCTGGCTCTACGGGGAGAAGACCCCGCCCATGCCTGGCCACCCCGACTGGCGCAGCGAGAAGCCGGTGGAGAAGCCCACGGAAAAGCCCGCATCGAAGCCCGCAGCCAAGCCCGCTGAGAAGCCGGCAGCGAAGCCCGCCAAGCCCACGCGATAGCCCCGAAAACCCGGTGACGAGACGGGCCGTGCCGTGCGAACATCTTCATGTCGACGCCACTTCGGGTCGGCGGCACGGCCCTCCGGAATCCGGACGGGAATCTCCCGGCGGCCCCGGACGTTGTCGTGGATGTCGGACGGAAGTCCGTCGTCCCACAGGTATCCCCATCGACGTAAGGACCCAATGACCTCCTCTTCTTCCCCTTCCCAGGACACGCAGAGCTTCGCGCAGAACCACCCCGACGGTCTTCGGGCCGATGCCCTGATGGAAGAGGACGTCGCCTGGAGCCACGAGGTCGACGGAGAACGGGACGGCGACCAGTTCGACCGCTCCGAGCGTGCGGCCCTGCGCCGCGTCGCGGGCCTCTCCACCGAGCTCGAGGACGTCACCGAGGTCGAGTACCGACAGCTCCGTCTGGAGCGCGTGGTGCTCGTCGGTGTGTGGACCTCCGGGACCGCGACCGATTCGGAGAACTCCCTCGCGGAGCTCGCCGCCCTCGCCGAGACAGCCGGCGCGCTCGTGCTCGACGGCGTCATCCAGCGCCGCGACAAGCCCGACGCGGCCACCTACATCGGCTCCGGCAAGGCCAACGAGCTGCGGGACATCGTGCTGGAGACCGGCGCGGACACTGTCATCTGTGACGGTGAGCTCTCGCCGGGCCAGCTGATCCACCTCGAAGACGTCGTCAAGGTCAAGGTCATCGACCGTACGGCCCTGATCCTCGACATCTTCGCCCAGCACGCCAAGTCCCGAGAGGGCAAGGCGCAGGTCGCGCTCGCGCAGATGCAGTACATGCTGCCGAGGCTGCGAGGCTGGGGTCAGTCGCTGTCCCGTCAGATGGGCGGCGGCAAGGGCGGCGGGCTCGCCACCCGTGGTCCCGGTGAGACCAAGATCGAGACGGACCGGCGTCGTATCCGCGAGAAGATGGCGAAGATGCGCCGGGAGATCGCGGACATGAAGGTCGGCCGCGAGATCAAGCGCCAGGAGCGCCGTCGCAACAAGGTGCCCTCCGTCGCCATCGCCGGGTACACCAACGCCGGCAAGTCCTCGCTGCTCAACCGCCTCACGGGCGCGGGCGTGCTGGTGCAGAACGAACTGTTCGCCACCCTCGACCCGACCGTGCGCCGTGCCGAGACGCCCGGCGGGCGGATCTACACACTCGCGGACACCGTCGGCTTCGTCCGGCACCTGCCGCACCACCTCGTCGAGGCGTTCCGCTCCACGATGGAGGAGGTCGGGGACTCCGACCTGATCCTGCACGTGGTGGACGGTTCGCACCCGGCGCCGGAGGAGCAGCTGGCCGCCGTGCGCGAGGTCGTCCGCGACGTGGGCGCGACCAAGGTGCCCGAGATCGTGGTGATCAACAAGGCGGACGCGGCCGACCCGCTGGTGCTCCAGCGGCTCATGCGGAACGAGAAGCGGTCCATCGCCGTCTCGGCCCGCACGGGCCAGGGCATCGCCGAGCTGCTCGCGCTCATCGACGTCGAACTGCCGCACCCCTCGGTCGAGATCGAGGTGCTCGTGCCGTACACGCTCGGCCGGCTGGTCGCGCGCGCCCACTCCGAGGGCGAGGTGATCTCCGAGGAGCACACCCCGGAGGGCACCCTGCTCAAGCTGCGGGTGCACGAGGAACTGGCGGCGGAACTGGCGGCGTACGTTCCGGCGCCGGCTGTCTGATCCGTCCGCCCTGATCGGTCTGCTCTGATCGAAAACGGCGAAGGCCCGCCCCCTCTGACAGGGCGGGCCTTCGCCGTATGCGCGGAGCGGATGCCGTGGGCGTTGCGCCGGCGGGCGTACGGGCGCCTACTTGGCGCCGTACTCCTTGCTCATGTTGTCGAAGAGCGTCTTGGCGCCCTGGCCCAGCTGCGGTCCCGCGAGCCAGGTGTTGTCGGTCGGGCCGATCGAGGTGTTCGAGACGAGCACGGTCTTGCCGTCGACGACCCGGAACCAGCCGCCGCCCGACGAACCGCCGGTCATGGTGCAGCCGATGCGGTACATCGTCGGCAGGCTCGGGCTGAGTGAGAGCCGGCCCGGCCGGTCGACGCACTTGTGCATGATCAGACCGTTGTACGGCGGCGCCGCCGGGTAACCCCAGGCGCCCATCGTGCCCGCGTCCGCCGCAGCCGGGGTGGAGAAGTCGACGTCCAGCGCCGTACCGACGGTCTCCTCAAGGGACTTGGAGCCGGACTCCGGCTTCACGTGCAGCACCGCGTAGTCGTACGCGGCACCCGCGCCGCCCGACTCCGAGCCGCCCTGGATCCACTCGTTCGAGGTGGACGCCCAGTCCGCCCAGTACTGGCCGTACGGGGAGATCTCCTGCTGTGTCGCGTTGGCCAGCTCGGCCTCGGACTTGCCGAGGTCGTTGTAGGCGGGCACGAAGGCGATGTTGCGGTACCAGCCGCCTCCACCACCCGCGTGGACGCAGTGGCCGGCGGTCCACACCAGGTTGGACTTCCCCGGGTTGCGCGGGTCCTTGACGACCGTGCCCGAGCAGACCATCGAGCCCTCGGGGGAGTCGAAGAAGACCTTCCCGACCGGGGCGGCGTTGTCGTGGTACGGGGTCTCTTCCCGCGTCGCGGTGACCGGGGCCGGCGCCGGGTCGCTCACGCCCTGGTCGGCCGAGGCGTCCTTCGCGGAGATCGTCTTGTCCGGGTCCTTGGCGGACTTCATCCGCTCGGGCTTCCAGAGGCCCTCGATCACCGGGTTGACGAAGTCCTCGGCCTCAGTGAGCCACTTGTCCTTGTCCCAGTTCTTCCATTCGCCGTCCTTCCAGTCGTCGACATCGATGCCGTGCTCCTTGAGCCTGTCGGCGATGTCGGCCGGAATTTCGATCTTGTCACCGCCGGAGGCCCCGGAGCCGGTCGCGGCCGGCTTGTCGGCGGCGTTGTCGTCGCCCGACTCGCAGGCGGTGGCGGTGAGCACCAGAGCCGCCGCCAGCCCGGCGGCGGCGAGGACGCGGCGTCGCCCGCGCATCCCCGAAAAGGACGGACGTGTGGAACGCATGATGTTGTTACCCCCGATTGAACGTGCAGCTTTCGTCTGCGGGTCAGGCGCGAAGAGCGCGAAGAAGGCTCTCCGCGGAGCCCGTGTCACCGCGACACCCCACTATGCCCGGGGAGTCGAGGACGAACGGCGGCCGGGCGGTGAAGGTTTTCGTGAGGCCCACGCCCACCCTGCCGCCGTCCGTCCCTGTGGCGCTACTTGCTGTACTGCTACGGCTCCGCCACTGCTACGGCTGCGCCGCTATGGTCGCTGCGCTACTGCTGCGCCGCGAACTTCTTGCTCACTGAGTCGTAGATTCCCTTGGCCTCCGTGCCCAGGTGCGGCCCCGCGAGCCAGCCCGCGGTCACCGGGCCGATCGAGGTGTTGGACACCAGTGCGGGCTTGCCGTCCGAACCCGCCGCGACCCAGCCGCCGCCCGACGAACCGCCGGTCATGGTGCAGCCGATGCGGTACATCGTCGGCTGGGACTCGGCGATCGAGAGCCTGCCCGGCTTGTCCGCGCACTGGAACATGGTCTCTCCGTCGAACGGCTTCGCCGCCGGGTAGCCGGTCGCGGTGATGTCCCCGACCTCCGAGACGGCCGGAGCGTTGAAGTCCACCGGGAGCGCCGAACCGACGGTCTCCTCAAGGGACTTGCCCCCGCTGCCCTTCTCCGGCGTCACATGAATGACCGCGAAGTCGTACGAGGCACCGTCGCCGCCCGTCGCGCCGCCCTGCTCGATCCACTGGTCCGAGGTCTGGGCCCAGTCACCCCACCAGAGACCGTACGGAGCGACCTCCTCCTTGGTGGCCGTCGCGAGCTCCGTCGCCGACATGGCGTCGTTGTTGTACGAGGGCACGAAGGCGATGTTGCGGTACCAGCCGCCCTTCTTGCCCGCGTGCACACAGTGGCCCGCGGTCCACACGAGGTTGGACTTGCCGGGGTTGGCCGGGTCCTCGACGACGGTCGCCGAGCAGACCATCGTGCCCTCGGGGGAGTCGAAGAACACCTTGCCCGCCTCGGGCGCGTTCTCGTGGTACGCCGCCGGGACGCCCTTCGCCTGCACGGGCGCCGGCTCCGGGTCGGTCACGCCCTGGTCGCCCGAGAGGTCGTTCTCGTCGACGCCCTTGCCCTGGTCCGGGTCCTCGGCCTCACGCATGCGGTCCGGGTCCCACAGGTCCTTGATGATCGGGTTGATGTAGTCCCCGGCCTCGCGCAGCCAGTCGTCCTTGTCCCAGTTCTTCCAGGCGCCGCCCTTCCACTGGTCGATGTCGATCCCGTGCTCTTTGAGCCTGTCCTTGATGTTGTCCGGGATCTTGATCTTGCCGTCGCCCGCCGCGGACGCCGACGCCTGCGCGCTCGCGTCGGCGTCCTCCTCCGAACCACAGGCGGTGGCGGTCAGCGCCAGCGCCGTGGCCAGTCCGACCGCGGCCAGCATGGGGGAGGTTCTGCGGCGCGAGCTCCTCCCTCGACGGGCGGCGAAGAGCGGGCGTATGGGTCGCATGGTGTGACTCCCCCTGGAGGTGAACGAACAACTCTGTGCTGCCACATGGGACTTCGTACGGATCCGGTGACCCGGATGTGTCCGACGTGAACCGTGGGTGCTGATCAGCGGGAATTCGCTGAACGGCACCACAGACTATGCCGTTGCTGTGGGGGACTTCCGACGGAACCGCAACGGTTCCGTCACGGCAAGGATCTTCGCCCCACCGTTGCCCCTCGCGGTCCTCGTCGTTGGTACGTACGGGGGACGTTCCGGCTGCGTTCATTCCCTGTCGCCTCCCACCGGGCGGCCGAGCAACTCGCCTCTTCTGGACAGCGGGAGGACCGACAGACGTGGCTGTGACCGAGTCTGCGCCCGAGACGGCGCCCGCGATGCCCGAGGCCGCGGGGGCGCGCGCGACACAGGAGGACGTCGGGGCGCGCGCGGCGCACGAGGGGATTCTGCGGCGCCAGGCGGCGCGCGAATCCGCGGCACGCACCTACGCACGCGCCCTTCCGATCGTCCCCGTCCGCGCGCGAGGTCTGACGATCGAGGGCGCCGACGGGAACCGCTACCTTGACTGCCTTTCGGGCGCCGGGACGCTGGCCCTCGGCCACAACCACCCGGTCGTACTGGAAGCCATCAGGAAGGTCCTCGACTCCGGGGCGCCGCTACAGGTCCTCGACCTGGCCACGCCCGTCAAGGACGCCTTCACCACCGAGCTGTTCCGCACGCTGCCGCCCGGTCTCGCCGACCACGCGCGCGTGCAGTTCTGCGGGCCCGCCGGTACGGACGCCGTGGAGGCCGCCCTGAAACTGGTGCGCGCCGCGACCGGGCGCAGCGGGATTCTCGCCTTCGCCGGCGCCTACCACGGGATGACCGCGGGGGCGCTCGCGGCATCCGGGGGCGCGTCCGACGTACGTGTCGCGCGCCTGCCCTATCCGCAGGACTACCGCTGTCCGTTCGGCGTCGGCGGTGAGCCGGGTGCCGAACTCGCCGCGCGCTGGACCGAGTCCATCCTCGACGACACCAAGTCCGGGGTGCCGAGCCCCGCCGGGATGATCCTGGAACCGGTGCAGGGCGAGGGCGGAGTGATTCCGGCCCGCGACGACTGGATGCGGCGGATGCGGGAGATCACCTCGGCGCGCTCCATCCCGCTGATCGCCGACGAGGTCCAGACGGGAGTCGGACGGACCGGTGCCTTCTGGGCGGTGGAGCACAGCGGCATCACACCCGACGTGATGGTCCTCTCCAAGGCCATCGGCGGCAGCCTGCCGCTGGCGGTCGTCGTCTACCACGAGGACCTCGACGTCTGGGGGCCGGGCGCCCACGCGGGCACGTTCCGCGGCAACCAGCTCGCCATGGCCGCCGGCGCCGCGACACTCGCGTACGTCCGTGAGAACGGCCTCGCCGAGCGGGCCGCGACTCTGGGAAACCGCATGATCGCCCAACTCCAGAGCCTTGCCGACGACTTCGGCTGCGTCGGCGACGTGCGTGGCCGGGGGCTGATGATCGGCGTCGAGCTCGTGGACCCCGAGAAGCCGCCGCCGTCCCCCGGCGGACCGCATCCCGCGGCCCCTGAACTGGCGGTCGCCGTCCAGCGGGAGTGCCTGCGCCGCGGGCTGATCGTGGAACTCGGCGGACGGAACTCCAGCGTGGTGCGCCTGCTTCCACCGCTCACCATCAGCGACGAACAGGCGAGCGCGGTGCTCAACCGGCTGGCGGACGCGGTGGCGGAGGTCGCCAAGTCGCACACCGGCCCGGGGACCGAGAGCACCCGGCGGACAGCGACCGGGCGCGCCCAAAAGGGCGGGCACACCCAAGGCGCCGAGCACACCCGACGGGCCGAGCGATCCGGCTAGCGGCCGGCCCAGTGGACGGCACGGCAGTGGGGTCCTGGAGATGTCGGCTTCCGGCGACACCCGCAAGGCACCACCGGAACTGCCTCCTCCACCCCCGCCCCTGTCTCCTATACACA
>NZ_LIQZ01000256.1 GCF_001418655.1 Streptomyces phaeochromogenes | reverse complement strand
GGCCGACTTCGGACCGCGACGGCGGTCCCCCGGCCCGGAAGGGCCCCGGCGCGACCCCGACCCGCACCGAAACAGCGCGCGCGAAGACAGCGCGTACGAAGGCAGTACGTACGAGAGCAGCCCGCCCCCAAACAGTCACCGCCCCCGCAACCCGTACCGCCGCCTCTTCACCATCCCCGGCACCCGGGCCTTCACCCTCGGGAATCTGGTCGCGCGGCTCCCCATGGGCATGTTCAGCGTGAGCGCGGTGATCATGATCGCGGGTGCGCGGGGCTCGTACGCGCTCGCCGGTGCCGTCACCGCGACCGGCCTTGCGGCGACGGCGGTCGTGGCGCCCTGGACGGCACGGCTGGTCGACCGGCACGGACAGGCGCGGATCGCCGTGACCGCGACGGCGGTCGCCGCGCTCGGCTCGCTCGCGCTGGTGCTCTGCGTCCGGTACGAGGCGCCCGACTGGACGCTGTTCGCCGCGTACGCCGCCACGGCCACCACGCCCAACACCGGCGGTATGTCCCGGGCACGCTGGGCGCATCTGCTGAAGGGCGATCCGGTACGCCTCCACACCGCGAACTCCTTCGAGCAGGCCGCCGACGAGCTGTGTTTCATGGTCGGGCCGGTACTGGCCGCGTTCCTGTGCGGGGCCCTGTTCCCGGAGGCCGGCACCCTCGTCGGGGTCGCCCTGCTGCTGACCGGCGTGCTGACCTTCGCCGCCCAGCGCTCGACGGAACCGCCCGCCCGGGGCCGTACGGCCACAACGACCCGCTCACCGGTCCGGGCGCCCGGAATGCCGCCGCTGCTGGTCGGATTCCTCGCCACGGGTGCGGTGTTCGGCTCGATGGAGGTGGTGACGATCGCGTTCGCCGACGCGCAGGGGCACCGGGCGGCGGCCGGGATCGTCCTCGGGCTCCAGGCGGCCGGATCGTGCGCCGCCGGGCTCCTCTACGGGGCTCTGAAGCCGGCGGGCCCGGCCGAGCGGCGCCACCCGTGGAGCCTCGCCGCGATGGCCCTGCTGATGTGGCTGCCGCTGCTTGCCGCCTCGCTCACGGGTTCCCTCGTGGTGCTCGCCGGGGCGCTGCTGGTGGCGGGGATGGCGACCGCCCCCGCGATGGTCACGGGCATGACCCTGGTCCAGCACCGCACGCCCGAGGGCCGGCTGAACGAAGGCATGACCTTGGCGGTGACGGGGCTGCTGGGCGGGATCGCCTGCGGGGCAGCGGCCGGCGGGTGGGCCGTGGAGCACGTGTCGGCGACCGCGGGCTACGGAGTACCGGTCGCGGCGGCGGCGACCGCCCTCCTGATCTCCGTCACGGCGACGGCGGGCCGCGCGACCCCGACCCCGACCTCAGCCCCAACCCAAGCCCAAGCTCCGGACCAGGCCCAGCCCCAGGCCCGCCGCTGAGGACACCCCGCCCGCCGTCCGACGGGCCGAACGCCCGCCCCAATTCCCGCGCACCCCATTGACGCGCCCACAGGCCCCACATACCTTCCCCCGTCGAAGCGCTTCGACGTCACGCATCGAATCGATTCGATGAACGCTGCGTGATGTCCCGATACCCATCCGACTCCCCCGGAGGTACTGGATGTTGACGGCACGAAGGCGTGTGATGGCGACGGCCGCCGCGGTTCTGAGCGGAACCCTGCTGCTGGCCTCCTGCGGCGGCGACTCGGACAGCGGGTCCTCCGATGGCAAGACACTCAAACTGTGGCACTACGAGGCCCCCAACAGCGCGATGGGTGTGGCCTGGAAGGAGGCCATCAAGGAGTTCGAGAAGACCCATCCGGGCGTGAAGGTGAAGTTCGAGGAGAAGGGCTTCGAACAGATCCAGAAGACGGCCCCGATGGTCCTGAACTCCAATGACGCGCCCGACCTCATGGAGTACAACAAGGGCAACGCGACGGCCGGGCACCTTTCCCAGCAGGGGCTTCTCACCGACCTGTCCGCGGAGGCGACCAAGCGCGGCTGGGACAAGAAGCTCAGCGCCGGTGTGCGGACCACCAGCCAGTACGACGCCAAGGGCGTGATGGGTTCCGGGAAGTGGTACGGGATCCCCAACTACGCCGAGTACACGATGGTGTTCTACAACAAGGACCTCTTCAAGAAGTACGGGATAGCCGAGCCGAAGACGTTCGACGAACTGACCGCCGCCATGGACAGGTTCGTCGACGAGGGCATCACCCCGCTCGCCAACGCGGGCGCCGAGTACGTCGCCCAGCAGTACCTCTACCAGCTCGCGCTGTCGAAGGCCGACCGCGCCTGGGTTGACTCCTACGAGCTCTACAAGGGCAAGCCCGACTTCCACGACGCCGCCTGGACGTACGGTGCCGAGACCTTCGCGGACTGGGTGAAGAAGGGCTACATCAGCGAGAAGTCCACCGGTACGAAGGCGGAGGACGCCGGGGTCTCCTTCATCCAGGGCAAGAGCCCGATCCTGTTCTCCGGCAGCTGGTGGTACGGCCGGTTCGTCGCGGAGAGCAAGGTCGACTGGGGCACCTTCCTGTGGCCCGGCTCGAACATGACCCTCGGCTCGGGCGGCAACCTCTGGGTCGTCCCCAAGGGCGCCAAGAACAAGGATCTGGCCTACGACTTCATCGACATCACCATGTCCAAGAAGATCCAGAACCTGCTGGGCAACAACGGCGGAGTCCCGGTGGCCGCCGACCCCGCCGCCATCACGGACCCGCGGTCCAAGGGGCTCATCGCCAACTTCAACACCCTCGCCGAGCGGGACGGCCTGGCCTTCTACCCCGACTGGCCGGTCGCCGGCTTCTACGACGTGCTCGTCTCCGAGACCCAGAAGCTGATCACGGGGAGCGCGAAGCCGGACGCCTACCTGGACGCGGTGGAATCGGCGTACGACAAGGGCGTACAGGCCCCATGACGGTCACCGTCGAACGGGGAGGCCGCGGCGGACGGGGCAGCCGGCGCGGCCCGGGCAGTCGCGGCGGTGATGTTGTCGAAGCGCATCACCACGCGAAGGGGCCGCGCCGCCCTCGCGACTCGTACGCGCTGTTCCTGCTGCCCGGAGTGCTCGCCTTCTTCGCGATCATCGTCGTGCCGTTCCTGATGAACACGGGCGTGAGCTTCACCGAGTGGCAGGGCGTGGGTACGCCGAAGTGGACCGGGCTCGCCAACTACCGGGAGCTGCTGGACGATTCGGAGTTCTGGGCGTCCTTCCGGCACAGCCTGTTCATGGTCGTGGCGATGGCGGCCGTGCCGACCGTCGTCGGGCTCGTCCTCGCCGCGGCCCTCTTCGACTTCGTCGGCAAGCACTTCGGCAGCAGGACGGTCGCCGTGCTGCGCGCCTGCTTCTATCTGCCGCAGGTGCTGCCGATCGCGGTCGCGGGCATCGTGTGGAGCTGGATCCTCGCGCCGGAGAACGGCTCGCTGAACGAGCTCCTGAAGGCCATCGGCCTCGGCAGCCTCCAGCAGGACTGGCTCGGCGACCCCGACCTCGCGCTCTACACCGTCATGGGCGTGATGGTCTGGGTGCAGCTCGGCTTCCCGCTCGTCGTCTTCATGGCGGGCCTGCAACGCGTCGACCCGCAGCTGTACGAGGCCGCCGAGCTGGACGGGGCGGGCTGGTGGCGGCGGTTCTGGCACATCACGCTGCCGCAGATCAGACCCGAGATCTACGTCGTGCTCCTGTGGTGCACGATCGCCGCGCTCAAGGTCTTCGGCGCGGTGTACGTCCTCACGAAGGGCGGGCCCGGCGGGGCGACGAACGTGCCCTCCTACTTCTCCTTCACCACGTTCTTCGAGAAGACGCAGGTGGGCTACGGAGCGGCGATCTCCACGGTCCTGACCGTGATCATTCTCGTCCTCGCCCTCGTGGGGCTGAAACTCCAGACCCGCGCCGAAGACGCCGAGGAAGGGCTCCGAGTGTGACAGCCGCCCGCCGCTATCCCGTGCTCGTCGCCCTGTTCATCGGGGCGCTCTTCATGGTCCTGCCCTTCCTGATCGTCGCCGTCAACGCGGTGAAGTCGCCCGCCGAATACTCGTCGAACGGCCCGCTGAGCCTTCCCGAGGGCGTCTACCTCGACGGTCTGAAGGACTTCTGGGAGCGCGTCGACTTCGGGCAGAAGCTGGTCAACTCGGTGCTCATCAGCGGGTCGGTGGCCCTGGGCGCCGTCGTCCTGTCGGTCCTCAACGCGTACGCGATCGGCATCGGCCGGATCAGGGGCCGCACCTGGGTGCTCGCCTTCTTCGTGCTGGCGAACATGCTCCCGCAGGAGGCGCTGGTCTACCCGGTCTACTACCTGAGCAAGGAAGCGGGCCTTTACGACACCAGGCTCAGCGTGATCATCGTCTTCATCGTGATCCAGGCCGCCTTCGGCACATATCTCCTCGCCTCCGTCCTCGGGCAGTTCCCCCGCGAGATCATCGAGGCCGCCCGGATCGACGGGGCGAACAAGTGGCAGGTGCTGTGGCGGATCGTGGTGCCCGTCAGCCGGCCCACCATCGGCGTACTCCTCGTCTTCTTCTTCATCTGGACCTGGAACGAGTTCCTGCTCCCCCTGGTCATGCTGATCTCCAACGACAACCAGACCGTGTCGGTGGCGCTCGGCGTCCTCCAGGGCCAGCGCCTGATGGACGCCACGATGACGAACGCCGCCGCTCTCCTGGGCGTCCTGCCCGCCCTCGTCTTCTTCCTCGTCTTCCAGCGGACGCTCACCCGCGGCATCGCCGTGGGCGCGGTCAAATGACCGGCATCGGCGCGGTCAAGTAAGGGGTGTGCGTGTGAAGTTCACCGACGGCTACTGGATGCTGCGCGAGGGCGTGAGCGCGGCCCATCCGGTCGAGGTCCTCGATGTGACCGCCGGGCAGGGCGCGTTGGCGATCCACGCGCCTACCCAGCCCATCCGCCACCGCGGCGACCTGCTGAAGGGACCGGTCGTGACGATCAGCGCACACGCGCCGATGCCGGACGTCATCGGCGTCACGTTCACACACTTCGAGGGCGAGGAGTCGCGCGGGCCCCAATTCGAGCTGGGCAAAGAGGACTTCACTGCGCACGCCGAGTACGACGAGGAGTCCGCGACCCTCACCGCGGGCGCCCTGTCCGTGCGGGTGAGCCGCACCGGCCCCTGGCACGTCGACTTCCTCGCGGACGGCCGCACTCTGACCACCAGCGGCGCCAAGGGCATGGGCATCATGCGGGACGCGGGCACGGGCGGCCACTATCTGCGCGAGCAGCTCAACCTCGGTGTGGGCACACAGGTCTACGGACTCGGCGAACGCTTCGGGCCGCTGGTCAAGAACGGCCAGGTCGTCGACATGTGGAACGCCGACGGAGGCACGGCCACGGAACAGGCGTACAAGAACGTGCCGTTCTATCTGACGGACGCGGGCTACGGCGTGTTCGTCGACCATCCGGGCCGGGTCTCGTTCGAGGTCGGCTCGGAGGCGGTGTCCCGGGTGCAGTTCAGCGCCGAGACACAGCAGTTGACGTACTACGTCATCTACGGCCCGACCCCGAAGGACATCCTCCGCAAGTACACGGCCCTCACCGGCCGTCCGGCGCTGCCGCCCGCCTGGTCGTTCGGGCTGTGGCTGTCGACGTCCTTCACCACGTCGTACGACGAGACGACCGTGACCTCCTTCATCGACGGCATGAAGGAGCGCGAACTCCCGCTCTCCGTCTTCCACTTCGACTGTTTCTGGATGCGGGAGTTCAACTGGTGCGACTTCGAGTGGGATCCGCGGGTCTTCCCGGACCCGGAGGGGATGCTGGCCCGCCTGAAGGAGCGCGGGCTGCACATCAGCGTCTGGATCAACCCGTACATCGCCCAGCGCTCACCGCTGTTCGCAGAGGGCAAGGCACTCGGGCACCTGCTGAAGCGGCCGGACGGCAGCGTCTGGCAGTGGGACCTGTGGCAACCGGGCATGGCGCTGGTCGACTTCACGAGTCCGGCCGCCCGCGACTGGTACGCCTCGAAGCTGGAGGCGCTGCTCGCGCAGGGCGTCGACTGCTTCAAGACCGACTTCGGGGAGCGGGTCCCGCTCGACGTGGCGTACGCGGACGGCGGCGACCCCGAGCGGATGCACAACTACTACACCTACCTCTACAACCGGACCGTCTTCGACGTGCTGCGCAAGCACCGCGGCGAGGCGGAGGCCGTCGTCTTCGCCCGCTCGGCGACCGCCGGCAGCCAGAAGTTCCCCGTGCACTGGGGCGGCGACTGCGAGGCGACCTACGAGTCGATGGCGGAGTCGCTGCGCGGCGGCCTGTCGCTCGGCCTCTCCGGGTTCGGCTACTGGAGCCACGACATCGGCGGCTTCGAGGGCACCCCGACACCGGCCCTGTTCAAACGGTGGCTCGCCTTCGGCCTGCTCTCCTCGCACAGCCGCCTGCACGGCAGCTCCTCCTACCGGGTGCCCTGGCTCTTCGACGAGGAGGCCGTGGACGTCCTGCGCCTGTTCACCCGGCTGAAGCTGCGCCTCATGCCCTATCTGTACGAGGCCGCCCGCACCGCGCACACCGAGGGCGTCCCGATGATGCGCGCGATGCTCCTGGAGTTCCCGGACGACCCCGGCTGCGCCCACCTGGAACGGCAGTACATGCTCGGCCCGGACCTGCTGGTCGCGCCGGTGTTCTCCGACGACGGCGAGGTGTCGTACTACGTGCCTGAGGGCACCTGGACCCACTTCCTCACCGGACGCCCGGTGACCGGGCCGCGCTGGGTGCGCGAGAAGCACGGCTTCTCCAGCGTGCCGCTCCTCGTCAGGCCGGGCGCGGTGATCCCGGTGGGGGCCGTCGACGACCGGCCGGACTATCCGCACGCGGACGGGGTGACCCTGCACGCGTACGGGCTCGATCGCGGCGCGCAGGTCACGGTGCCCGTGGACGGCGTGACCTTCACCGTCGTACGCGAAGGTGACACGCTGCGGGCCTCGTCGAGCGATCCGTCGGCGCCCTGGGCGCTGGCGGCCGGGGAACGGGTGGCGCGGGCGAAGGCCGGGACCGGGTTCCTCTCCCTCGAACTGGGCCCCGAGTCCCCTCAGCCGGGCCGCGAGCAGGAGCGGGGCTGAGCATGGTGAAGATCACCGACGTGGCACGGCACGCGGGGGTGTCCCCCAGCACCGTCTCGTACGCGCTGAGCGGCAAGCGTCCGATCTCCGAGGAGACCCGGCAGCGCATCGAGGACAGCATCCGCGAGCTGGGCTACCGGCCGCACGCGGGCGCCCGGGCCCTCGCCAGCAGCCGGTCGAACGTGCTCGCGCTGGTGGTGCCGTTACGGACCGGCATCCATGTGCCGGTGGTGATGCAGTTCGCGGTGTCCGTGGTGACGGCCGCGCGCCGGCACGACCACGACGTGCTGCTGCTCACCCAGGAGGAGGGCGAGGACGGGCTCCGGCGGGTCGCGGACACCGCCCTCGTCGACGCGCTGATCGTGATGGACGTCCAACTCCACGACCGGCGCCTGCCGTTGCTGCGCGCCCTGGACCGCCCGTCGGTACTCATCGGCTTCCCGGCCGAGCCCGCCGGGCTGACCTGCATCGACCTGGACTTCAAAGCGGCGGGCGAGCTGTGCGTCGAGCATCTCGCGGGCCTCGGACACCGGGTGATCGGCCTGGTGGGCTCACCGCCTGAGGTGTACGTGCGGGAGACCGGGTTCGCCCAGCGCGTGGTCCAGGGCTTCACGGCCGCGGCCGACCGCAACGGGCTGTCCTCCTCGGTGCACCCGTGCGAGGCGGCACCCGCGGCGGCCCGGCAGGTCGCCGAGCAACTCCTGCGGGAGCGGCCCGCGCTGACGGGTGTCGTGGTGCACAACGAGCCGGTCCTGGAGCCGCTGATCGACGCGTTCGAGTCCCTCGGCCTACGGGTCCCGGGGGATCTGTCGGTCACGGCGATCTGCCCGGACGAGGTGGCCGAACAGACCCGCGTCCCCGTCACCTCGATCGCCATACCGACCGCCGAGGTGGGCACGGGAGCGGTGGAACTGCTGATGAGGAAGCTCGGCGGCGCCACGGCCGTACCGGAGGCAACGCTGTTGTCACCACGGCTGACGGTACGGGGGAGCACGATGCCGCGGCCCTGATCGTGGGCAGTCACCTTGGGCCGTGACCGTGGGCCGTACGGAGCCCTGTTCGGTCCAGGGCGTCGGCGAGACGCCCTGGACCGCAACCTCACTCCCTCAGCCGCGCCTCACTCACTCGCTCAGCACTCCCCCGGCTTGCGCCACGAGCACTCCAGGTCCGCGTTCCGCTCGGCGGCCCGCGCGGTGCCCGGCTTCACGAGTACGGCCGCATCCGCCGTGGAGCGTGCCAGCGTCACCACGATCGCGTCCTCCAGCGGCTTCACGGAGGAGGCGAGGTAGTTGTTGAGCACGATGCTGTAGACGAGTTCGCGTCCGTCCGCGTCCGTCACGTACCCGGAGAGCGCGGACGCCCCGGTCAACGAGCCGGTCTTGCCACGGGCGTTGAGCGCCGCGGGCGTGCCGCACATCCTGGTCCGCAGGGTGCCGCCCACGAAGCGGTCGGGGCCGCAGGCGACCGGCAGGGACTTGTACCAGTCGGCGTACCAGGGCTCGGCCCGCACCGCGAGCAGCAGCTTGCTGAACTGGCCGGCGGTGAAGTTGTTCATCCGGGAGAGCCCCGACCCGTCGACCTGCCGCAGCTTGCCCGTGTCGACGCCGACGCCCTTCGCGTAACCACTGATGGCGGCGAGCCCGGCGCTCCAGCTTCCCTCCCCCGAGACCTCCACGCCCATGGCCTTGGTGAGGATCTCGGCGTGCATGTTGTTCGACAGCTTCATGAAGGGGATCAGCAGTTCCTTCAGCGGCATCGAGGCGTGCGAGGCGAGCTGGCGTGCCCCCGCGGGCGTGGCGCGTCCGAGCCGTGTCGGCCCGGTCACCTTCACCCCGTGCGCGGCGAGCGCGTCCCGGAAGACGGCAGCCGCGTACCCGGTGGGCTCCCACACGCTCACCCACTCCGTGGCGCCGGAGCCGCCCACGGGCGTCGTACCGCTGACCACGATGGTGTTGCCGCCGTGCTCCCGCTCGACGGTGAGGTCGTTCGAGCCGCCCGCGGCGACGGTCGTGGCCCGGACGTCCAGGTCGACGTAGTCCGTCTTCGGTGTGACGGTGACGGTCGGCTCGTCCCCGGCCCCGGCGCCCGGCGCGACCTCCACGATCACGGTCCCGGTGTCGTAGTCGGTGTCGGGCGCGACGCTCAGCGCGCTGATCTGCGCCGAGTAGTACGCGGACTCGTCGTCGGCGGCCCAGGACCGGCCGAGCCGGGAGCTGTCGAAGCGGGTGTCGTCGGCGAGGAGCCGCCCGTCGACTCGGGTGACACCGGACGCGGCGAGGTCGGCGGCCAGTTTGTCGTAGTCCTTGGCGAGTGCGGTCGGGTCACCGCTGCCGCGCAGATACAGATCGCCGCGCAGGACGGAACCCTGCCGCCTGCCGTTCGTCAGGACGTCCGTCGTGAACTTGTGGTCGGGGCCGAGGATCTCCATCGCCGCGGCCGAGGTGGGCAGTTTGGTGTTGGAGGCGGGCATCAGCCGCTCGGTCGGCCGGTGCTGGTACAGCACGTCGCCGCTCGCGGCATCGGCGACCACGACGCTCGCCGCCCCGCCCTCCATCCGGCTGTCCCCGAGGATGGTGTCGATGGCCTCCGGCAGTCCGCTCCGGTCGGCGTCCGCCCCGGCCGGCGAACCCGAGCCGAGCGCGGCTGCCGCGAGCCCGATCACGACGGGCCAGATCCACCGTTTCATACGGGAGTTGACGCGCTCCCCAGAACTCTTCGCGGTTCCACTCACGGGTCTACTCATGCCACAGGAGCATCCCGGACGACGCGCCTCGTGGACAGTAGGCGTACGGGAGCGAAGCCGCGCACGGTGCACCGCCCGGACACGACAAAGGCCCCGCTGCCTGGGCAGCGGGGCCTTTGTTTAACATGGGATGAGTGGAGATGGCGGGAATCGAACCCGCGTCCACCGGTGCAGAATCAGGGCTTCTCCGTGTGCAGTTCGCTTCGATTTTCTCGGCCCCGGTGATCACGCGAACAAGTCGCCGACGGGCCCAGTCACTGTTTGATTTCCCATCGAACCCCGTGACCGGGCTCGATGGTTTAGTTCCCTAGATTATGCCAGGGTCCGGGTCGGGAACACCCCCGGGCTGACACCCTTTTAGGGTCCTTCAGTCGCTGTTATTAGGCAGCGAGGGCGAAGGACTGGGAATCGCTCTTGGAATTGGCGATTATTGGTTGCGACATATGGTTAACGAGATCATTGCCGCTTCCTCGACACGCTTCCCCTGCTTCAACATCCGCTGTCGAAACCGATCATCCCCATGTTGATTTTTCAATCCTCTTCGGAACTTCTCCAAGCGAAGAGGTGCGCACCCGCTGTGGGGTGCAGTGCCATCGTACGTGACCAACGCGCACGCATGCCACCGTATTCCCGGCCGCCGCGCGCCCACCGGCCCGCCACCGGCCCCGCGGCTACTCGCCCCGCTGCTTCCGCTTGGCCGCCGCGATGGCCCGGTCCGACTCCCGCCGGTCCTGCTTCTCACGCAGGGTCTGCCGCTTGTCGTACTCCTTCTTGCCCCGGGCGAGCGCGATCTCGGCCTTCGCGCGACCGTCCTTGAAGTACAGGGCGAGGGGCACGATCGTGTGACCCGTCTCCTCGGACTTCGACGCCAGCTTGTCGATCTCCTCGCGGTGCAGGAGCAGCTTCCGCTTGCGGCGCACGGTGTGGTTGGTCCACGTGCCCTGGCTGTACTCCGGGATGTGGGCGTTGTGCAGCCACGCCTCGTTCCCGTCGATCTGGACGAAGCCGTCGGTCAGCGAGGCCCGGCCCTGGCGCAGGGACTTCACCTCCGTGCCGGTGAGGACGAGCCCGGCCTCGTAGGTGTCGATGATGGCGTAGTCGTGCCGCGCCTTCTTGTTCTGCGCGACGATCTTCCGCTTGCCGTCCTTGACCTTGCCGGAGGTGCCCCCTCCCTGCTTCGGCTGGGATTCTTTCGGTACGTACATGCCCTTGCTCATAGTGCTGGCCATTTTCGCACTAGAGGGGCCCACGAGGGAAAGCCGATTACGGGAGATGCGGACCGTCGGCCCGGAAAAGCCGTGTCCGGTCGGTTACGAAGGGTCGCCGAGCCCGCTCAGTACGGTCTCGGCCCGCTCCAGCGCGCCCGCCTCGGCCTCCAGGTCGGGGGTGATGCCGCGGCCGTCGACCCCGCGTCCGGAGGGGGTGCGGTAGTGCCCGACGGTCAGCTCGGCGACGGAGCCGTCGGGCAGCCGGCTCGGCATCTGGACCGAGCCCTTGCCGAAGGTCCTGGAGCCCACGACGACCGCACGGCCGCGGTCCTGCAGGCCCCCCGTGAGGAGCTCGGCCGCGCTCATCGTGCCGCCGTCGACCAGTGCGACCAGGGGCCTGGTGGTGTCACCGCCGGGATCGGCGTGCAGCGCGCGCTGGTCGCCGTTCACGTCGTACGTGGCGACGAGGCCGCCGTCGAGGAAGGCGGAGGCGGCGGTGACGGCCTCGGTGACCAGACCGCCGGAGTTGCCGCGCAGATCGAGGACGACCCCGGTGCCCGTGGGGGCGTCGGCCACGGCGGTCCGTACGAGGTCTCCGGAGCCCTTGGTGAAGGCGGCGACCTTGATCACGGTGACGCCGCCGGGCAGTTCGCGGACCGTCACTGAGTCGGTGGACAGGCGGGCCCGGCGCAGGGTCTCGCGCCACGCGTGCGTGCCGCGCTCAAGGCCGAGAGCGACGGTGGTGCCGGCGCTGGCGTCGGTGGCGTCGCCCCTCAGTAATGAGACGACCTCCGTGACGGGCCTGCCGTCGACCCGGCGGCCGTCGACGCTGCGCAGCCGGTCGCCCTCGCGGATCCCGGCGGCCTGCGCGGGTGAGCCGGACTGCACCCGGGTCACCTCGATCCGTCCGTCGCGCTCGCGCCGGGCCCACAGGCCGACGCCGGTGTACTGGCCGTCGAGCGCTTCCTCGAACTCCTCGTACTCGCCCTGGGAGTAGACCGCGCCCCACCGGTCGCCGCTGCGGCTGACGGCCCGCTCGGCGGCCTCGACCGGGGACTTGCCGTCGGCCATGGCCTCGGCGGCGGCGTCGGTGACCTCCTCCTGGTGGCCCGCCGGGGCGGACCTGGTGGACGGGGAGGTGCTCTTGCGGCCGGGGGTGTCGAACGAGCCGGTCGCGGCGCCCGCCGCGAGAACGCTCGCGAAGACCAACGTCAGGGCCGCCCCGCGGCCGAAGCGGCGGGGCTGACAGAACAGGTCACGGCCTGACATGCCGGTGAGTCTAGGACAACGAGAAGGGCCGTACCGGCGCTTGCCGGTACGGCCCTCTTGGCATGCGTCACACCTTCAGGTACTTGCGCAACGCGAAGAACGCGGCAAGCGCGGGCATCAGCAGACTCGTCGCGAGGATGAGCGGCAGCTTCGTGAGAACGGCGTCCCAGCCGATGAAGTTGATCAGATTCAGCTTCTCCGACAGGGCCAGACCGTGGTCGATGATGAAGTACCGGGCGATCAGCAGGAAGGCACACGCCACCCCGCCGCCGATCAGTCCGGCGACCGCGGCCTCCATGATGAACGGCGCCTGGATGTAGAAGCCGGAGGCGCCCACCAGGCGCATGATCCCGGTCTCACGCCGACGGCTGAAGGCCGAGACGCGCACCGTGTTGACGATCAGCATCAGCGCGACGACGAGCATCATCGCCATCACCGCGCGGGCGGCCCAGTTCATGCCGTTGAGGAGCCCGAAGAGGTTGTCGAGGATGCCCTTCTGGTCCTGTACGGACTGCACGCCGTCACGGCCGTCGAAGGCGGTCGCGATGACCTGGTACTTCTCCGGGTCCTTCAGCTTGATGCGGAAGGACTCCTGCATCTGGTCCGGGGTGAGCGAGGCGGCGAGCGGGGAGTCGCCGAACTGCTCCTTGTAGTGCTTGTACGCCTGGTCGCTGGACTCGTGCGAGACGGTCTCGACGACGGACATCTTGTCGAGGTCGGTCTCGATCTGCTTCTTCTGCTCGGTGGTGACCGCTCCCTTGGCGCAGTTGGGGTCGGACTCCGCGTCGCTCTTGTTGCAGAGGAAGATCGAGACGTTGACCTTGTCGTACCAGTAGCCCTTCATCGTGTTCACCTGGTCGCTCATCAGGAGCGAACCGCCGAACAGGGCGAGGGACAGGGCGACCGAGACGACGACCGCGAAGGTCATCGTCAGATTGCGGCGGAGACCGACACCGATCTCCGACAGAACGAACTGGGCGCGCATGGCGTCTTCTCAGGCCTTTCCGTGGCGGATGCGTGGGGAGTCCTCCCTCTGCTCCGCGGTGAATCCGCGAGCGTGAGGGAGGTCGCGGTCAGTGCTGGTAGCCGTACACGCCGCGCGCCTGGTCGCGGACTAGTCGGCCCTTCTCCAGCTCGATGACGCGCTTGCGCATCTGGTCCACGATGTTCTGGTCGTGCGTCGCCATCAGGACGGTCGTGCCCGTCCGGTTGATCCGGTCGAGCAGCTTCATGATGCCGACGGAGGTCTGCGGGTCGAGGTTTCCGGTGGGCTCGTCCGCGATCAGCAGCTTGGGTCTGTTGACGAACGCTCTCGCGATCGCCACCCGCTGCTGCTCACCACCGGACAGCTCACCGGGCATCCGGTCCTCCTTGCCGCCGAGCCCGACGAGGTCGAGCACCTGCGGCACGGACTTGCGGATCTCGCCGCGCGACTTGCCGATGACCTCCTGCGCGAAGGCGACGTTCTCGCCGACCGTCTTGTTCGGCAGGAGCCGGAAGTCCTGGAACACCGTCCCGAGCTGGCGGCGCATCTGCGGCACCTTCCAGTTGGAGAGGCGCGCGAGGTCCTTGCCCAGGACGTGCACCTGGCCGTGGCTGGTCCGCTCCTCGCGGAGGATCAGCCGCAGGAAGGTGGACTTTCCGGAGCCGGAGGACCCCACCAGGAACACGAACTCGCCTCGCTCGACCTCCAGGGACACATCCCTCAGAGCGGGGCGGGTCTGCTTGGGGTAGACCTTGGACACGTTGTCGAATCGGATCAC
This sequence comes from Streptomyces phaeochromogenes, assembly GCF_001418655.1. GTDB lineage: Bacteria > Actinomycetota > Actinomycetes > Streptomycetales > Streptomycetaceae > Streptomyces > Streptomyces phaeochromogenes. The sequence goes on along the minus strand of NZ_LIQZ01000256.1, from coordinate 22,862 downwards.
GGATGCACCACAGGCCGTCGGGGATATCGGGGTTAGATGAGCGTGACCATACGCGACCCGGGTACACGCGCGCAGTCGCCGGGAGAGGTTGCGCAAGGGTTGTGCGCTTTTGTGCGGGGCAACCTCAGAAGAGGGCCCGAGGGCGGCACCCCGCAGGGCGCCCTGCCCAGCCCCCGCATGAGAACCCGCGCACCGTCCGGAGGAACCTGGCACAGTGGAGGGGGAACGTATCCGTTCCCGAGAGCGTTGTGTACGTGGAACCGGTGCAAGGAGGGCGAGCGCATGACGTACGACCGGCTGGTGTGCGCGAACTGTGCCGCGCCCGTGAACGAGGGCCGCTGCCCCGTCTGCCGCGCGAACCGTGCGCGACTGCAGCAGGAGGGCCCCTTCGGAGGCGGCCTCAACCCCATGGCGCTGATCGCGCTGCTCGCCATCCTGATCGCGGCGGTGGCCCTGCTGGCCCACCAGACCGCGTAGGACGCACGCGAGGCACGAGCGGGCACGCACGAGGCACGGCGGCAGCGGGCGGCAAAGGCGCGAACAGAGCAGACAAGACATGAAGAAGGGCCCGGAGCTTGAAGCTCCGGGCCCTTCTCACGCACTCATGGGCCTACGCCCATGACGACGTCCGTCAGGCAGCCGCGCCGCGGCCGCTCATCAGGCGGGGCAGCATACGGAAGCCGATGCCGCCGGCGATCATCGTCGCGGCGCCGATCAGCAGGTACGTGATGTTCTCGGCGGCGCCGGTCTCGGCCAGCTCGCCGCCGGTGCCCTGGGCGGAGGTGTCCGAACCGGTGTCGGTCAGGCTCTCCTTGCCCGCGCCCTGCTCGACCGGCTGGGAGCCGCCGTCGGGGTCGGTGTCGTTGCCGCCGGTGCTGCCGCCGTTCTCGTTGCCCGGGTCGGTCGGCTCAACGGTGGGCTCGTCGGTCGGCTCCTCCGTGGGCTCGGTGGGCTCCTCGGTCGGCTCCTCCGTGGGCTCCTCCGTGGGCTCCTCGGTCGGGTCCGTCGGGATCACCGTCGGCTCTTCGGTCGGCTCCTCCGTGGGCTCCTCGGTCGGGTCCTCGACACCGATGCCGACCCCGACACCGTCCTTGTCGGCGCTGGCGCCGACGTTCAGACCGCCCACCTCGACACCGACGTCGAGAGCCGAAGCGGCACCGGCGGCGGTCAGCGAAGCACCGGCGGCGATCACCGCGCCGGCGGCTATCCGCGCGATCCGGATACGCGTCTTCTTGGTCATCTGGTTGCTACCCCCAGTAGCTCATCGTCAATGGTGCAGCGCCCGGGGCCGCGACGTCGGGGAAAGCTCGGTGGAGCCCCCGGTTCACATGCGCCCCAGAGATACGCATGCCGCGCGTCAGCTTTCCCACTTTTCAATGCAACGTCAAGGTCGTTGCGACCGCGATGTCCAGATCAAGCTCATTTGACCGGCACAGCGTCATGTGAGTGTGATGTAAAACCCAGACATCGGCCTACACAAAGGGCAACTGCCGTCCAGTGGATGGCAGTTGCCCTGTCGACAAAGCGATGTCTACGAATGTCGCCTACTTCTCCTGCTGCTTGCGCCAGCGAATTCCGGCCTCCAGGAACCCGTCGATCTCCCCATTGAAAACGGCCTCGGGGTTTCCGACTTCGAACTCCGTGCGCAGATCCTTGACCATTTGGTACGGGTGCAGGACGTACGAACGCATCTGGTTTCCCCAGGAGTTGCCGCCGTCGCCCTTGAGGGCGTCCATCTTGGCCTGCTCCTCCTGCCGGCGCCGGTCGAGGAGCTTGGCCTGCAGCACGTTCATCGCGGACGCCTTGTTCTGGATCTGCGACCGCTCGTTCTGACAGGAGACGACGATTCCGGTGGGGAGGTGGGTCAGACGCACCGCGGAGTCGGTGGTGTTGACGCCCTGCCCGCCGGGCCCGGAGGACCGGTACACATCGACCCGCAGCTCGGACTCGTCGATCTCGATGTGGTCGGTCTGCTCGACCACGGGGAGGATCTCGACACCCGCGAAGGAGGTCTGGCGCCGCCCCTGGTTGTCGAAGGGCGAGATCCGCACCAGCCGGTGCGTGCCCTGCTCCACCGAGAGCGTCCCGTACGCGTACGGGATCTGGACGGCGAAGGTGGTCGACTTGATGCCGGCCTCTTCCGCGTACGAGGTCTCGTAGACCTCCGTCTTGTATCCGTGCTGCTCGGCCCAGCGCAGGTACATGCGCTGAAGCTTCTCGGCGAAGTCGGCGGCGTCCACGCCACCGGCCTCCGCGCGGATGTTGACGAGGGCCTCGCGGGAGTCGTACTCCCCGGAGAGCAGGGTGCGGACTTCCATCTCGTCCAGCGCCTTCTTGACGGCGGTGAGCTCGGTCTCGGCCTCGGCGCGGGTGTCCGGGTCGTTCTCCTCCTCGGCCATCTCGAAGAGGACGCTGAGATCATCGATACGCCCGCGGAGCGCTTCGGCCTTGCGCACCTCGGCCTGGAGGTGGCTCAGCTTGCTGGTGATCTTCTGCGCCTCGTCCGGGTCGTCCCACAGGGACGGCGCTGCCGCCTGCTCCTCGAGCACGGCGATGTCTGCCCTCAGCTTGTCGAGGTCCAGGACGGCCTCGATCGACTCCATGGTCGAGGAGAGGGACTTGAGCTCTTCGGATACATCGACGACTGCCACGCCTCCAGCGTAACGGCTCCACGAAGTGGCTCCGCCGGTGGAACGGGGGGCTTGCTGGTGGGGGGCTCCATTTGTCGTCTGCGGGTCGGTCGGTGCCGGCCGCGCAGTTCCCCGCGCCCTTTAAAAGCAGGACCTACCGCCCCATATCCAGGGGCGCGGGGAACTGCGCAATCTTTTAGGGGCGCGGGGAACTGCGCGCTCAGCCCAAACCGACCCGCACCCAACACACCACGCCAACCCCCACCCACCCAGGGGCGCGGGGAACTGTGCGACCTAGCCCCACCGGGCCCGCAGCCGAATCCCGCGCCCCCCGGAGGGCGCTAGTGGGCCGCCGACTCCCAGTCCGGGCCCGAGCCGACCGAGACGTCCAGGGGTGCCCGGAGGTGCACGGCGTTGGCCATCTCGTGGCGGACGAGTTCCTCGGTCTTCGCGCGCTCGCCCGGGGCGATCTCCAGGACGATTTCGTCGTGGACCTGGAGGAGCATGCGGGACTTGAGGTCGGCTTCCCTGAGGGCCCGGTCCACGTTCAGCATGGCGATCTTGACGATGTCGGCCGCCGTGCCCTGGATCGGCGCGTTCAGAGCCATGCGCTCGGCCGCCTCGCGGCGCTGGCGGTTGTCGCTGTTGAGGTCGGGGAGGTAGCGGCGGCGCCCGAAGAGCGTCGCCGTGTAGCCCGTGGCCCGTGCCTCGTCGACCGCGCGGCGCAGATAGTCCCGTACGCCGCCGAAGCGCTCGAAGTACGTGTCCATCAGCGCGCGGGCCTCGCCGGCGTCGATGTTCAGCTGCTGGGAGAGGCCGAAGGCGGACAGACCGTACGCCAGGCCGTACGACATGGCCTTGATCTTGCGGCGCATCTCCGCGTCGACGGCCGTGCCCTCGACGGAGAACACCTGGGAGGCGACGGTGGTGTGCAGGTCCTCGCCGGAGGTGAACGCCTCCAGGAGGCCCTCGTCCTCGGAGAGGTGGGCCATCACGCGCAGTTCGATCTGGCTGTAGTCGGCGGTCATGAGGGACTCGAAGCCCTCGCCGACGACGAAGCCGCGGCGGATCGCGCGGCCCTCCTCGGTGCGGACCGGGATGTTCTGCAGGTTCGGGTCCTGCGACGAGAGTCGGCCCGTCGCGGCCACCGTCTGGTGGAACGTGGTGTGGATGCGGCCGTCCGCGGCGATCGTCTTGATCAGGCCCTCGACGGTGACGCGGAGCTTCGCCTGCTCGCGGTGGCGGAGCATGATGACCGGCAGTTCGTTGTCGGTCTGGCCGGCGAGCCAGGCGAGCGCGTCGGCATCGGTCGTGTAGCCGGTCTTCGTCTTCTTCGTCTTGGGCAGGCCCAGTTCACCGAAGAGGACTTCCTGGAGCTGCTTGGGCGAGCCGAGGTTGAACTCGTGCCCGGCAGCCGCGTGCGCCTCCTTCACCGCCTGCTGGACGGCGCCCGCGAACATCTGCTCCATGGCTTCCAGGTGGGCCTTGTCGGCCGCGATGCCGTGCCGCTCCAGGCGGGCCAGGAGCACGGAGGTGGGCAGCTCCACGTCACGCAGCAGGTCGGCAGCACCGACCTCCTTCAGACGCTCCGTGAACGCCTCGCCCAGGTCGAGGATCGCGCGGGCCTGCACCATCAGAGCGTCGGCCTCGGCTCCCTCGTCGGCGCCGAAGGCGAGCTGCCCGTCGGCCGTCGCGGCGGGGGCCAGCTCCCGGCCGAGGTACTCCAGGGACAGTGCGTCCAGGTCGAAGGAGCGGCGGCCCGGCTTGACGAGGTAGGCGGCGAGCGCGGTGTCCATGGAGACGCCCTCGATGCTCCAGCCGTGCTCGGCGGAGACCCGCATGGCGGCCTTGGCGTTGTGCAGGACCTTGGGCTTGTCGGGGTCGGCGAGCCAGGCCGCGAACGCGTTCTCGTCGGCCTCGTCCAGCTGGGACGGGTCGAACCACGCGGCGGCGCCGTCCGCCGCGGCGAGGGCGACCTCGGCGACCGAGCCCGTGCCGAGCGCCCAGGTGTCGACCGTGGCGATGCCGAGGACCGTGGTGCCGTGCTCGGCGAGCCACGGCTTGAGCTCGCCCGTGCCGATGACCGTGCCGTCCACCGCCACGCCCGCGGCGGCCGGCGGACCGGCGTCCGCCTCCTCCGCCCCGGGGTCGACGGCCAGCAGCCGCTCCCGCAGCGAGGGGTTACGGATCTCCAGGGTGTCCAGGACCATCGCGACGGCCGTGCGGTCGTACGGAGCGCGCTCCAGGTCGGCTGCCGACTTCGGCAGCTCGACGTCGCGCACCATCTCCGTGAGGCGGCGGTTGAGCTTGACCGCGTCCAGGTGGTCGCGGAAGTTCTGCCCGGCCTTGCCCTTGACCTCTTCGGCGCGCTCGACCAGCTCCGCGAACGACCCGAACTGGTTGATCCACTTCGCGGCGGTCTTCTCGCCGACGCCGGGGATGCCCGGCAGGTTGTCGGACGGGTCGCCGCGCAGGGCCGCGAAGTCGGGGTACTGCGCGGGCGTCAGGCCGTACTTCTCGAAGACCTTCTCCGGAGTGAAGCGCGTCAGCTCGGAGACGCCCTTCGTCGGGTAGAGCACGGTGGTGTGCTCGGAGACCAGCTGGAAGGAGTCACGGTCGCCGGTGACGATCAGCACCTCGAAGCCCGCGGCCTCGGCCTGGGTGGCGAGCGTGGCGATGATGTCGTCCGCCTCGAAGCCGTCCACGGCGAACCGCTCCGCGTGCATCGCGTCCAGCAGCTCGCCGATCAGCTCGACCTGGCCCTTGAACTCGTCCGGGGTCTTGGACCTGTTCGCCTTGTACTCGGTGAACTCCTCTGAGCGCCATGTCTTGCGCGAGACGTCGAACGCCACCGCGAAGTGCGTGGGCGCCTCGTCGCGCAGCGTGTTGGCGAGCATCGACGCGAAGCCGTAGATCGCGTTCGTCGGCTGGCCCGTCGCCGTCGTGAAATTCTCCGCGGGCAGCGCGAAGAACGCTCGGTACGCCAGCGAATGCCCATCCATGAGCATCAGCCGCGGGCGCCCGCCGCCGGAGGTCTTCTCGGTCTTCTTCGATGCTGAATCTGCCACGACCCCGATCCTGCCACGCCCCACTGACAGTCGGACCCGCCCCGCCCTCCACGACCGCCCTCGCGCCGTGTCCCTCACACCTCTCACACCGTGTTCGTCACGCGTTTCGCACCGCGCGCGATCATCGCCCAGGACGGGCCGCGATCGTTGTCACCACCACGTGGGAGGATCGAAGGCGTACCTCATACGTGTGCTCGAAGAGGAGGCCGAGATGGCCGGCAAGCCGCCCCAGAGTGATCCGGTTCAGGACGCGCCGCAGGTCGCCGGCCCGAAGCACGCCGCCGCCGGACTGCCCGCGGTCGGGCACAGCCTGCGCATGGCCCAGCAGCAGATGGGTGTGAAGCGCACGGCGCTGACGCTGCTGCGGGTCAATCAGAAGGACGGCTTCGACTGCCCCGGCTGCGCCTGGCCCGAGCCGGAGCACCGGCACACCGCGGAGTTCTGCGAGAACGGCGCGAAGGCGGTCGCCGAGGAGGCCACCCTGCGCCGTGTGACCCCGGACTTCTTCGCCGCGCACACGGTCGCCGACCTCGCGACCCGCAGCGGCTACTGGCTGGGTCAGCAGGGCCGTCTCACCCAGCCCATGTATCTCGCGGAGGGCGCCGAGCGCTACGAGGCGGTGCCCTGGGAGCGCGCCTTCGACATCATCGCCGAGGAGCTCACCGGCCTCGCCTCCCCGGACGAGGCGCTGTTCTACACCTCGGGGCGCACCAGCAACGAGGCGGCGTTCCTGTACCAGCTGTTCGCCCGCGAGTTCGGTACGAACAACCTGCCGGACTGCTCCAACATGTGCCACGAGTCGTCGGGTTCCGCGCTGAACGAGACGATCGGCATCGGCAAGGGCAGCGTCCTCCTGGAGGACCTCTACAAGGCGGACCTGATCATCGTCGCCGGGCAGAACCCGGGCACGAACCACCCGCGCATGCTCTCCGCCCTGGAGAAGGCGAAGACGGGCGGCGCGAAGATCATCACCGTGAACCCGCTGCCCGAAGCGGGCATGGAGCGCTTCAAGAACCCGCAGACCCCCCAGGGCATGTTCAAGGGCGCCGCGCTCACCGATCTGTTCCTGCAGATCCGCATCGGCGGCGACCAGGCCCTCTTCCGCCTTCTGAACAAGCTGATCCTCGACACAGAGGGCGCCGTCGACGAGAGCTTCGTCGGCGAACACACCCACGGCTACGAGGAGTTCGCCGAGGCCGCCCGCGCCGCCGACTGGGACGAGACGCTCACCGCGACGGGCCTCACGCGCGCGGAGATCGACGAGGCCCTGCGCATGGTCCTCGCCTCCGAGCGCACCATCGTCTGCTGGGCGATGGGCCTCACCCAGCACAAGCACTCCGTGCCGACCATCCGCGAGGTCGTCAACTTCCTTCTGTTGCGCGGCAACATCGGCCGCCCGGGCGCGGGCGTGTGCCCGGTGCGCGGCCATTCGAACGTGCAGGGCGACCGCACGATGGGCATCTTCGAGCGCCCCGCGCCCGCCTTCCTGGACGCCCTGGAGAAGGAGTTCGGCTTCGCCCCGCCGCGCGGCCACGGCTACGACGTCGTACGGGCCATCCGCGCCATGCGTGACGACAAGGCGAAGGTCTTCTTCGCGATGGGCGGCAACTTCGTGTCGGCCTCCCCCGACACCGAGGTCACCGAGGCGGCCATGCGCCGCGCCCGCCTCACCGTGCACGTGTCGACGAAGCTCAACCGCTCGCACGCCGTCACGGGCGCGCGTGCCCTGATCCTGCCGACCCTCGGCCGCACCGAGCGTGATCTGCAGGGCAGTGGTGAGCAGTTCGTTACGGTCGAGGACTCCATGGGCATGGTGCACGCCTCTCGCGGCCGGCTGGAGCCCGCGAGCGAGCACCTGCTGTCCGAGCCCGCCATCGTGTCCCGCCTCGCCCGTCGCGTCCTGGGCGACGAATCCCGCACGCCCTGGGAGGAGTTCGAGAAGGACTACGCCACGGTCCGCGACCGCATCGCGCGGGTGATCCCGGGCTTCGAGGACTTCAACGCGCGCGTGGCCGACCCGAACGGCTTCGCGCTGCCGCACGCCCCGCGTGACGAGCGCCGCTTCCCCACCGCCACCGGCAAGGCCAACTTCACGGCCGCGCCCGTCGAGTTCCCGAAGCTGCCGAAGGGCCGGCTCCTCCTGCAGACACTGCGCTCGCACGACCAGTACAACACCACGATCTACGGCCTGGACGACCGCTACCGGGGCATCAAGAACGGCCGCAGGGTCGTCCTCGTCAACCCCGAGGACGCCCGCGAGCTCGGCCTCGCCGACGGCTCGTACACCGATCTGGTCGGTGAGTGGAAGGACGGCGTGGAGCGGCGCGCCCCCGGTTTCCGGGTCGTGCACTACCCGACGGCACGCGGCTGCGCGGCGGCGTACTACCCGGAGACGAACGTCCTGGTGCCGCTGGACGCCACCGCCGACACCAGCAACACGCCCGCCAGCAAGTCCGTCGTCGTGCGTCTGGAACAATCGGCAGCCAACTGAGCGTTCGCTTAGCCAACGCGTCCGCTCGGGCGGCATGATCGACGACTAAGGAGCAGAACCCATGGGCGAGCAGCACCACGCGAAGTTCCCGCAAGAGGTCATCGACGAGTACGCGGCGCTCGGCGTGGACCTGGTCGCCATGTTCTCCGCCGGACACCTCGGCACGCGCATGGGAGTCCAGGTCGTCGAGGCCTCCGCGGACCGCGTGGTGGGCACCATGCCGGTCGAGGGCAACACCCAGCCGTACGGGCTCCTGCACGGCGGTGCCTCCGCTGTGCTCGCCGAGACCCTCGGCTCGGTCGGCGCCATGCTGCACGGCGGCAGCTCCAAGATCGCCGTCGGCGTCGACCTGAACTGCACCCACCACCGGGGCGCCCGTTCCGGCCTGGTGACCGGCGTGGCCACGCCCCTGCACCGGGGCCGCTCGACCGCCACGTACGAGATCGTGATCAGTGACGAGGACGGCAAGCGGGTGTGCAGCGCGCGGCTGACGTGCATGCTGCGGGACGTGAATCCGAGCGACGCGGCGCGCGTGAACGCGACGAACTGACGCACCGGAAAACCGTTGTGCGCGGGCGGCGTTGATCCGGGGCACCCGGCGGCATAGCGTCATGGGATGGGAACGGGTGGGGCCCCCAGGCGGGGGCCGGTACTTGGGCCAGTACTTGGGCCGGTACTTGGACTGATGCTCCTGACCGGCGCTCTGGCCACCGGGTGCGGCGAGTCCGGGCCGCAGGGCGGGGCGGCGAGCACGCGGGCCGCCTCCGGCACGCCGTCGGCCACACCTCCCGAGGACCTGTGCGCGCGGATCGTCGCCCACTGGTCGCGGGAGGTGCTGGACAGCGACACCTACGGGGACTACCAGTCGATGGGCCTGTCCAACGGGCAGTACGAGATCCTGATGGAGGTCGTGGACGCGGCCCGGGCCGAGAAGAAACGCTCCGGCGAACAGGCGGCGCGGGAACTGATCGACCGCGGCGCGCGCGAACGCTGCACCGAGCGGTACCGCGACGGCAACCCGACGGGAGGGCCCTGGAGTTGAGCGGCGTCGGTCCGGTCGAGCCGGGCGAGGGCACACACGCGTGGGACACCGTCGAGCCGGCCCCGCCGCTCCTCCCCGGGACCCCGCGCGAGCGTCTGAGAAGTCTGTACGCCCGGCACCGCCGTGCCGCGCTCGCGTCCGCCACCGCGGTCGCCCTCGTGGCGTGCGGCAGCTATCTCTTCGCGACCCGGCCCCACGACCCGCCACCGCCCGAAGCGCCCAACCCGTCCCAGGCGGTGTCCATCACCTACCTCGGCCAGGAGGGCACGCCCGCCGGCGCTCCGAGCAGAAGCTTCAGCTTCGCGGTGAAGGTCACCGCACAGGACGGACCCACGATCACCGTCGTGCGCATCTCGCAGCCCTACGCGAGCCTCTCGCTGACATCGGTTCCGCGCCCGCCGTTCCGGACCAAGCCCGGTTTCGGTCACAAGATCGTCGTCACGATGCATGTCACGGAATGCGCGAATGTGCCGTCAAACGCCGCTCTCCCTTTCCTGGACGTAACTCTGCGTAATACGCGCGCAATAGAAGACCACAGCTTCATCCTGGGTGAGCGCTATGCGCACGACCTCTCGGGAGCCCTGCAAGTAGCCTGCAGCAACGACTCCCGGTCATCACCAAAACGGTAGGACGCTCCTGAAATGACCACGGCACGTCCTGCAGGTTCTCACTATGTGGACCGGACGAATCGGCCGGAATTCTGCCCATCCACCCACTGAGTACCGCTCTGCATTACCTCGTGTCATAACAAGAGCGTCACAGCATGACTCAGACTCTCCTCCACGTTCCCCCGACGCGCTTAGAGTCACGGCCAGTCACCGCGCCATCGGATTCGAATTATTTTCGGCCCAGCGCTCGACTCGGCCCGTTCCACGAGGAAGGGCCGTGCCAGGGAAAGGACTGCTGATCGTGCGTCAACGTTCGCTCATCGCCATCACCGCCGCGTTGGCGGCGGGAGCACTCACCCTCACCGCCTGTGGCTCGCGCGACGAGGACGGCGGCGGTTCGGACTCGAACGGCGGTGGCACCACCGTCGTCATCGGCGTCGACGCCCCGCTGACCGGCGACCTCTCCGCGCTGGGCCTCGGAATCAAGAACTCCGTGGACCTCGCCGCCAAGACGGCCAACAAGGAGAAGACCGTCGACGGCGTGACCTTCAAGGTCGAGGCCCTCGACGACCAGGCGCAGCCCTCCTCGGGCCAGCAGAACGCCACCAAGCTGGTCGCCGACAAGGACGTCCTCGGTGTCGTCGGCCCGCTGAACTCCTCGGTCGCCGAGTCCATGCAGAAGGTCTTCGACGACGCCAAGCTCGTCGAGGTCTCCCCCGCCAACACCAACCCGGCCCTGACCCAGGGCACGAAGTGGAACGGTGGCGAGAAGGCCCGCCCGTACAAGTCGTACTTCCGCACCGCGACCACGGACGCCATCCAGGGCCCGTTCGCCGCGCAGTACGTCTTCAACGACGCCAAGAAGAAGAGCGTCTACGTCATCGACGACAAGAAGACCTACGGTGCCGGCCTCGCCGCCACCTTCACCGAGGAGTTCAAGAAGCTCGGTGGCAAGGTCGTCGGTACGCAGCACATCGACCCCGACACCAAGGACTTCTCCGCCGTCGCCACGCAGGTGAAGAGCTCCGGTGCCGACGTCGTCTACTACGGCGGCGAGTACCCGCAGGCCGGCCCGCTCAGCAAGCAGATCAAGGCCGCGGGCGCCAAGATCCCGCTCGTCGGCGGTGACGGCATCTACAGCGCCGACTTCATCAAGCTGGCCGGCGCCAGCGGCACCGGCGACCTCGCCACCTCGGTCGGCGCGCCCGTCGAGGACCTCCCCTCCGCCAAGGAGTTCGTGTCCGCCTACAAGGCCGCGGGCTACAAGGAGGCCTACGAGGCGTACGGCGGCTACTCCTACGACTCGGCCTGGGCGATCATCGAGGCCGTGAAGAAGGTCGTCGAGGACAACGACGGCAAGCTTCCGGACGATGCCCGCGCCAAGGTCACCGAGGCCATGCAGGGCGTCACGTTCGACGGTGTGACCGGCAAGGTCGCCTTCGACGAGTTCGGTGACGCCACCAACAAGCAGCTCACCGTCTACTCCGTCGAGGGTGGCACCTGGAAGCCGGTGAAGTCCGGCACGTACGAAGGCTGATCCACACCCGCATCACCACCTGAGCCGCGCGGGGCGCTGCACCACAAGCGCCCCGCGCGGACTCGCATCCGGTCACATCCCTCGACTATCCGAACGCTCGGAGGACATGCGGTGAACGAACTGCCGCAGCAGCTGGTCAACGGCCTGCTACTGGGATCCATGTACGGGCTGGTCGCCATCGGCTACACGATGGTCTATGGCATCGTCCAGCTCATCAACTTCGCCCACGGCGAGATCTTCATGACCGGGGCCTTCGGCGCGCTCACGGTCTATCTGTACGTACTCCCCGACGGCACCACCATGTGGATCGCCCTGCCGCTCATGCTCGTCGGCGCCATCTTCGTCGCCGTCACCGTCGCAGTCGGAGCGGAACGGTTCGCCTACCGCCCCCTGCGCACCGCACCACGCCTGGCCCCCCTCATCACCGCCATCGGCCTCTCCCTGGCCCTGCAGCAGGCGGTATGGGCCTGGTACCCCAACGCCAAGTCGGCGCGGACCTTCCCGCAGATCGAAGGCGGCCCCTTCGAGATCGGCAGCGTCACCATCCAGACCGGTGACGTCTTCCTCTTCATCGCGGCCCCCATCAGCATGGCCGTCCTCGCCTACTTCGTCATGAAGACCCGGACCGGACGCGGCATGCAGGCCACCGCCCAGGACCCGGACACCGCCAAGCTCATGGGCATCAACACCGACCGCATCATCGTGGTCGCCTTCGCCCTCGGCGCCGCCTTCGCCGCCGTCGGAGGCCTCGCCTACGGCCTCAAGTACGGCCAGATCGACTTCCGCATGGGCTTCATCCTCGGCCTCAAGGCCTTCACCGCCGCCGTCCTCGGCGGCATCGGCAACATCTACGGAGCCATGATCGGCGGCGTCGTCCTCGGCCTCGCCGAGACCATGGCCACCGCCTACATCGCCGACGTCCCCGGCATGTCACAGCTCGGCGGCCAGTCCTGGGCCAACGTCTGGGCCTTCGTACTCCTCATCCTCGTGCTCCTCTTCAGGCCACAGGGCCTGCTCGGCGAGCGCGTCGCGGACAGGGCGTGAGACCTATGACCACACAGACCACCAGCCCCCAGACGCCCGCCAAGGAGCCGGCCGGCTCCACCGCCGGACTCATCGGCATCCCCCCGAACATCGGACGCGCCCTCGCCACCGGCGGCGGCATCCTCACCATCATCTCCACCTTCCTCGCCTGGACCTGGACCGCCGCATTCCCCGGCGACCTCACCGTCTACGGCTACCCTGGCGGCCTGCAGGTCCTCGTCCTCATCGGCGGCGCCCTCACCACGCTCTTCGGCCTCTCCTCCTACGGCATCAAGGGCCTGCGCTGGCTCACCCCCGCAGGAGCCGACAGCGCCATCAAGCTCGCCGCGCTCGCAGCGTTCGCCACCGCCTGGTACACGATCATCGCGATCAGCACCAAACTCGGCGGCCTCGCCAACCTCGAACCCGGCGGCTGGATCGTGGCCATCGCCACCCTCACCGCCCTGGTCGGCTCGCTCTCCCTGCCGTTCCAGCGGCCGGCACCCGACCCGTTCGACCCCGACGACACCGCCTGGGAGCAGTTCCGCCACGAGCGGCGGTCCAACGTCACCGTCATCAAGGCCGCCTTCGCCTCCGGCACCACCAAGGCCCCGGCCCACAAGCTCCCCGCGTACGCCGAAATCCTCGTCATCGTCGCCGCACTGGCCCTCGGCCTGACCGTCTTCACCTACGGCATCGGCACCGAATACGACGAACAGTTCATCGGCTTCCTCATCACCGCGGGCCTCGGCTTCGCCGCCGCCGCCAAGGCCGGACTCGTCAACAGGCTCTCCGCCCTCACCTCCAAGCACCGCAACGTCACCATGATCGGCGCGTTCGTCGCCGCCGCCGCATTCCCCTTCACCCAGTCCGACGACCAGTACGCGACCATCGGCGTCTACATCCTGATCTTCGCCACCGTCGCCCTCGGCCTCAACATCGTCGTCGGCCTCGCCGGACTCCTCGACCTCGGATACGTCGCCTTCCTCGGCGTCGGCGCCTACACCGCGGCCATGGTCTCCGGCTCCCCCTCCTCACCGTTCGACATCCACCTGCCGTTCTGGGCCTCCGCCCTGCTCGGCGCAGCGGTCGCCATGGTCTTCGGCGTCCTCATCGGCGCCCCGACCCTCCGGCTGCGCGGCGACTACCTCGCCATCGTGACCCTCGGCTTCGGTGAGATCTTCCGCATCACCGTCCTCAACATGGACGGCACCAGCGGACCCGACATCACCAACGGCTCCAACGGCATCTCCTCGATCCCGAACCTCAACATCCTCGGGTTCGACTTCGGCCAGGAACACAGCATCGCCGGATTCACCATCGCGCGCTTCGCCAACTACTTCCTGCTGATGCTCCTCATCACGCTGGTCGTCGTGGTCGTCTTCCGCCGCAGCGGCGACTCCCGCATCGGCCGCGCCTGGGTCGCCATCCGCGAGGACGAGACCGCCGCGCTCGCCATGGGCATCAACGGCTTCCGGGTCAAGCTCATCGCCTTCGCCCTCGGCGCCGCACTCGCCGGCCTCGCCGGATCCGTCCAGGCACACGTCACCTACACCGTGACACCCGAGCAGTACCAGTTCGCCCACGTCGTCCCGCCCAACTCGGCCTTCCTGCTCGCAGCGGTCGTCCTCGGCGGCATGGGCACCATCAGCGGACCGCTCGTCGGGGCCGCACTGCTCTACCTGATCCCCGCCAAGCTCCAGTTCCTCGGCGACTACCAGCTCCTCGCCTTCGGCCTCGCGCTCGTCCTGCTGATGCGCTTCCGTCCGGAAGGCCTCATCCCGAACCGGCGCCGCCAGCTCGAATTCCACGAGGAAGCGGAAGCTCCCACAGTCCTCAGCAAGGCAGGGGCCTGACCACGATGACTACCGACATCACCACCAAGGGCGCCGCCCCCGGCGCCACCGCACCCGGCGAAACCGTGCTCGACGCACGCGGCGTCACCATGCGCTTCGGCGGCCTCACCGCCGTACGCAACGTCGATCTCCAGGTCAACAGCGGAGAAATCGTCGGCCTCATCGGCCCCAACGGCGCCGGCAAGACGACCTTCTTCAACTGCCTCACCGGCCTCTACATCCCCACCGAGGGAGAAGTCCGGTACAAGGGCACCGTCCTGCCGTCCCAGTCCTTCAAGGTCACGGCCGCCGGCGTCGCCCGCACCTTCCAGAACATCCGTCTCTTCGCCAACATGACGGTCCTGGAAAACGTGCTCGTCGGCCGCCACACCCGCACCAAAGAAGGACTCTGGTCCGCACTCCTGCGCGGACCCGGCTTCAAGAAGGCCGAAAAGGCCTCCGAAGACCGCGCCATGGAACTCCTCGAGTTCATCGGCCTCGCCGCCAAGCGCGATCACCTCGCCAGGAACCTCCCCTACGGCGAACAGCGCAAGCTCGAAATCGCCCGCGCCCTCGCCAGCGAGCCCGGCCTGCTCCTCCTCGACGAGCCCACCGCCGGCATGAACCCGCAGGAGACCCGGGCCACCGAGGAACTCGTCTTCGCCATCCGGGACATGGGCATCGCCGTCCTCGTCATCGAGCACGACATGCGGTTCATCTTCAACCTCTGCGACCGCGTCGCCGTCCTCGTCCAGGGCGAAAAGCTCGTCGAAGGCGACAGCGCCACCGTCCAGGGCGACGAACGCGTCATCGCCGCCTACCTCGGCGAACCCTTCGAAGACGCACCCGGCCAGGAGGAGATCGCCGAGGTCGAAGCCGCCGAGGCACAGGCCGAAGCCGCGCCCCGCAAGGAGAACGACCGATGACAGCACTGCTCGAAGTCGAGGACCTCCGGGTCGCCTACGGCAAGATCGAGGCCGTCAAGGGCATCTCCTTCAAGGTCGACGCCGGCCAGGTCGTCACCCTCATCGGCACCAACGGCGCCGGCAAGACCACCACCCTGCGCACCCTCTCCGGCCTCCTCAAGCCCGTCGGCGGCCAGATCAAGTTCCAGGGCAAGTCACTGAAGAAGACCCCCGCCCACCAGATCGTCTCCCTCGGGCTCGCCCACTCCCCCGAGGGGCGGCACATCTTCCCCCGCATGACGATCGAGGACAACCTCCGCCTCGGAGCCTTCCTGCGCAGCGACAAGGCAGGCATCGACAAGGACATCCAGCGCGCCTACGACCTCTTCCCCATCCTCGGGGAACGCAGGAAGCAGGCCGCGGGAACCCTTTCCGGCGGCGAGCAGCAGATGCTGGCCATGGGCCGCGCGCTCATGTCCCAGCCCAAGCTGCTCATGCTCGACGAACCCTCCATGGGCCTCTCGCCGATCATGATGCAGAAGATCATGGCCACGATCTCCGAACTCAAGTCCCAGGGCACCACCATCCTGCTCGTCGAGCAGAACGCCCAGGCAGCACTCTCGCTCGCCGACCAGGGACACGTCATGGAGGTCGGCAGCATCGTCCTCTCCGGATCCGGCCAGGACCTCCTGCACGACGAGTCGGTCCGCAAGGCGTACCTCGGCGAGGACTGAGCCGACGCCTTAAAAGCCCGGCTCCTCGCGGCTACTCGCATACGGCTGAGGCCCGCACCCGATGACACGGGGTGCGGGCCTCAGCCATGTACGTACTTCCGCGCGACGCTCAGCCCTTCGCGGCCTTCTTCTCGTCGGCGTCCTGAATAACCGCCTCCGCGACCTGCTGCATCGACATACGACGATCCATGGACGTCTTCTGAATCCAACGGAACGCCGCCGGCTCCGACAGGCCGTACTCCGTCTGCAGCACCGACTTCGCACGGTCGACGAGCTTCCGCGTCTCCAGACGCGTCGTGAGATCCTCGATCTCCTTCTCCAGCGCCTTCAACTCCGTGAAGCGCGAGACGGCCATCTCGATCGCCGGAACGACATCGCTCTTGCTGAACGGCTTCACCAGATACGCCATCGCACCGGCGTCACGCGCCCGCTCGACGAGGTCGCGCTGCGAGAACGCGGTGAGCATCAGCACGGGGGCGATGGACTCCTCGGCGATCTTCTCCGCGGCGGAGATGCCGTCGAGCTTCGGCATCTTCACATCGAGGATGACGAGGTCGGGGCGGTGCTCCCGGGCGAGCTCGACGGCCTGCTCACCGTCACCGGCCTCGCCTACGACCGTGTATCCCTCTTCTTCGAGCATCTCCTTGAGGTCGAGACGGATCAACGCCTCGTCCTCGGCGATGACGACACGGGTCGTCAGCGGAGGCACGTGCGACTTGTCGTCGTCGGGCGCGTCTACGGGCTGGGGCGACTCGGGGGCGGTCACGGGGGCTCCTTGTTCCAAAGCAGGCAAGTACTGCTCCCAAGAGCGTACCTAGCTGCGGTATGGTGGTCAGGCAGCGGGTCGGGGTAAACCTTCGATTCACTGGGCCCCGGTAGCCCAATTGGCAGCAGGCAATGGATTCAAAACCCATACAGTGTCGGTTCGAGTCCGACTCGGGGCACTTTTCCTGGCATTCCAAGGTCACCATTTAGAAGCGGATGCTCACGTTCTCGTGAACATCCGCTTTTTGCTGCGTGTCGCCCCAATCTCGCCCGGACAGTGGCCACATGTACGACATGGGCACACGTAAGCGGGCACTGGTGCTGGTCGACCAGGGGCGGAGCCTGAATTCCGTCAGTAAACAGACAGGCATCTCACGTGCCGCGATCCGCTCCTGGCAGGAGCGGATCGAGCCATTGCCGCGCATGGCCACTCCGGATCCGGGCCCGCCCGCGGACGAGCGCGCGTACGCCTACCTGCTGGGCCTCTATCTCGGCGACGGGTGCATCAGCCCGCACATGCGCGGCACCGGCTACTACCTCAGAGTCGCGTGTGCTGATGTATGGCCCGGACTCCTCCAGCTGTGCCGCGAAGCCATCACGAAAGTACGTCCCGGCATCGGCGTCCGCATCCTCCAGAAGCAGGGCTACGGGATGGTCACCAGCTACAGCCGCCACTGGCCCAGCCTGTTCCCCCAACACGGCCCCGGCAAGAAACACGAGCGCACGATCGCCCTCGAACCCTGGCAACAGAAGATCGTGGACGTCCACCCATGGGAGTTCATCCGTGGCCTCATCCACTCCGACGGCTGCCGGATCACCAACTGGACAACGCGCGTGGTCGCGGGCGAGAAGAAGCGCTACGAATACCCGCGGTACTTCTTCACGAATCTGTCCGCGGACATCACACGGCTCTACACCGACACCCTCAACAAGGTCGGCGTCGACTGGAAACAGTCCAACTCACACAACATCTCCGTCGCCCGCCGCGCCTCCGTAGCCCTCATGGACACCCACGTAGGCCCCAAGTACTGACCCCGCACCCCTACTTGGGGCTGTCGTCCTCGCCGATGTGATGCACACGCACCAGGTTCGTGGAGCCGGAGACGCCGGGCGGGGAGCCGGCCGTGATGACGACCACGTCGCCCTTTTCGCAGTGGCCGTACTTCAGGAGCAGCTCGTCCACCTGGTCGACCATCGCGTCGGTCGAGCCGACGTGAGGGCCGAGGAAGGTCTCGACGCCCCAGGTCAGGTTGAGCTGGGAGCGGGTGGCCGCGTCCGGGGTGAAGGCGAGGAGGGGGATCGGGGAGCGGTAGCGGGACAGGCGGCGGACCGTGTCGCCGGACTGGGTGAAGGCGACCAGGTACTTCGCGCCCAGGAAGTCGCCCATTTCGGCGGCGGCCCTCGCGACCGCGCCGCCTTGCGTGCGGGGCTTGTTGCGTTCCGTCAGGGGCGGGAGGCCCTTCGCCAGGATGTCCTCCTCGGCGGCCTCGACGATGCGGGACATGGTGCGGACCGTCTCGATGGGGTACTTGCCGACGCTCGTCTCGCCGGACAGCATCACGGCGTCCGTGCCGTCGATGACGGCGTTGGCGACGTCCGACGCCTCGGCCCTGGTCGGGCGGGAGTTGTCGATCATCGAGTCGAGCATCTGGGTGGCGACGATGACCGGCTTGGCGTTGCGCTTGGCGAGTTTGACCGCGCGCTTCTGGACGATCGGGACCTGTTCGAGGGGCATTTCGACGCCGAGGTCGCCTCGGGCGACCATGATGCCGTCGAAGGCGGCGACGATGTCGTCGATGTTCTCGACGGCCTGGGGCTTCTCCACCTTGGCGATCACCGGGAGGCGGCGGCCCTCTTCGTCCATGATGCGGTGGACGTCCTCGATGTCGCGTCCGCTGCGGACGAAGGAGAGGGCGATGACGTCGCATCCGATGCGCAGGGCCCAGCGGAGGTCGTCCTCGTCCTTTTCGGAGAGGGCGGGGACGGAGACTGCGACGCCGGGGAGGTTGAGGCCCTTGTTGTCGGAGACCATGCCGCCTTCGATGACGGTGGTGTGGACGCGGGGGCCGTCGACGGAGGTGACTTCGAGGCAGACCTTGCCGTCGTCGACGAGGATGCGTTCGCCGGTGGTGACGTCGGCGGCGAGGCCGGAGTAGGTGGTCCCGCAGGTCTGGCGGTCACCCTCTGTGCCCTCTTCCACCGTGATGGTGAAGGTGTCTCCGCGTTCAAGGAGTACGGGTCCTTCGGTGAAGCGGCCGAGTCGGATCTTCGGGCCTTGAAGGTCGGCGAGGATTCCGACGCTGCGGCCGGTCTCGTCGGAGGCCTTTCGCACGCGCTGGTAGCGCTCCTCGTGGTCGGCATGGCTGCCGTGGCTGAGGTTGAAGCGGGCTACGTCCATTCCGGCTTCGACCAGTGCCTTGATCTGGTCGTACGAGTCGGTGGCGGGGCCCAATGTACAAACGATTTTTGCTCGGCGCATGCTTCGAGCCTAGGCCTTACCAGCGGGTAGGGAATTGGTCGGGCATGACTACTCAACAACCTTTGTGTGAAGGGCTGTTGACAAGTGTTGAATTGTGCGCAGGGCCGCTCCGATGAGCATTCCGGAGGGCTTTCAGAGGGTCGGCGGTGACATTGTGAAGCGGGCGTTGACCTGTGCGTAGACGTGCTGTCGTTCGGGTTCGAGGTCGAGGGCGGGGGCTCCTTCGGGGGCGCCGGCATCGAATGCCATGGTGCGCATGGACCGGGCGGCCTTGGCTTCCATGCCGTAGGACTGGGCGTTCTCGGCGCCGATGTCGGCGAGTTCCACGAGGGCGGCGAGTGTGGTGCCGAGGGCTTCGGCGTATTCGCGGGCGCGTTGGACGGCTTCGCGTACTGCCTGTTGCCTGGCCTGGCGGTGGGCGGGTGAGTCGGGGCGCAGGGCCCACCAGGGGCCGTCGACGCGGGTGAGGTCGAGGTCGGCGAGGCGGGTGGTGAGTTCGCCGAGGGCGGTGAAGTCGGTGAGTTCGGCGGTGATGTGGACGCGGCCGTGGTAGGCGCGGATGCGTTCGCCTCGGCCGTGTTTGGTGAGTTCGGGAGTGATGGAGAAGGCGCCGGTTTCGAGTTTCTCGACTGCGTCGCCGTAGGTTTTGACGAGGTCGAGGGCGGTCGTGTTGCGGCGGGTCAGGTCGGTGAGGGCGTCGCGGCGGTCGGTGCCTCGGGCGCTGACGGTGATGCCGATGCGGGCGATCTCGGGGTCGACTTCGAGGTGGGCTTCGCCGCGGACGGCGATGCGGGGGGCGTCGGGTGTGCCGTAGGGGACCGCGGGCCGGGTTTCCTCGGAGGCTTCGGAGGGTGAGGTCATACGTCCCACTCTGTCACCGGCGGCCCGTTTCCGGGCCTTGTCGGTCATCAGATCGAAACCTGCGGGGTCTGTTGCCGTACGTCATGACCGGGTCAGAATCTACGCGCGTATCTGCGTGTGTTGTCGACCGTTCCCCGAGGAGTAGCCCGTCATGCCGTTGAACCGTCGGAAGTTCCTGAAGAAGTCCGCCGTGACCGGCGCGGGGGTCGCCCTGGCCGGTGCGGCCGTGGCGCCGAGCGCTCAGGCGGCGGAGGCCGTGGTGGCGAAGGGTGGCAGGAAGCCGAAGCGGTATTCGCTGACGGTGATGGGCACGACCGATCTGCACGGTCACGTCTTCAACTGGGACTACTTCAAGGACGCGGAGTACAAGGATTCGGCGGGCAACGCGCAGGGGCTGGCGCGGATCTCGACGCTGGTGAACGCGGTCCGCAAGGAGAAGGGCCGGTGCAACACGCTCCTGCTGGACGCCGGTGACACCATCCAGGGCACGCCGCTGACGTACTACTACGCGAAGGTGGACCCGATCACCGCCAAGGGCGGTCCGGTGCATCCGATGGCGCAGGCGATGAACGCGATCGGCTATGACGCGGTGGCGCTCGGCAACCACGAGTTCAACTACGGAATCGAGACGCTGCGGAAGTTCGAGTCGCAGTGCCGTTTCCCGCTGCTGGGTGCGAACGCGCTGGACGCGAAGACGCTGAAGCCGGCCTTCCCTCCGTACTTCATGAAGACGTTCCACGTGAAGGGCGCCCCGCCGGTGAAGGTGGCCGTGCTGGGTCTGACGAACCCCGGTATCGCGATCTGGGACAAGGCTTACGTGCAGGGCAAGTTGACGTTCCCGGGGCTTGAGGAGCAGGCGGCGAAGTGGGTGCCGAAGCTGCGGTCGATGGGCGCGGACGTGGTGGTCGTGTCGGCGCACTCCGGTTCGTCGGGCACGTCCTCGTACGGTGATCAGCTGCCGTACGTGGAGAACTCGGCGGGGTTGGTGGCGCAGCAGGTGCCGGGGATCGACGCGATTCTGGTCGGGCACGCGCATGTGGAGATTCCCGAGCTGAAGGTCACCAACACGAAGACAGGGAAGACGGTCGTCCTGTCGGAGCCGTTGGCGTATGCGGAGCGGTTGTCGCTGTTCGACTTCGAGCTGGTCTTCGAGAAGGGCCGGTGGACGGTCGAGTCGGTGGCGGCGTCGGTCCGCAACTCGAACTCGGTGGCCGACGACCCGAAGATCACGAAGCTGTTGAAGGACGAGCACGACGTGGTCGTGGCGTACGTCAACCAGGTGGTCGGGACGGCGACGGAGACGCTGACGACGGTGGAGGCGCGTTACAAGGACGCCCCGATCATCGACCTGATCACGAAGGTCCAGGAGGACGTGGTCAAGGCGGCGTTGGCGGGGACGGAGTACGCGTCGTTGCCGGTGCTGTCGCAGGCGTCGCCGTTCTCGCGTACGTCGGAGATCCCGGCCGGTGATGTGACGATTCGGGATCTGTCGAGTCTGTATGTGTACGACAACACGCTGGTCGCGAAGTTGATGACGGGTGCGCAGGTGCGGGCGTACCTGGAGTACTCGGCGCAGTATTTCGTGCAGACGGCGGTCGGTGCCGCGGTCGACGTGGAGAAACTGACGAACGCGGGCAACCGGCCGGACTACAACTACGACTATGTGTCGGGTCTGGCGTACGACATCGACATCGCTCAGGCGGCGGGTTCACGGATCAAGAACCTCTCCTACAACGGTGTGGCGTTGGACGACGC
The DNA here is from genome assembly GCF_001418655.1 of Streptomyces phaeochromogenes. Taxonomy (GTDB): domain Bacteria; phylum Actinomycetota; class Actinomycetes; order Streptomycetales; family Streptomycetaceae; genus Streptomyces; species Streptomyces phaeochromogenes. Next base: position 1,129 of record NZ_LIQZ01000256.1, on the reverse strand, counting down.
GCAGCAGTTCGTGTTCGCGGTGAACAACTACCGGGCCAATGGCGGTGGGGCGTTCCCGCATGTGGCGTCGGCGAAGGAGCTGTGGGCGGAGTCGACGGAGATCCGTACGCGGATCGCGGAGTGGGTGACGGCGAAGGGGTCGCTGGACCCGAAGGAGTTCGCGTCGGTGGACTGGAAGCTGACGCGTGAGGGGACGCCGGTCTTCTAGTCGGCGAGTGGTGTGAGCATCCGTGGTTGCTGCCTGGCGGGTGGGATCTGGGGCTGCTGGGTGAGTCCGAAGGTCGTGAAGGCCGTTCGGCTCGGCAGTGGGTAGGGGTCTTTGCCCGTCAGGGAGTTGAGGATGCTCGCGCTGCGCCAGGCGGTGAGGCCGAGGTCGGGGGCGCCGACGCCGTGGGTGTGGCGTTCGCCGTTCTGGACGTAGACGGTTCCGGTGACGGAGGGGTCGAGGACGAGGCGGTGGCGGTCGTCGATGCGGGGGCGTTCTGAGGCGTCGCGGCGCATGTAGGGGTCGAGTCCGGCGAGGATTCGGCCGAGGGGGCGTTCGCGGTAGCCGGTGGCGAGGATGACGGCGTCGGTGGTGATGCGGGAGCGGCTGGCCTGTTGGGCGTGTTCCAGGTGGAGTTCGACCTTGGTGGTCGCGATGCGGCCGGCGGTGCGGACGTGGACGCCGGGGGTGAGGACGGTGTCGGGCCAGCCGCCGTCCAGGGTGCGCCGGTAGAGCTCGTCGTGGATGGCGGCGATGGTGTCGGCGTCGATGCCTTTGTGGAGTTGCCATTGGGCGGGGACGAGCCGGTCGCGTACGGGCTCGGGCAGGGCGTGGAAGTAGCGCGTGTAGTCGGGTGTGAAGTGTTCGAGCCCGAGTTTTGAGTACTCCATGGGTGCGAAGGCCTCGGTGCGGGCGAGCCAGTGGATCTTTTCGCGGCCGGCCGGGCGGTTTCTGAGGAGGTCGAGGAAGACCTCGGCGCCCGACTGTCCCGAGCCGATGACGGTGATGTGTTCGGCGGTGAGGAACCGGTCGCGGTGTTCGAGGTAGTCCGCGGCGTGGATGACGGGCACGCCGGGGGCCTCGACGAGGGGGCGGAGCGGTTCGGGGATGTGGGGGGCGGTGCCGATGCCGAGGGCGATGTTC
>NZ_LIQZ01000255.1 GCF_001418655.1 Streptomyces phaeochromogenes | reverse complement strand
CCGGTGGGGGCTTGTCGCGCAGTTCCCCGCGCCCCTCAGGGGGCGGCCCCGCCTGCCCGCACCGCGAAGATCGTGGTGTCGTCCGCCACGTGGGCCGTGTGCTGGAGGGTGCCTTCGCGGACCAGTTCCACCAGGCGGTCGGGGTGGGCGGCCGTGGGGTCGGTGGAGACGGCGAGGGTCACTCGTTCGTGGAGGGGGAAGAAGACGCCTTCGGCGTCGCGGGCCTCGGTGACGCCGTCGGTGACGAGGAGGAGGGTCTCGTCGGCGGCCAGGGGGACCCTGCGGACGGGCGGGACGCCCGCGCCGGAGCCCACGAGCCCGGAGAGGCCGAGCGGGAGTCCGTCGCCGGGCGGCAGGACGCGTACGCCGCGCGGGCCCGCCACCAGCGGGGGTTCGTGGCCGAAGTTGACGACCTCGATGTGGCCCGCGGGGGAGCCCGGGGGCGGGAAGGCGACCAGGACCGCGGTCGCGAAGCGCTCCACGCCCCGTGCCGGGTCGCCGTCCAGGTCCTCGCCGAGGTCGGTGACGTACTGGCGGTGGCGGCCCATCCGTACCTCCAGCCGTTCGGCGACGACGGTCAGGGAGGCCTCGTGGTACGCGGACTCGCGGAACGTGCCCAGCAGGGCGGCGGCTGCCGCGACCGCGGGCAGGCCCTTGCCCTGGACGTCCCCGAGGAGGACCCGGGTGCCGTGCGGGCCGGGCTGGATGTCGTAGAAGTCGCCGCCGACGCGGGCCTCGCTGTCGGCGGCCAGGTACACGGCCGCGTGGTCGAGCCCGCCCCACGGGGTGGGGAGGGGGCGCAGCACGGTACGGCGGGTCGTGTCGGCCACGTCCCGCATGTGCAGCATCCGCCGCTCCTCCCGGACCCGTACGGCACACGCCAGGGTCGCCAGGGCGCCGCCCATGGCGACCAGGATGAAGTCCGGCAGGCCGGTCTGGTCCTGGTGCGGCCAGGAGGCGTCGACCTCGATGTACGTGAGGAGGGCGAGCGCGGCGAAGGCGGCGGTGCCGCGGACTCCGCAGATCGCCGCCGCGATGCCGGGGACGAGGACGATCCAGGAGATGACCCTGAACTCGCCCGAGGTGTTCCAGTCGACCACCGCGATGGCGATGAGCAGGAGAAGGGGCGGTACCCAGGCCACGCTGCGGCCTCGTACCCGGAGAAGCTGCTGCCGCCGGGCGCGGCCGGCCGGATCGGCGCCGCTCACCCGCCCAGCGAAGCACGACCGGGTGCTTGGCGCACGCCGACTTTCTTTCTTGGCTGTGGCTTGGCTCCACCTTGGCTGCGTCTTGGCTGCACCTTGGCTGCCGCCGGCTTGCTTTTGGGTGCGGGTGGGTGGGGTTGCCCGCGCAGTTCCC
>NZ_LIQZ01000254.1 GCF_001418655.1 Streptomyces phaeochromogenes | reverse complement strand
CGGGGTCGGGGTCGGAGCCGGCGTCCGGCGAAGCGACCGAAAGTGTGGCGTCCGCAGCGCCCCCGGCCGTTCCCGCGAAGCCCGCCTCGGTCGAGACGTACGAGGCCATGGCGGACGAGGGCGGCTGGCACGACGAGGCGGGGTGTCTGCTGCTGTTCGTGGGCATCGGTGGCGTGGCCTGGGCGGTCTCAGAGGGGAACGCCCTCGGTCACCTGGCCGCCGTCCTCGCGGTCCCCCTCGCGATCACGACCTGGCTGGCGGGAGCCCGGCAGGGCCGCGAGAGGCAACGTCTCCGGGAGGCGGCGGTGGCGTACGTACAAGCCCTCTCCGCCGCGCAGTCGGCGGGCGCGAGTGTCCCCGAACTCTCGCCGGTGCTCCGTAAGTTGCTGGAGGAGGAAGCAGAGAAGGCCCGGGGCTGAGTGGAGGCACTGCGTTCTCGGGCCGAGGCATTACGTTCCCGGGCTTCTCAGCATCTCGAACCGCCGGCCGACGCCTCCGCTGCGTCCACCACGCCTCGGTCAGTCCCTCAGCCGCTCCATCGCGAACTCGACGAGTTCATCGAGCCCGGTCTCACGAGGCGCGCTGCCGTGGGCGTCCAACTCCGCGATGTACCAGGCCCCGTGCCATTCCACCCGCCACACCCGGCCATGCCGGTTCTCGAACTCGGCGAAGCTGCCGGGGCCGCCTTCCAGCCGGCCGAACTCCTCCACGAGCCGCCGTGGCTCGGTGAAGCCGCGTCCGGGGTTCGTACTTCTCCCTCCGGTCCGGGTGTTGGCGAACCGCATCTTCAGGAAGGGCAGCGGCTCCCGGCCGAGGTGGTTGAGGTGGAGCATGCGGTAACGGGTCTCCGCCTCGCCGAGGCTCTCTCCGCCAGAGAACTCACAGGCGTACGCCGGGAACATCAGCCGGACGAACGGTCACCAATCGCCGCTCGCCGTCCACCACCATGAATCAAGGAGCCCGTCCCCCCATGAAGCGAACCACCGCCCTGGCCGCCTCCGCGCTCTCCCTGTCCGCACTCGCCTGCCTGACCGCATGCGGTGGCGGTGACTCGGATTCGGGTACGGACGCCGCGGACAAGCCCGAGGCCACGGCATCCCGGACGAAGGAGGTCAGCCCGGCGGACCGGCTGGCCAAGCTCATGATCACGAAGGCCGACGTGGGCGGCTACGCGGTCGAGGAGCCCTCCGACGAGTTCGTGTTCGCCAAGTCCCCGGACGAGGTGACCCTGGACAAGAAGGTGTGCGCCCCGCTGGCGTACGCGATGAACCAACTCCCGCTCGGCGAACCGCAGGCGGACCTCACGCGGGTCGCCTCGAAGGACGGCCTCAACGGCGGCTTCACCTACGTCACGCTCACCGCCTACGAGGACGGCGGAGCGGAGTCCGCCATGGCCGGCCTCTCCAAGGCGGTGGCCTCCTGCGGCGACGGCTTCACCGCCAAGTCGAAGAGCGGCACCAGCCCGTACGACTCGGTCACCGCCGAACCGACCACCAAGTCGGGCGACGAGTCCCTCGCCTTCAAGTCCACGATGACGGTCCTGGGCACCACCCACACCCTCCACTCGGCCGCCGTACGCCACGACGACGTCATCGCGGTCTACTTCTCGGTGGACGGGAGGGCGATCGCGGAGTCGAGGCCGAGCGATGTGAAGCTCGCCGCGGCGGTGGTCGAGGCGCAGAACTCGAAGCTGGGCTGATGTGGGGGCGCTGCCTGAATCAGCCTCATCAGAAACCCCACGGGGCGGGGTGCGGGGAGAGTGATGGATCCTCCGACCAGATCAGCCGGGATTCGAGTTGATCCCCCAGAAGCCGGATGAGGCGTTCCACCATCCAACCGTTCCAGCAGACAGCTGTGGGGAACTGCGGAAAACGGAATGCCGCCAGCTCGACGGGCAGTGCCTCCGGCCGGAACACCGATTTCTTGATCCTGCCGATCTGGTCCGGCGTCGACGAGTGCTGTTCGTCGAAACAGTCGACCACTCGCTCCACGACATGGAGAAGGTATTCGTCCCCTGCGGATCCCTCGATGTTCACCGGCACGAGACGCCCTGCTGTTGCGAGTTCATCCCCCAGGACGTCGGCGATTCGACCGCTGACGACAGGGCAGCAGGGATCCCCGTTGGGAAACTCGCTCTTGGGCCATCGCGGCTCGCCTCCCCATTCGGCGTTGAAGTCGGTGGGCGGCTCGCCGGTGGAGCCACCGAGCTGCCAACGCATGAGTTCCACGGGTGAATTGTCGAAGTGGAGAAGCTGGAACTCCCGCATGCTCGGCAGCAGGCGGTATACGGAAAGGGGACCTTGGTTTTCTGCAGCAGTCATGGTGCCTTCTGTCAGAATGTCAGCCTTGTCCAGCGGGCGGTCGGCGCGGGCATGTTGTTCACCATCTGCGAGGGTGACAGCTCGTGTGTGACCTGCCGCCCGATCTCACGCAGTTCCTGGCGAATGGTGTCGCCGATCTGCTGGTTGCTGAGTCCTCGGGCCACACCGGCCCTCTCCGTTGCGGCCAGGTGCTGGTTGAGTCGCAGCAGGAACGGGTTGCGGTGAGTGAAGTTGTGGGGTCGCGAGTGACCCAAGGGTATTCCATTCGCCGCCTCGTCGATGTCGACTCCATAGCGGCTCAGAATGGCGCGACTGTCGGCGGTGCGTCCGACTGCCCGGTTCAATGTGGAGGGGACGATATGCGCCGCCGCCTGGCCGGCGCCTACCGGACGACCGTCCGCCGCCAGGTTCCGGCGAAGGATCGCGGAGTGGCATATGAGGCCCAGATAGTCGATCCACCGGAGCGGGTTGGACACATAGGCACGCGGGTTGGGCCCCGCGTCCATACCGAGCGGGTCAGGACTGACGTAGGAGGCGGTGACCGGATCGTAGTGTCGAATGTTGTTGTACTGCAGTCCGCTCTCGGGGTCGAAATACTGGCCCGGGAACCGGAGTGGCGTGTAACCGGTCGCATCCGGATTCCACGTGGTGATGCCCCAGAGCGTGGCATCGGCTCTCCACGCCAGGTCGCCCGCCTCGTCGACGAGTTCGGCCGGGGCGCCCACGAGGTCGGTGACAATGGCGTAGAAACGCTCGTCGATCACGGCCTGTGAGACGTCCTTCGGCATCGTGCGCTGTGTCTGGGCGACGGGTATCAGGCCGTCGCGGTCCCAGGTGAGCGTCACCTCCTCCTGACCGCCGAGGACCTGGGTCGTCTGTTCCACCAGGTGAGGGCCGTCCCAGGTGAACCGTGTCTCTTCGACGACGGTCGCCTCCGCACCGGGAACCCCGTCGGACGCGAGCCGCTGCTTGGCGACACGACGCCCAAGAGAGTCGTACAGATAGCGCCAGCGGGTGCCGTCCGGAGTGGTGACCGCCGTGAGTCGGTCCTCGCCGTCCCAGGTGTAGCGCCAGATGTCCGGCTTGCGTGACAGCCGTGTCCTGCGGCGCAGGACGACCCGTCCGGCGGCGTCGTACTCGTAGTGCACGGACCCGGCGCGCGTGACGCGATTGCCGTCGTGGGCCCGCTCTCCTCGGGCCTCGGAGCCGGTGAATCGCTCCGGCCAGACCGCCTGGGTCTGGTTGCCTCCGGCGTCGTAGGCATACGACTCCGTCCACTCCGCGGCGCGCACAGCCGTGACACGGCCCACCGCGTCGAGGTCGAACCCGCGGTGGCCGGTGACCCGGTCGTCCATCGAGGCCGGACTGCCGTCGGCCCGGTAGGTGTAGGCCCGCCTGCTCAGCGGCGGTCGTGAGGCTTCGGGAACGGTCAACGCCTGGACGGTCAGCCGGTGATCGGCGTCCCAGGTGTGACTGAGGACGGAGCCCCCGGCGCCCAGCTCCCGCGCGGTCTCGCGGCCGAGTGCGTCGTACGTGGAGGTGAGGGCACGCCCCGAGGCGGTGAGGACGGTGCGGTTGCCCGCCGCGTCATAGGCGAACGTGCTGGTGACACCGGTCGGGGTGGTGCGCCGGACGGGTCGGCCCAGGGCGTCGTACGCCGTCGTGAGCGCCCGACCGTCCACGGTCTCGGCGGTGATGCGGCCGGACCGGTCGTAGGAGTACGTGAGGGTCGCGTCGGGGCCGACGGACCTCAGAACGCGGCCCGCGGAGTCGTGCGTGAAGACCGTCGTCCTGCCGTCCACCGTCTTCTCGGACTGGTTGCCCGCAATGTCGTACACGAACGCGGTGGACTGACCCAGCGGATTGGTGCGGCTGAGGACCTGCCCGGCGGCGTCGTACGCGTAGACCACGGTGCGGCCGTCGAAGTCCGACTCGGAGGTGAGCCGCCCCGCCGCGTCGTAGGTGTAGTCCCAAGTGAGCCCCGTGGGGGCCGCGGCCCGGACCAGCCGGAGCTCGGCGTCATGCGTGAAGGTGTGACGGGCGCCGTCCGCGGTGGTACGGGAGGCCAGCACGCCGAGCGCGCCATAGGTGTGGCGGGTGACCCGGCCCAGGGCATCGGTGTGGGTGAGCAGGTTGCCCTCACCGTCGTAGGTCCAGGACTCCGCTGCACCGTCGGGCCCTGTCACGGACGCCTTCAGACCTTCGACGGTCCAGGCCAGTCGTGTGGTGGCACCCAGCGGGTCGGTGACGGTGAGTCGTCGGCCGAAGGAGTCGTACGAGGTACGGGTCGTCGCACCGAGCGGGTCCGTCACGGAGACCGGCCGGCCCGCCGGGTCGTTGATGAAACTCGTCACCGCGCCCAGCTCGTCCGTCACCGACGCCACGGCACCCGTCCGGTCGCGGGTGAACCGCGTGACGGCTCCGTCGGCGGCCGTCAGCGAGGTGCAGTTTCCCCGCTCGTCCCACTCCTGCCGCATGACCGCGCCGTCGTAGCCGGTCATCTCGACCGCCTGGTGCAGGCCGTTGTACGTGACCGTTGACGTGGCTCCGTCGGGCAGGCGCACGGTGGTGAGGTTGCCCGACCCGTCCCACTCCTGTCGTACGGTGCGGCCCAACGCGTCGGTGCGGGACAGCAGTTGATCGTGACGGTCCCATTCCTGGTACACCGTGTGGCCCAGCGGGTCGGTCTCGGCGATGAGCTGGTACGCGTCGTTGAACTGGTAACGGGTGGTGTACCCCAGCGAGTTGACGGACGCGGAAGCCTGGGCCTCCTCGTCGTACTCGAAGGTGTAGTCGAGGATGCCGTCGACACCCCGGGCGGCGACGCAGCGATCCGCGCCGTCGTACTCGTACCGGTACCAGGCACCGGTACGGTCCTCCCAACCGGTGACGCGGCGCTGATCGTCGTAGAAGAGACGCTGCGGCAGCCCGGAAGAGTTGACGATCTCGGCCAGGTTGCCCCGCTCGTCATACGCGTAGCGCAGGAGCGTGGGCTTCTCCGGGTGGTTCTGAAGCGTCAGCGCGATGACACGGCCGCTTTCACACGTCACGCCGACGCGGTAACCGCCATGGTGGGCAACCTCGTCCGGAAGGCCCTCGCCGTCGTACGTGATCGAAATCGTGTTGTCGTTACGGTCGCTGACGACGGCCAGGGGCAGCTCGCCCACGGTGCCACGGGGCAACGGCCGGAATTGAAGCGTCACACCGGTCTGCGGCTGATGCACGGTGAGCGCGCCGCCTGGGGCGCCGTCCCAGCTCAACGGCCACTGTGGTCCCTCCACCGGGAGAACGGCCACATCGGGCTCCGGTACGGGATAGACCAGGACCATGCCGTCGGCGGTTTCGAACTGCACCCCCGTGGCGTCGAGTCGCAGCCGCTGGTCGAGCGTGGAAGTCCAGCCGCTCCCGAAGAGACGGCCGCTGCGGACACCGGTGCGGTAGTGGCGCTCCAGCACGAGAGGCAGGACGCCATCCAACTCGACATCGGTGGCGGACATGACCATCTGGCCGGTCGCCATGTCGATGGGATCGCCACAGGTGAAGAGTTTCTGCATCTGCCGGCCCATGGCGCGTGTGCTCCTGCCGAGCCCCTTGGCCCCCAGGGCCATGCCCTTCAGGCCCACCTTGCCCAGGCCTTTCAGTCCCTTGGCGAGGCCGCCGAGGGTGGTGAGGCCCTTCATGCCGGGTATGCAGTCCAGCGCGGCGAAGGCCACATCCAACAGGGACGCTTGGCCCTTCATGTATTTGTTGAGGGTGTCGGCCAGGACGACAAGCGCTGCGATGAGGACGATCGCGCCGAGGATGGGCCCGCCGATGATCATCGCGATGATGCCTAGGACGGCCACCACGACCTTGCAGACGGCGACGATGGTGTCCCAGTTGTCGGTGAACCAGTCGCCGACCTCCTCGTACCACTTGCGGTTCTGAATACCGGCGTCGGAGGCTTCGTCGAGTTTCCGCTTGGCGTCTCCGGCGGCGTCTTCGCGCATCTTCCGGGCGTCGGCCGCCATCTTCTTCGCCGCGTCGAGGGCGTTCTGCGCGGTGGTGACGTCGGACTGGGCGGAGGTGTGGGCGTCCTTGGCGCTCTGCGCGTCACGGGTGGCGGCGCGGACCTTGGACTCGTCCGGCTTGGGGACGTCCTTGCCGGCCGACCCGGGGTCGTCCTTGTACTTGTCCGCTTCCTTGTTGGCGCGGGTCACCCATGAATCGGCCGACGAGAGACGGGACTTGGCAGAGGAGAGGTCCGCCTGCGCCTCCCGCCCCTGGGCAAGAGCCTTGTCCGCGAGGGCCTGCGCCCGCTCCAACTGCGGCCAGTACGCCGCCAGCGCATCCCCGGCAAGGTCGTACGACTTCTTCAGCTTCTTGAGATTCTTCGGAACGCCGGAGAACTCGTCCCGGAACACATCGGCGGTCTTGCCCACCATCGTCAGGACGGCGTCCTCGTCCGCCATGCCCTTGACCAGACGGAGAGCGTCCTGCACGTCATCGGCGAAGTCGTGCAGGCTCTTCGCCAGGGACTTGACCCGTACCGGATCGCCCGGCGTCGGATCCTTCTCCAGGTCCAGCACATGCCAGTCGGTCGGCCGATAACCCGCCATCACGCAACCCCCGTCACGCCAACCCCGTCAACCACACATACGCACAAGTGAAGTTACTGGGTACGGGCGTTCGATGAAAAGGTCACGAGGGCGGCAAGGCCCAGTACAGGGGTTCCGCCCTGCCCCGCCCTACTCCGCGAAGCGGAACGTCGACGTGATCGCGTCGAAGATGTCGAAGAACGAGTCGGCGAGGTCGAGCACCTGGCTGCTGCCCGCGACGAGGGCGACCTTGCCCTCCTGCCCCGGGACGGGGATGAACGTTTGCATGAGCACGGCGCGGATGGTGCGCTTGAGGGCGTCGTCGGGTACGGGGATGTCCTCGATGCCGTACGTCCGCGCGGCCGGGCCGACGCCCGGGATGTCGACCGTCGTGACCTTCCGCCACGCGTCGCCCTCCTTCTTGGCCTCACGCACGGCGAGCTGGCTCGCGATGACCTGCGGGTCGGTGGAGAGGGGCTCGCCGGCCTGCGTACGCCCGCCGACGAGCGAGACGGTGATCGAGCCGGTGATGGGGGTGTCGCCGCCGAAGCTCTCGGCCATGCAGCCGCAGTACAGCGCGCCCGACTTCCAGGCGTCCCCCGCGGCCTTCCGGAGGAAGGCGGTGTACGTGTCCTGGTACTTGGCCAACTCGGGCTGCTGGCGCACCCGTTCGGCCACCATCCGCCGGATCGAGTCGTCCCGCGATTCGGGCCGCACGTCGAACTCCCACCACGACTCCGGAACCTTGATCCGGAAGCCGCCGCGCTCGATGGTGAGCGTCTCCATGTAGCGGGCCATGTGGTTGATCTCCCCCGGTTCCGAAGCAAACTGCAGTCTGATGTGCGCGCAAGCCTACGAGGCCGCGTACGCGCGGTCCCAGCGGCTCATTCGTACGCTCCCCCAGGTGCCCATCGCCACGGCGGCGAGGACGAGGCCGGCGATGAGTCCTCCGTACGAGCCTGACTCGGCATCGGTCACCGGGCCGGCGACGCCTTCGGGGTCGTACCGGACGCGCAGGGTGTCGCCCTTCGACACCGAACGGCAGCCGTCGCCCTCGGAAAGCCTCGGCGAGATCCTTGTGCCGTCCGTCCGCCGCTGCAGGGTGCACTGGTCGGTTCTGGCGTCCTCTATGTCCACGACCGTGGCCGTGGTCCACCGCCCGCGCTCGGCGAGCGCCGACTGCTGCCCGGCCTCACCCGCCACGACGCCCAGTGCCACGCTCGCGACCACCGGAACGATGAGCTGCCACGCCATCTTCCGCCGGGCACGCGGAACGCGCCGCAGCCCGAGCATCGGTACGAGCACCGCCGCCAGCGGCAACAGCAACCATGCCGTCAGTACGGCCACCCCGCCGACCCAGGACTTCAGCGGCATGGCGGGGGCGAGCCAGCCGAGCCCTGCGGATCCGAGGGCGCAGGTGAGGCTGAAGGCGAGCCAGCGGGCGGTCTCTTTCGACATTCGGGCAGCCTAGGGCCCGAGTTCGGGGACCCTCGACGGGGTGCGACAGTCAGGCTTCAAGGGCGCGCCCGACAGTACGGGCCCGGCGGGTGGGCACCTGGGGCGGCGTGGCAGAGTGAGGCGCTGACAAGATCCACCCAAGAGTTGGTGGCCACCCGGCAACCGTCGGCGACCGCCGCCCGGAGGATACGCACAGCGATGGAGCCGGACTACTGGCAGCCCGATCCGGGCGAGACCCTGCTCGCCCGTACACCGGTCACGTTCGCCACGGGTGCGGCGATGCGCGTACGGGGCAAGCGCTGGTTCCGCGATACGGAACGCAATGACATCCAAGGTGAACTGAGCGAGCTGGCGGGCTGGCCGGAGGGGCCGGTCCACAGGGTCCGTTCGAGCGGCGGTGCGCTGGGGCTCAACGTACTCAAAGGCGGAGCGATCACGGTGGGTGTCGTGATCATGGCCGCCCTCAGCTCTGCGGGAGGCAATGTCGGAGGCGGCGTCCGGGGCTCCGGCTCGGGCACCACCCGCGACCGGGCCGACGAGGTCGAGGACTTCCCCGTGATGTGGGCGGCGCCGGACACGATCGCCCGTACCCTCCCCTGGCAGCTGGATCCCGGACGCTGCAAGCAGAAGCACTACCGCACCCACGCGATCCTCACCGACCGGCGTCTGCTGATCGTGGGCCTTCCCTTCGCCGAGAAGCACAGGGAGATAGTCAAGGACGAGGTGCTGTGGGAGACCCCGCGGTCCGCCATCGGCACGGTCGAGCGCCGGGACTTCAAGGACGGTGACGACGTGAAGGTCGTCTTCACCGACGGCTCCTGGTGCCGGCTCACCTGCTTCCGACGGGAGTGCTTGACGCGCCACATCATCGATCAGCCGGATCTCGTACCCCTGGACTCGCTCACCCCGGCCCAGCGCAGCACGGCCGAGGCTTTCGCCGCCGCTCACGCACCGGATGCCGGGCCGCCCTTGATCACCCGCAATCTGTGCGGCTGCTACCGGGTCGCGGCGCTGGCGCCCAGCACCGCGGACGGGTTCTTCGGTATCTCCGACCGCTCCATCGTCATGGACGCCGACGGCACCGAAGTCGACCTCCTCAAGCAGCACTGGGAGGACTTCTCCCCCGAATCACAGGAGGAGCTGCGGAGGCTGCATCACCGGCCGCCGTCCGGTGTGGTGTCGGCGAAGTGAACGGCTGCTTCTGACCGTCACCTGCGGGCTCTTCGGCCTGGAGCGGGCCGCGACAAGGACGCCCTTCACGGGGAGCGTGACGGCGAGGCCGCGTTCGCGGAGTTCGCGGGTGGCACGGCGGGCGGTCGGCATTCGGTCGGCGTTCGCAGCCACTGTGGGACCCGACACGATCAGGCCACAAGCGCCGTCGGCTTGCCCTGATTCCTCCCTGTCCGCCCAGCCATGCAAGGAAGTTCGCTGTAGCGAAACTGATCGCCCCACAGATACCGTCATTGCTCTTGACTGCACCTTTGTCTCACGGGGAGATCACTGTGAAGCGCCGTTCTTTGCCCGTTGCTGCCGCGCTCGCCGCGACCGCAGCCCTGCTGCTGACGGCATGTGGCAGCGGGGACGACAAGTCCAGCGACAACGACAAGATCGCCGGCGCCGACCAGGGAGCGGAGAAGCCCGAGAAGTCGACGGAGCCCTCGGGAGCACCGGCCGAGGACAAGCCTGACGGCGTGGATGTGTCGCTGCCCAAGGACATGAATCTGGTCTTCGACTGGAAGAAGCCGAAGGACAAGACCGAGGCGGCAGCGATGGACGACGCCGCCAACTATCTCCGCGCCATCTACCGCGGCGTCGACAAGCGCACGACCAAGGATGCGGCTGTGGCCGCCTACGCCACCGGCGAGGGGCTCCACTACGCGAAGGTACAGATCAACGAATGGATCAAGGGCGGCTGGACCGCCACCGGCACCCGCCGTCACTACGACGCCACCACACGGTCCGCCCCGAACGGCAAATCCGTGGAAGTCGCGTTCTGCGCGGACACTGGGAAGTTCTTGGGCAAAGAGGTCAAAACCGGGAAGGTTCTGAAAGCTGAGCCCAGCGCGAAGGACTTCGGCTACTACAAGATCGTAATGGTCAAGTTGCCCACGAGCGAGAGCCTGTGGCAGGCGTCCAAGGTGTTCGTCGAGACGGGGGCGGAGCAGTGCCAGTGAGCAGTTCACCGCGCAGGGTCCTCGGCACCAGCACTGCAGCCCTGACGCTCGCGGTCGGCGCTCTCATCCTCACGGCGCCCAACTCCGCGGCGGAACCAGTGGATTACGGCAAGGGTGGCGGCACGAAGGAAAAGGGCGGCAGCGACGAAACCGGCATCTACGCAGCCGCGCGAATCCAGTACTCCGGAGCCGTAGCCAAGGGCGGCAGCGGAAACGTGGCCTCCTCCGACGTCAACTGGACGCCGCCGCCCTGCTGGTACGCCCCCTACCTCGGCGCCAAGGACTTCAAGAAGAAGATGTCCAAGGACATCGACACCTCGAAGAACACGCCCGGCATGGGCGGCACCGCCGGCTCGGCCATCGGCGAGTTGGAGCGTCACTACGAGGACGACTACGGCTGGACCGACACCCCCGGCTACAAGGACTACAACGTCGAGAAGGACGGCGAGGGGATGTTCTGGGCCGGCGTCGAGAACCCCGACGAGCCGGACTATCTCAAGCGGAAGTCGTGCACCGACCTGCCCTTCTGGGTCGAGAACGGCGAGGCCCCGCCGCCCCAGCACGAAGAGGCCATCACTCCGGAGATGCTCGCCGCCCTCGCGTACCAGCACATGGAGCTACCCGACACCGAGGTGACGCTGGCTCCCGAGGCCATCACCAAGGTGAACCTGCCGACTTGGGCCTGGCTCGACGACGCGGCCTTCGACGAGGTCCAGGCGACGGCAGCCATCAACGTCCCCGGTTTCAACATCGAGGCGACCACGACCGCCACTCCCAAGTCGCTCACCCTCGATCCGGGAACCGAGGACGCCACGACCATCCCGGCCAACGGCGAATGCCCCATCGTCGACGGCAGGATCGGCGAGCCCTACGCCAAGGGCAGGTCCGACGAGACGCCTCCCTGCGGCATCGTCTACGGCCGCTCGTCCAACGGCGGCACCTTCCCGCTCAAGGCGTCCCTCACCTGGGAGATCAGCTGGACCGGCACCGGCCAGGGCGGCCCGGTGGGCCTGCCCGACGGCACGATCGAGGCCGTCCAGGACATCACCGTCCAGGAAGCACAGGCCGTCAACCGCTGAGCAAGAGCGAGGGATACGCGGCCGGTTCACACCCCACGGAGCCGGCCGCGACCCGCGCCGACCACTGGTCTCCCCTCTCTCCCCCCCCCACTGACCAACCACTCAGGGAACCTGGACCATCACATGAGTGACCTGCGTCTCGAAGACACCGTCTTCGAAGACCTGAAGAAGACCTTCTCGACGATCAGCGACCGTATGGACTCCGCGCGCCGCACGCTCCGCGGCGCCGACGGCTCCGCGGTCGGCCAGAGCAAACTCGTCGAGGAGGTCCACGAATTCGCCGACGACTGGGGCTACGGCATCAAGCAGCTCGGCAAGCACACTCAGGGTGCCGTGAAGATGATCAACAAGATAGGTGAGGAGTTCGGCAAGCTCGATCACGATCTCGCCGAGTCCCTCAAGACGAAGAAGAAGGGCAAGTAGTCGTGGCCGGCAAGCGCCCCGCCTTTCCGAACATAGGCTGGGATCCGACGCCGGGAGACGTCGACGACACCCGGGACCTCGCCAAGAAACTCGGCGGCCTGGCGAGCGATCTCGGCACCACTCTCCGCGAGTTGGAGCGGATCGAGGCCGGTGCCTGGAAGGGCAGGACCGCGGTCGCCTTCACCGAGTACGTCGGCAAGGACGTCACCCCGCTCATCCGCAAGAGCCACGACTCCTTCGACAAGGCCTCACGCGCCCTGCACCGGTGGGCCAACGAACTCCTCGACTTCCAGGACGAGGCGAACCGGCTGGAGAAGTCCGCCGGGGAGAAGCTGGAAGCCAGGGAGACCGCCCAGCAGAAAGCCGACGCGAAGGGCGACGGCAAGGGCAGCGAAGAGCTCGGCAAGGCCTCCGGCGCGGTCGACGAGATCACGGGCAAGGTCCACGACCTCGAGGACCGTTACAAGCGGGCCGCCGGCAACGTGAGCAAGGAACTCGACAAGGCCGGCGACATCGCGCCCGACGAGCCCGGTTTCTGGGACAAGCTCACCAAGGGCGTCTCGGACGCGTGGGACGCCACCGGACAGTGGATCAAGGACCACGCCGACATGATCAAGCTGATCGGTGATCTGCTGAGTGATCTGAGCGCCGTGCTGGGCATGTTGGCCATCATCACTCTGCCCTTCCCACCGCTGGCGGCGATCTTCGGTACCGCGGCGCTCATCGCGAGCGGTCTCGCACTGGCGGCCCACGGGTTGGCCAAGTGGGGCGGGGCCGATGTGAGCTGGATGCAGATGGGGCTGGACGCCGTGGGACTGATGCCGGGCATCGGCATGTTCAGCAAGGGGATCAAGGTGGTCGGCGCCGGCAAGGCCACGGCGATGGCCGAGAACCTTGGCCAGGGTTTCGCGAAGACCTCGATCGGCAGCTCACGCATCCTGATGGCCTTCGGCAAGAACGCGCGGGGACTCGAGGGCGGACTCGGCAAGGCCGGCCTGGTGAAGATCGGCGGCAAGTCCGGCGACGTCTACGAGGTCGCACACGCGACCAGTGGCCTGAAGTCCCGCATGGGTGGGCTTGCCGCCGCCGGTTACCACGAGGGCCAGTGGCTCGGTTCCAAGGGCCTCAACATGATCCCGGGTGTGAACATCAACCCCTTGGGCGCCGGTATCGCCATCGACGCGGGAGCCAAGATCTTCCCCAAGATCACAAGCATCCACCAGCACGTCGGGGATGCCCTCTTCCCCGGCGACCAGTTCGAGAAGTCGGCCACCGGAGGCTGATCCTCCGGACCGGAGTGACAGTGACACAGTGAACCGACCAGGACGAGCCCTCCTGACTCGCCGCGCTCCTCCCCCACGCCGTGTAAGGAAGTGCATACGGAAATGACCATCTGGCAGCCGGAACCCGGCGAGACGCTTCTGGGACGCGCTCCGATGACGTTCGCGACAGGCGCAGCCATGCGGGTCAAGGGCATGCGCTGGTTCCGCGACACCGAACGCAACGACATCCAGGGCGAGCTGCCGGGCTGGCCCGAGGGACCGGTGTACACGACCCGATCCACGGGGGACGCGGGCGCGAGGAGCACCGTGAAGGGAGCGGCGATGGCAGTGGGCGTCGCCGTCATGGCCGTCCTCAGCTCCGCCGGCGGCAACGTGAGCGGATCCGCCGGTCCCGACTCGGGCAAGGACACACCGGACGACCGCGAGAACGAGGTCGAGGACTTTCCTGTCATGTGGGCCGCGCCCGGCACGCTGGCCCGCACCCTGCCCTGGCAGCTGGATCCTGCGCGCTCCGACGAGAAGCGTTACCGGACGCACGCGATCGTCACCGACCGCCGACTGGTCGTCGTGGGCCTCCCGTACCACAAGAAGGACTCCAAGATCATCGAGGACGAGGTCCTCTGGGAGACCCCCCGGTCCAACATCAGCGAGGTCGAGCACAGGGACTTCAAGGACGGGGAGGACGTCAAGATCGTATTCTCCGACGGCTCGTGGTGCAGGTTGAGCAGCTTCCGACGGCAGAGAGTAACCGGGTATCTCATCCACCCCTTCGAAGTGGTCCCGCTGGACAGCCTGACGCCGGTACAGCGCGGCGCCATCGAGAATTTCGTCGCGACGGCCCACGCCCCTGACCTCGGAACCCCCGTGGTCACTCGTCGCTCCGCCGGCTACTTCCGGGTCGAGGTTCCGGTGCCGAGCGAGCTGAGCTCCTTCTTCGGCCTTGGCAGCCGCAGTCTGGTCATGGACACCGACGGGGTCGAGGTACCGCACAAGGACATCCGCCCTGAAGACCTCTGACCCCTGCCCGTACGCCTGACCAGAACGGCCCCGCCTTCCCAATGACTCCCCCCACCGAGACGACTAGCCCCCTTCCCCT
>NZ_LIQZ01000253.1 GCF_001418655.1 Streptomyces phaeochromogenes | reverse complement strand
GTATGCACTAGTGCAATAAGCCACGCAAGGCGAGCACGGCGTACCCGCCGGAACAGATGACGGCGTACGCGCCGGAACAGACGACGACACAGCCCTGGAGAGCACCATGACGGAGACGGCCGCCCCGCCACCTACACCCCGACCGACCGCACCGTCCCCACCCGCTCCAAGGAGCGCGCCGCGTACGACCACGAGATGGTGCACTCGATCCTCGACGAGGGGTACGTCTGCCATCTGGGCTTCGTCCGTGACGGGTCGCCGGTCGTGCTGCCCACGCTGTACGGGCGGGTCGGCGAGCACCTCTATCTGCACGGCTCGACGGGTTCGCGCCCGCTGCGGATGGCGGGACAGGCCGACCCGGGCCTGCCGGTGTGCGTCACCGTCACGCACGTCGACGGGCTGGTGCTGGCCCGCTCGGCCTTCCACCACTCGATCAACTACCGCTCCGTGGTGGTGCACGGCGTCGCCCACCAGGTGACGGACCCCGACGAGAAGCGGGAGGCCCTGGACGCGCTGGTGGACCACGTGGTGCCCGGCCGCTCCTACGACTCCCGGCCCGCCAACGCCAAGGAGCTGGCCGCCACCGCCGTGCTCCGCCTGGACCTCGCCGAGGTCTCGGCCAAGCTGCGCACCGGCGGCCCGAACGACGAGCCCGAGGACCTCGGCCTGCCGCACTGGACCGGAATCCTCCCGCTCCACAAGGGATACGGCACCCCGGTCCCCGCGGCCGACCTCGCCCCCGGGATCGAGGTCCCCGACTACCTGGCCGTCCTCTGATGCTCATACATCCCTGGGACGCGCCCCAGGACGACACCGAGTGGCGGCAGTGGCTGGCCGCCCACGACTTCGGCCAGCTCTCCGTGAACGGCCTCCCCGGCGAGCCGCCGCACGTCCAGCCGATGCACTTCGTCCACGAGGCCGCGCCCGGACCGTACGGACTGGTCCTCGCCCACCTGGCCCGCCCGAACCCGGTGTGGCCGGCGCTCGAGGCGAACCCGGTCGTGACCCTGAGCGTGGTCGACGACTACGTGTACGTGCCCGGCCCCTGGCAGGCTCCGCCCGACTTCCCGCCCGAGCACGGCACGCCGACGAGCTTCTACGCGGCGGTCCAACTCCGGTGCACCGCCCATCTGGTGGACGACCCGGCGGAGAAGGCCGAGCTCCTCAACCGACAGCTCGGCCACTTCCAGCCCGAGGGCGGTTCCGCCCGTGCGACGGTCGGCGATGCCCCGTACGGCCGCCTCCTCGCCGGGATCCGTGGTCTGCGGCTCGAAGTGACGGACGTACGGGCGAAGTTCAAGTACGCGAATCATCGGCCGGAGGAAATCCAGAACCGTGTTGTGGCCGAACTGACCACAAGAGGCGGTCCGCGTGACACGGCGGCGCGGGAACACCTGCTGCGGCGGCGCGGCAACAGGTGACGCCGAGTTGGCACGGGCTCCCTCACAGGTGACCGGCCGTGTGGACCCTACGGGGCGGGGCCCACACGGCCGGCACCGGCGTTCTCCGGTGCCCGCGGATCCTCAGAGCAGCGCCGGCTCCTCCTCGGGAGCCCGCCGCGCGGCCCCCTTGCCCCGCGCCTCCGCGAGGGCGAGGCCCGCCACCGACCCGAGCATCAACAGCGTGCCCGCGACCGTGGCCGCGGTCAGCCGCTCGCCGAGCAGGGCGACGGCCAGGACCGCCGCGCTCACCGGTTCGAGCAGCATGATCACGGAGACGGTGGCCGAGCGGACGACGGCCGCGCCCGCGAAGTACAGGGCGTAGGCGAGGGCCGTCGGGACCGCGGCGATGAACGCCACCAGCCCGATGACGCGGGCGGGTTCGGCGGTGTGCGGCACCAGCCCCTCGGCGAGCCCGAACGGCAGCAGACACAGGGTCGTGACGGCGAACGCCCCCACGGTGGTGGACGACACGTCGGTGCCGCCGTCGCGCCCCCACCAGCGGGTCAGCAGCGTCATCACCGAGTACCCGGCGGCGGACACGACCGCGAGCACCACGCCCGACGGCCGGACCGACGCACCGCCGCTGCCCAGCACGAGCACCGCGAGCCCGGCGAGCGCCCCGGCGACGGCGGCGTATCCGGCGCGCCCGAGCCGTTCTCCCATGGTCAGCCGCGCCCCCAGCGCGATGAGCACGGGACCGGCGCCGAGGGTGACGACAGTGGCCACGGCGAGTCCGGTGGCCTCGACGGCGGCGAAGTACGCGGTCTGGAAGACCGCGAGCCCCACGCCCGTGGCTCCGGTCCGCAGCAGCCGCGCACGAAGGAGGGGGCGTGCGGCGGGGCGTGGCGGGCGCCGGAGCGACCGGACGGCGAGCAGCAGGGCCAGGCCGCCCGCGCAGCGCCAGAAGGACAGGGCGACGGGGCCCATGTCGCTGGCGCGGTAGACGAGTGAGGCGACCGCGCCCGCGGTGCCCCAGGCGGCGCCGGCGACGGTCAGATAGAGGAGGCCTCGCCCGATGGGCAGGCCGGAAACAGCATGCGACACGTGTTCTCTCCGCAGATCCGCAGAAGTTCGGGAAAGGACCACGTCACGCGCCGTACGAGCGGCACACCGGCCGGATGGGGCGTACGAGCCCCGTCAGGCGGGTGAGTCGTCGCGACCAGGTCGGTCGTCTCGGCGCGGATGGTCCTCGGACTTCATCCGCGGGCAGCACCGTTCCGCCCGGCCGGTGGCCGGGCGGGAATTCCGGAGGGCCCGCCTCAGGCGGCCGGAGGCGGAAGAACGAGTGCGCTCGAATGCATGATCGGGAGCCTAGACGGCGGTGCCTCGCGCCGACAACTCCCTTTCGGCATCGCCCGTGCCGCCCGCCACCGGTGTCTGCGAGGCCTTGGCGGGCGTGGACGACTGGGCGATGAAGGCGCCGCACAGGACGACCGCGCCGCCGATGATCTGCGGCGCCGACAGGTGCTCGCCGAGCAGGACCCAGGCGAGCACGGTCGCGATGACCGCCTCCAGACAGGCCACGACGCCTGCCACCTGCGGCGAGAGCCTGCGCACGGACTTGACGCCGGTCACGTAGGCGACGACGGTCGCGATCAGCACGATCCAGCCCAGCAGCAGGGAGGCCGCGACCGCCGTGCCGTCCATGTCCGCGGTGCCCCCGAGCACAGACCAGTCCATCCCCCACGGCCGCGCCACGACCGTCAGGACGAGCGCGCCGACCAGCAGTCCGTACGCGATGACGCCGAGCGGATCCGGGGCCTGATCGCCCGCGTCGCTGCCCTGGTCGGACAGGACGAAGTAGCCGACCTGGCAGCAGGCGGCGCCGAGCGCGAGCAGCAGCCCGAGGACATCGAAGCTCAGCCCCGACCACACCTCGACGACACAGGCGAGACCGCCGACGGCGAGGACGACCCCGAGAGCCGCGGCACGGGTCACCGGCCGCCGCTGCACGAATCGCACCCAGCCGAGGACAAGCGCGGGCGCGAGGTACTCGACGAGCAGCGCGACCCCGACGGGTATGCGCGAGATCGAGGCGAAGTAGAAGGCCTGGACGCCGGCCACGGCGAGCAGTCCGAACCCGGCGAGCAGCGCCGGCCGGCTGCGCACCAGCCCCCGGTGGCGCACGGTCAGCGGCAGCATCACCAGCGCGGCTCCGGCGACTCGCAGCCACACCACGTCCAGCGGGTCGAGCCCCGCCTCGATCAACGGCTTGGCCGCGACACCGGATCCCCCGAAGGCGACCGCGGACGCGAGCGCGAGGCCGAGCCCGAAGCCCCTCCCGCGGTTGCCCTGACTGCTCTCAGACGTATGCACCGGCACATGATGACAGGCGACGACATGAGCGTCACCCCCAATGACACCTGTCTCACCGAGTGGACCGGCGACACCCTCGATGAACTCGGTGACGCCCCCGCAGGCCCCGGTCCCGGCTCAGGCCTCGATGCCCCGGCCCGCCGCGGCATCGATCCGCGCGAGCAGCGCCGGTACGTCGACCCCCGCACGTCCCAGCACCTCCACGGCCCGCGACTCGGGTTCGGCGACGATCGCCGCGAGCAGGTCGACCGCGCCCGCGCGTTCGTCGCCCCGCCGCAGGGCCCGCTCGCCGGCGACCTCCAGGGCGCCGGCCGCAACCGGCGACCACCCGTCCTCGGTCACCACGGGTATGGCACCGGAGTCCTCGACGGAGCTCTGCCAGCGGAGCCCGTAGCCGATGCTGCGCTGCACGAGGTAGCCGAGCAGCCGGGCGACCTGAGGGCCGCTCTCGAAGGCTTCTCGCACCTCGGGGTCCGACTCCAGGAGTGCGTGCAGCAGATGGGCCGTGTCGATCTGCCGGTCCCCGTCCCGCAGCGCTCGTCTGCGCGCACCGATGACCACCGCTGCCAGCTCCGCGCTGAGCCGGGCCTCGATGTCCACGCGGACCGGGTCGTGCCCGGCGGCCTGCTGGTGGGAAGTACGGGATTGCACATCCCTCACCCCATCAGCCCCTTCGGATCGAGTCATCCTCGCGGGGAAGCATTTCGGCGTCCGACACAGGGTGGGCATGACTGTCCGGCTCCTCCTCCTTACGGATGACATCACGCCGTTTCCTCCGACAGGCGCGCGCCGCCTTGCCCTGCGCCCCTCGCGCAACCGCATCGCACCGGCGCTCGTCCAACGCAGCATGGAGAGCAGGTGCTGGCTGGTGGTCCTGCCGGCCATCGACGGCAGGCAGTACGCGTACCGGGTCTACGCCCCGGACGACGCGCTGCTCGCCGACCTGTTCTGGGACGCCTGGCACTGCCACGACGAAGGGCCGTACCCGCGCGCCTGGGACCTGTTCGACGCGGCGGTGATACGACGGATCGACTGAGCGCCCGCCACGAGCACCCGACCCCCTGCCGTCTCCAGGCTTCCCATCTCCACGCTGCCCGTCTCCGCACTTCTCCCGCCCCCGTACTTCTCCCGTCTCCACACTTCCTGACGGTTCATCAGTATTGAATGTTGAGGGCCCTGCGGCTACGTTCCGCGACACCGTAGCCAGCTGCGCCCGGCGCAGCACCCGAGACGAGGGGTGGTCGCATGGCCGAAGTCAGCGCGGAAGCACGGATAGAGGCGCCCGCCGAGAAGGTCTGGGCACAGCTCACGGACTTCTCCTCGTACGGCGAGTGGAACTCCACCCACACCAGCTTCCCGAAGGGCGGCCCCGAGTCCCTCGAAGTCGGCGGCACCTTCGAGGAGAACATGAAGATGATGGGCTTCCCCGCCGAGGTCAACTGGACCATCGAGGAGGTGGAGGCCGCCCGCACGCTCGCGATCCGCGGCAAGGGCCCGATGGCCGTGATCGTCGCCACGCGTTACACGCTGACCCCCGACGGCGAGGGCACGACCGTCCGTATCGACGGCGAGTTCACGGGCGCCGCCGTCTCGCTGATGGCGGGCAAGCTGAAGGACTCGGCGACGGCGGCCCTGAACGAGTCGCTGCGCAAGCTGGGCGGACTGGTGGCCTAGAGCGGCCCGGAAGAGGTCGTCACACACTCGTCGTCACACGCCGAAGGGGGGTACCTCGAAGTCGAAGTACCCCCCATTGGCGGACCATCAGTCCTCGTCGGCGAGGATCAGGTACAGCTTCTTGCGCGCGTCGTTGATGACGGTCAGCGCCTTCTCGCGCTGCTCCTTGCTGCCGGTCTTCCAGACCTGCCCGAACGCCTCCATCAGACCGAAGCCGGCCTGCCGGATGTCGCTCAGCGCCTCCCAGTCGACCCCGCGCCCGGCGTCCTCCCAGGGCGCCTCGGGGCCCTCGTCGGCCGCCGTACGGCCGGCGTCGGTGAGCGAGAACAGCTTCTTGCCACCCTCGGTCGCACTGCTGATCAGCCCCTCGTCCTCCAGAAGCTGAAGGGTCGGGTACACCGAACCGGGGCTGGGCTTCCACGCCCCGCCACTGCGCTCGGCGATCTCCTGGATCATCTCGTAGCCGTGCATCGGCCGGTCCTTGAGCAGGGCCAGGATCGACGCGCGTACATCGCCCCGCCGTGCCCTGCCGCGCGGTCCGCCCCGGCCTCCGCGCCCACCCCAGGGGCCAGGGCCGAAGCCGGGACCACCGAAACCGGGCCCGAAGGGACCGAAGGCGGAACGCCGGCCCTCGAAACCACCCCGACCGGGGTGTCCGGGTCCGCCGCGTCCGCGGCCACGTCCTTCACCGGGGCCGAACCCCGGTCCGTATTCCTCTCCATGGGAACGCATCGCAATCACTCCATTCGATCGTTGATCTGTCGCGATGCGTCAACGATATATCGGAACAGTTCGGCTGACAAGACCCGCCGACGAAAGAGCCGACTCAAGGGCCGACGAAGGGGCTGCCGAAGGGGCCACCGAAAGAGGGCGTCACCGCCGCGCACGCACGTCCACGAGCACCATCGCCCCCGTGGATCCCCTCACGCCCCACCACCGGTCCACCCGCCCCGGATTGGCCTTGGCTCCGGCCTCTGATCAGCGCCTAGCGTCTGCCCCATGCGGATTCGAATCGTCGACGCCTTCACCGACCGCCCCTTCGCCGGCAACCCGGCCGGGGTCCTCCTCCTCGACGTCTCCACGTCCTTCCCGGACGACGCCTGGCTCCAGAACGTGGCCCTGGAGGTCAACCACGCCGAGACCGCGTTCGCCCACCCCCTCCCGGCGGGCGGAGAGGCCGACTGGGCGCTGCGCTGGTTCACGCCCACCGCCGAGGTGGCGATGTGCGGCCACGCAACACTCGCCACGGCCCACGTACTGGCCACGACGGGCGCCGCCCAGGGACCCGTACGGTTCGCGACCAGGAGCGGCGTGCTCATCGCCACCGCGCACGACGACGGCTCGATCACCCTGGACTTCCCGACGGCCCCGCTCACCCCGGTCGAGGTCCCGCAGGGCGTCGCCGAGGCGCTGGGCGCCGAGCCGCTCACCGCCCATGACACGGGCCCGAACGTCGGCGACCTGCTGGTCGAACTCGCCGACGAGAAGACGGTCCTGGGTCTCTCCCCCGACCTCGTGTCCCTCGCCCGCCACTCGGAACGCGGCATCATCGCCACGGCCCTGGCCGGGGACCCCTCCGAGGGCTACGACTTCGTCTCCCGCTGCTTCTTCCCGAACATCGGCATCGACGAGGACCCGGTCACCGGCAGCGCCCACACCGCCCTCGCGCCCTTCTGGTCCGAGCGCCTCGGCCGAACCGCCCTCACCGGCCGCCAGGCCTCGTCCCGCTCCGGCCTCGTACGGACCGAACTCCGCGGCGACCGCACACTGCTCACCGGCCGCGCGGTCACCGTCATCGAGGGCGAACTGCTCNNACTGCTCACGCTTCCTACCGCTCACGCTTCCCGCTGTTCACGCGGTGGGGAGCCAGTCCACCTTCCCCGCCAGCAGCGCGTACCCTACGAACGCCCCGATGTCGAGCAGCGAGTGGGCGACCACCAGGGGCCCGACGCGGCCCCAGCGGCGGTACAGATAGACGAACACCACGCCCATCACCATGTTGCCGATGAACCCGCCGATGCCCTGGTAGAGGTGGTACGAGCCGCGCAGCACCGAGCTGGCCACCAGAGCGCTCATCGGTGTCCAGCCCAACTGGTCGAGTCGGCGCAGCAGATACCCGACGACGATGACCTCCTCCAGGACGGAGTTCTGGATCGCGGAGAGGATCAGCACCGGGTACTTCCACCACACCTCGGGCAGCGCCTCGGGCACCACGGTGAGGTTGAAACCGAGTCCGCGGGCCGCCAGGTAGAAGGCGATGCCCGAGCTGCCGATCACCGCGGCGATCGCGGCGCCCCGGGCGAGGTCGGGCCACGGACGGGTGCGGTCGAAGCCGAGCGTGCGCAGCCCCTTCCCCTCACGCAGCAGGAAGTGCGCGACGAGCGCGACCGGCACCAGCGCGGAGGCGATCCCGAACAGCTGCCACGCCAGATCGAGCCAAGGTCGGCCGGGCGCGGCCGAGGCGTTGAGTGTGGCCGCCTGGTCCTTGAGGCCTCCCGGTTTGGTGACCGAGCCGACAAAGCTGATCAGCGCGGAGACCCCGCTGGCCCCGAGCGAGACGCCCAGTACGAGCAGCGTCTCGTCGCGGAGAATCCGCCGCGTGGGCCGGTCCTCGGGAAAAGAATCAGCCACCGACCCTGCCTCCACGTGCACTCCTGCCTCCAGTTGAGCAATCCCGCCGCATCCCCATCTTCGCCCCGCTAGGGTCTCGAAAGAAGTTGCGAAGATCGTGCGCGACAAGCCGTCGGGGGGACGGACGCCCTGCGGGCACCCCTCTCCCGATGCCATAGCATTCGGCCATTTCGCCATTCACGGCTTAAACGACTCCGGCTCGACCAGGGAAGGGCACAACCGCCATGGGACGTCACAGCTTGCCCGACGGGTTCCGGACGGGAGCCACCGGCCCCCGGCGGCGCGCGCGGCGCCGCAACGTGGCGCTCACGACGGCCCTCGTGTTCGTCCTCGCCGCGGGCACGGCCGCCGCGGTCGAAGGCGGCGTGCTCTCCTTCGGGTCGTCCTGCTGGGACAGTGCCGTGCGTCTGAGGGTCGCCGCCGCTCCCGGCATCGCGCCCGCGCTCAAGGACGCGGCCGGCTACGCCCGGGACAACGACGTGACGTCCGACGGCAGTTGCCTCGACGTGCAGGTGACCGCACGGGAGGCGTACCAGGTCACGGATGCCCTGCGGTCGAAGTCGAAGGAGAAGGGCGCCACCGACTTCGAGGCATGGGTACCGGACTCGGGTGTGTGGGTGAACCGGATCCTGGCGGACGGCAAGTCGATTCCGGTGACGCCCGCGGGCAACATCGCCTCGTCACCCGTCGGCGTCGCCATGATCCCGACGGCCGCGAAGTCGCTCGGGTGGCCCCGCAAGACATACAGCTGGACCGAGCTGGCCGACGCGACGACGACGAGCGAGCGGCTGAAGCTCGGAGCGGGCGACCCGTCGCGCAGCGCCACCGGCCTGCTCGCCCTGACCCGGCTGACGCACGCGGTGGGCAAGGCCAAGGACGGCGACATCCTGGCGGCGGCCACCGCGAAGGCCCTCTCCCTGCGCGCCTCCGACAGCGACAGCCAGGCCCTGGACACCCTGCCGCGCGACCTCTCCGGCGCCGAGCAGGGCAACCCGAAGCGCAACCAGGCCCTGATCCTCTCCGAGCAGGCGACGTTCGCGTACAACACGACCGCGGACAGCGGCGACGACCTCGACCTCTTCTACCCGAAGGACGGCTCGCCCCTGCTCGACTTCCCGTTCGCGCTGGTCGACGAGCCGGCGCTGACCACGGACGAGAGCCGGGCCGCACTGCGGTTCATGACCCTCCTCGGCGAGCCGGACGGACGCCGGATCCTGGAGAAGCACGGCTTCCGTACGGATGACGACGACATCCCGGACAAGCTGGTGACCCGCGCCGGCGGCAGCGCCCCGCAGCCGTACAAGGAGCTGCCGGAGGAACCGGTCACGGACAAGGAGATCGACGAAGCCCTCGGCATGTGGACGATCACCGTGCGCAGCACCCGGCTCACCACGGTCGTCGACATCTCCACATCCATGTCGAAGCCGGTTCCCGGCACCAGCGAGTCCCGCTTGGAGGTGACCAAGGCGGCGCTGTCGCAGGCTCTGGCCACCTTCACCCCGGAGGACGAGGTGGGGCTCTGGACGTTCTCCAGGAAGGTCGACGGCAACCGCGACTACCGCGTGCTCGTCCCGACCGAGCGGCTGGGCGGCCGAGCGGCCGGCAGCACCCAGCGGGACCTTCTGTCGGCGGCCTTCGACAGCCTGAAGCCGGTCAAGGACGGCGCCACGGGTCTGTACGACACCACGCTGGCGGCATACAAGGAGGCCACGGCCTCCTACACGAAGGGCAAGTTCAACGCGCTGGTGCTGCTGACCGACGGCGCGAACGAGGACCCGGGGAGCATCTCGCGCTCAGCCCTCGTCACTCAGCTCCGGCAGCTGACCGATGCGGACCGCCCGGTACCGCTGATCGCGATCGCGGTGGGTCCGGAGGCCGACAAGAAGGAGCTCGACGAGATCGCCGAGGCGACCGGGGGCTCGGCCCACCTGGTCACCGACCCGTCCCAGATCCACTCGGTGATCCTCAAGGCCGTCGTACGGGCTGGCGACCAGAACTGATCACCCGCTCACCGCACCACCACGCGTCACCCCGCCACTGCACCACGACACATCACCCCGCCGACCTCACCCGAGGGAAACGGCGGGCGCCGGTAACCCGACGGGCCAGGTGTGCACGGGCTCACCGAGGTGCATCAGCTCGGCGTACCGCTTCGTCGTGGCGGCCAGCGCGGCATCCCGCCCCATGCCGCCCTCCAGTGCCTTGTGGAACGTACGGGACTGCCAGGAGGCCCCGTTGACGCCCCGCTTGCAGCGCTCCTCGATGACGCCGAGGTAGAGGTCCCGGTCGGCGGGCTCGACGCCCCACGCGTCCAGGCCCGCCGCCGCGAGCGGCAGCAGCTCGTCCAGCACCAGCTGTGTCGCGGGCATCCGCGTGGTCCCGCCGTACCTGCCGCGTCGCGGCCACTCCAGCCGCGCGTCGATGCCGTACCGGCAGGCCTGGTCGAAGTTGGTGGCCGCGGCCTCGAAGGGCAGCCGTGTCCACACCGGCCGTGCCTCGCTCGCGAGGGCCCGTACGAGCCCGTAGTAGAAGGCCGTGTTGGCGATCACGTCGGTGACCGTGGGGCCCGCGGGCAGTACGCGGTTCTCCACGCGCAGATGCGGGACGCCGTCGTCGATGCCGTACACCGGGCGGTTCCAGCGGTAGATGGTGCCGTTGTGCAGCACGAGTTCGGCGAGCTTGGGCGTACCGCCCTGGTCGAGGACGCTCTTCGGATCCTCGTCGTCGCACATGGGCAGCAGCGGAGGGAAGAAGCGCAGGTTCTCCTCGAACAGGTCGTACGCCGACGAGATCCACCGCTCCCCGAACCAGGTCCGCGGACGGACCCCCTGTGCCTGGAGTTCGGGCGGACGGGTGTCGGTGGACTGCAGGAACAGCGGGGGCCGCGACTCGCGCCACAGCTCGCGGCCGAACAGGAAGGGCGAGTTGGCGCCCACCGCGACCTGAGCGGCGGCCACCGCCTGCGCCGCGTTCCACACGTCGGCGAAGCGCCCGGGCGTGACCTGGAGGTGCAACTGCACGGAGGTGCAGGCGGCTTCGGGCGCGATGGACGCCGAGGTGCAGCTGAGCCGCTCCACGCCCTCGATGTCCAGCCTGAATTCCTCGCCGCGTGCGGCCACGATCTGGTCGTTGAGCAGTGTGTAGCGGTCCACGTCGGAAAGGTTCGCGGAGACCAGGTCGTCGCGGGCGATCGTCGGCAGAATACCGATCATCACGATTCCGGCGTCGACCTCGTTCGCCTTCCGGTGGGCATATGCGAGTGACGTGCGCAACTCCTCGGCGAGCCGGTCGAATACCCGGCCGCCGAGCCGATGGGGAGCAATGTTGACTTC
The DNA here is from genome assembly GCF_001418655.1 of Streptomyces phaeochromogenes. Classification (GTDB taxonomy): domain Bacteria; phylum Actinomycetota; class Actinomycetes; order Streptomycetales; family Streptomycetaceae; genus Streptomyces; species Streptomyces phaeochromogenes. The sequence goes on along the minus strand of NZ_LIQZ01000253.1, from coordinate 5,858 downwards.
CAGATTGAACATGGCGAGTTCTGTTTGGAAATCCCGGCTCGCGATACGCTCAAGTACTTGCGCATTCATCATTCTCGGCATGCCGTCAGGACCGGCGAGATTCAGCTCGATCTCCAGGCCCATGAGATTCTTGGGGCGGTCGAACCGCTTCTCCGCCAGCAGCCGCGCCAGCCCCGCCAGACACTGCTGGCCCTTTTCGCGGTAGCGCTGCCGATCGGACAGACCGATCGGTCCCGCCACGACCTTCTCCCCCATCGAAGTGTCCCTCCTCGACTGGGCAGCCCGACGAACCGGCCGCTGATGTCCCGGGTCACGTGGGATGATGCCCAGGCAACGTGATCGATAACGCCCTGGAACAGACCCCCCGGGCGCTACTCTGAACGCGGATACCCACAGGCACATTCACCAGGCATGCGTCAGTGCGCGCTTTCGGCGATCGACTCTGTCGTGAAAAACGCCGACAGGAACCGGCCGTCCACCCCGGTGGCATATTCCGAGGTCATCGACGGGTACCCCTGGAGAACCAGGACCAAACGCACGTCACGCCGACCGAATTGTCTCTTGCCCTTAATGCGCGGAACGGCTAGACGAAACACCGTCAGAACACGTGTCGTATAAACTCCGCGAACGAGGCAGAGAGTTGGCGTTCGCCATGGTAGGTCCTGCCGTCAAAGTGCCGCCCGCCACGCGGCCGACCCTTCGGGCGAACGACGTCACTTTGACGACCGGATCTTGGGCCCTCGCTCCTCTGACCCGAGAGCTGACAGCGCCGTCCGCCCCCGCCCTCGCGCCACCATGCCTGTCGAATGAGAGGCGACCCACCATGCCGCTGCATGTGCCCCCGGCTCCCGCGCCCGCGTTGCGCACCGTCCTCACCGCCCTCGGTTCCCCCACCGCGGTCCGTGAAGCGCGTACCCCGTCCCTGCGCAACGCCCAGGGACCCGCCACACCCGATCTACCGCTGCCCGTCCACGTACTCGACCGGATCACCCCGGCGGGCACCTCGGCCACCCGCCTCGCCGGGTGGCGCTTCCTGATCCGCTGCGGCGAACGCGCCGTGGCAGCCGCGGAAACGAGGCTGACCCCCGACGGCTGGGCCTTCTCGCACTTCTTCGAGGGCCCGTACGTCACCGCCACCGAGCGTGCCCTGCGGCAGGCCGAGACGATGACCGGGTCGTACCAGGCCCGTCTGCTGTCCGTGCCCGAGCTCTACATGCTCACACTCTGGCTGCACGGCGACTGCGCGGCCGACGGCGCCGAGGGCCATCCCGCGGCCACCGACCTCCTGGTGCCGCTGGCTCCCGCCCCACCCGGCATCGCCGCGCACCGACCGCACCGCGTGGCCGAGCTGCTGCCCGTCCTGACCCATCGGCTCACACCGACGCCGACGCCGGCGCCCGCACCGCTGCTCGGCTCACCCGCCTGAGCGCACCCCGGCTTCCGTGCCCCGCGGCCACACCCCGGCCGCGGGGCACGCTGCTGTGCGGGACGGTGTTGCGCGGGACGTTGTCGCTTTGGGGTCGGTGTTGCTCGCAGTGACGCCACATCGACTCACCGCACCCCCGGCCCGTCCGGACTAGCCCCATCCGACCATTGCGAACCACCCGAAGAGGCAGCCCAGTTGGAATGAACCGTCCGCACGGGTGATGCGTCATCAACCTGTGAGGAGCGCTGACGCCAAATCCCTGCGGATTGACGCCCGTAGGGCAACACTGGGTTCCGGACCAACTGACAAACGGGGGGCGGCAATGAGCATCAGTTCGAGCCGCGGAACAGACACGACACCGATCACCGACCTCACACCAAAGCGAAAGATCCCATCAATGTGCCAGCACCAGCCACCGTGCCCGACAGCCGACTCCGCCGACCGGGAGGCCGCGCTTCTCGTGGCGCACCACCCGGAGCAGGGATGGAGCCTGCTGTGCAACGGCGTTCTCCTCTTCGAGGACACCGGTGAGCTCCTGCCGGACGGCCGGATCATCGCTCCACATCGCCCTGTGGCACTGGACGTGATGACCGCCGCCTGAGCGGCGCGGTGCACCAAGGGCGGCGGGGCAAGCCGTCCGGACACATGAGGGGCCGGCCCGGGAAGCAATCCCGGAACCGGCCCCGACGCATGTCTGGCGGTGACTACTCTTCGTAGGCGTCCAGCGGCGGGCAGGAGCAGACCAGGTTCCGGTCGCCGTAGGCCTGGTCGATCCGGCGCACCGGCGGCCAGTACTTGTCGGCGGCCGAGACGCCGGCCGGGAAGACGGCCTCCTCGCGGCTGTACGCGTGCTCCCAGGAGTCGCCGAGCGCGGCGGCCGTGTGCGGGGCGTTGCGGAGCGGGTTGTCGTCCGCCGCCCACTCGCCCGAGCCGACCTTCTCGATCTCCGCGCGGATGGCGATCATCGCGTCGCAGAACCGGTCGATCTCGGTCAGGTCCTCGCTCTCCGTCGGCTCGATCATCAGCGTGCCGGCCACCGGGAACGACATCGTCGGCGCGTGGAACCCGTAGTCGATCAGCCGCTTGGCGACGTCGTCGACGCTCACACCGGTCGCCTTGGTCAGCGGACGCAGATCGATGATGCACTCGTGCGCCACGAGCCCGCCGGGACCGGTGTAGAGCACCGGGTAGTGCGGCTCGAGACGCTTGGCGATGTAGTTGGCACTGAGCACGGCGACCTGCGTGGCCCGCTTGAGCCCCTCACCGCCCATGAGACGGACGTACGCCCACGAGATGGGCAGGATGCCCGCCGAGCCCCAGGGAGCGGCCGAGATCGGGCCCACGCCCGTCTCCGGGCCCGCGGCGGGCTGCAGCGGGTGGTTCGGCAGATACGGCGCCAGGTGCGAGCGCACCCCGACCGGACCCACGCCCGGACCGCCGCCGCCGTGCGGGATGCAGAACGTCTTGTGCAGGTTGAGGTGCGAGACGTCACCGCCGAAGTGCCCCGGCTTGGCAAGCCCCACCAGCGCGTTGAGGTTGGCGCCGTCGACGTACACCTGGCCGCCCGCCTCGTGCACCTGGGCACAGATGTCGGCGACGTGCTCCTCGAACACCCCGTGCGTCGAGGGGTACGTGATCATCAGCACCGACAGCTCGTCGCGGTGCTGCTCGATCTTGGCCCGCAGGTCCTCGACGTCGATCTCGCCGTCGTCCGCGGTCTTCACGACGACGACCTTCATCCCGGCCATCACCGCACTCGCGGCGTTCGTCCCGTGCGCGGACGACGGGATGAGGCAGACAGTGCGCTGCTCGTCGCCATTGGCCCGGTGATAGCCGCGTACGGCCAGCAGACCGGCCAGCTCGCCCTGCGAACCGGCGTTGGGCTGCAGCGACACCTTGTCGTAGCCCGTGACCTCGGCGAGCCGCTCCTCCAGCTCACGGATGAGCGTGAGATAGCCCTGCGCCTGCTCGGCGGGCGCGAAGGGGTGCAGCTGCCCGAACTCGGGCCAGGTCACCGGCTCCATCTCGGTCGTCGCGTTGAGCTTCATCGTGCAGGAGCCCAGCGGGATCATGCCCCGGTCGAGCGCGTAGTCACGGTCGGCGAGCCGGCGCAGGTAGCGCAGCATCGCGGTCTCGGAACGGTACTGGTGGAAGACCGGGTGCGTGAGGTACTCGTCGGTGCGCAGCTGCGCGGCCGGCAGCGTGTCCTCCGTCGCCTCGTCCAGCACGGCGACATCCCCGTCGACCCCGAACGCGGCCCAGACGGCGCCCAGTTGGGCCCGCGTGGTGGTCTCGTCGCAGGCGAGGGACAGGTGGTCGGCGTCGACGAGCCGGAGGTTGACCCCGCCCCGGCGCGCCGCCGCGAGCGTCTCGGCCGCCTTGCCCGGCACCCGCACGGTCAGCGTGTCGAAGTACGCCTCGTGGACGACCTCGACCCCGCCGGCCTTCAGGCCCGCGGCGAGGATCGTGGCGTACCGGTGGGTGCGCCGCGCGATGGACTTGAGGCCCTGGGGACCGTGGTAGACGGCGTACATCCCGGCCATCACGGCGAGCAGCACCTGAGCCGTACAGATGTTGCTGGTCGCCTTCTCGCGGCGGATGTGCTGCTCGCGCGTCTGCAGGGCGAGCCGGTACGCCTTGTTGCCGTCCGCGTCGACCGAGACGCCGACGAGCCGGCCGGGCAGACTGCGCGCGAACTTCTCGCGGACGGCCATGTATCCGGCGTGCGGCCCGCCGAAGCCCATCGGCACACCGAAGCGCTGGGTCGTACCGACCGCGATGTCGGCGCCGAGCTCACCGGGCGAGGTGAGCAGCGTCAGCGCGAGCAGATCGGCTGCGACGGTGACGACCGCGCCCAGCTCGTGCGCCCGCTCGACGATGGGCTTGAGGTCCCGTACGGCACCGGAGGCGCCCGGGTACTGGAGGAGCACGCCGTTGATCTCGCGCTCGGCGAGGTCGGCCGGAATGCCCTCGCTCAGGTCGGCGACGACGACCTCGACGCCGGTCGGCTCGGCGCGGGTCTCGATCACGGCGATGGTCTGCGGCATGGTGTCCGCGTCGACGAGGAACAGGCCCTTCTTGTTCTTGCCCATCCGCCGCGACAGCGCCATGGCCTCGGCTGCCGCGGTGCCCTCGTCGAGCAGCGAGGCCCCGGAGGTCGGCAGTCCGGTCAGCTCGGCGACCACGGTCTGGAAGTTGAGCAGCGCCTCAAGCCGACCCTGCGAGATCTCCGGCTGATACGGCGTGTACGCGGTGTACCAGGCCGGGCTCTCCATGACATTGCGCAGAATCACGGGCGGCGTGAACGTCCCGTAGTACCCGAGCCCGATCATGGAATCCAGCACCTGGTTACGGTCCGCGAGGGAGCGCAGCTCGGCCAGTACCTCGGCCTCGGTGCGGGCGCCCGGCAGTTCGAGCGAGTCGGCGTTCTTGATCACATCCGGGACCGCGGTGGCCGTCAGCTCGTCGAGCGAGCCGTACCCCACGTGCGCGAGCATCTTCGCCCGGGCTTCGGTGTCGGGCCCGATGTGGCGCTGCTCGAAGGGGATTCCCTGTTCGAGCTCTGAGAGCGGAATACGATGGGCGGTCATTGCGGAGGCCTCCTGGTCTGACGACCTTCGAGGGGCACCACTGCATGGGTGCCCGGACGGCCTCCCCCTCTGTCATCTCAACCTGAGAGCTTCACCGGCCCGCCCGTGAAGGCGCACCGGCTTTCACCGTCGGTGAGAGCGGAACCCGTCAAAAACTCGGACACCGCTCTGCTTTCCAGAGTGACCTCGTCCATGCGGTACGTGGGCCTGAGAGATTCCGGGGAGGATTTGCTCCTTCGGCGCCTCCGATGAAGCCTGGAGGACTCTCCCGCACGGGGTCAGCAGCCGTTGCCCAGGGTACCAGCGGGGTTCCCCCGAGTGGCCGCCCTCCTCAAAGTGCTCTTTCGTAGTGCTTACGGATGAGTTGCGAGCAGCTGGAGGGCCCGTGCAGACCGACATCGATCCGCGCAACCTGATAGGCCGCAAGGCGTTCGACCGCAACGGCACGAAAATCGGCACGGTCGACGAGGTCTACCTCGACGACGCGACCGGCGTACCGGAGTGGGCGGCCATACGCACCGGCCTGTTCAGCAGGGACGCCTTCGTCCCCCTGGAGCCCAGCGAACTGACCGACGGGGGTCTGCGCGTCCCCTTCGAACGCGCCCTGATCAAGGACGCCCCCGACTTCGGCGTGGGCCGCCACCTCTCCCCCGAACAAGAACTCCAGCTCTACCACCACTACGGCCTGGACGTAGCCCCCCCACCCCCCTTCCCGGACCACGACTTCGGCCACCTGGCAGGCAAGGACGACTCCCAGTAAGGGCGACACCGGCAGTCTTTAGGGGCGCGGGGAACTGCGCACCGAGCCACGACCGACCCGCGCCGACGACCCACCCGCAGTC
>NZ_LIQZ01000252.1 GCF_001418655.1 Streptomyces phaeochromogenes | reverse complement strand
GGTTGGGGCGGGGGAGTCGGTATGGGCATGCGCGAGATCGGTCACGCCGTGTAATCGGCGGGGTGGCGGCAACGGCAACGCTGTTGTCCCTGCTGCCGATGGTGACGTTCGCGGCGTCGACCGACGCTCAGGCCGTGCCACAACAGGCCGAAGTGAACGAGCAGTCGGCCTCGGAGCGGGCGGCTGTGTCCGGCGAACCGGTCGAGGTGACGTCGGCGCGGACCGAGTACACAACGACCGTCGCGAACCCTGACGGAACGTTCACCCTCACTCAGTCGACGGAGCCACAGCGAGCCAGGGCCGAAGACGGTACGTGGCAGGACATCGACGTCACGCTGGAGAAGCGCTCGAACGGCACGGTCGGACCGAAGTCCGCAGTGGTGGATCTGGCGTTCTCGGGCGGCGGCAGCGGCTCGGACATGCTGCGGCTCGGTCATGAGGGGCAGGTGGTGAAGCTGGGGTGGCCCACTTCGCTGCCCGTACCCACTCTCGACGGGGCAACGGCTACCTACGCCGACGTACCCATCAACGGCGTGGATCTCCAACTCACCGCGACGGCTGAGGGCTACCGCGAGGTGCTGGTGGTCAAGACAGCCGACGCCGCAGCCAGTTCGGAGCTGGAGCAGGTGAAGCTCACTGCCACCGGTGAGGGACTGAGCCTGGTGCCGGGGGCTGGGGGTGGTCTGCGTGCGGTGGACGCCGACGGCAACGCGGTTTTCCGCGGGCCCGCTGGCCAGATGTGGGACTCGGCGGGGGACGACGAGCCCACCGATGTGCAGCCGCAGTTGATGTCGGCCGAGCGCGTCGAGGCGCAAGCAGAGGAAGGCGTTGCTGCCGATCCGGCGCATCCTGGTGAGGGCGATGCCACCGCGGAGCTGCCGGTCTCGGTGGGCGAGGGCACGGTCTCGGTGACGCCGGACCTGGATCTGCTGCGCGGACAGAAGACGGTGTACCCGGTCTTCATCGATCCCTCCGTCGGCCTGGGTGCCTCCGAGTGGACCAAGCTGTCGTCGGACGGCGACAAGTTCTGGAAGTTCAGCGAGCCCAAGGGCGTGGGCCGTTGTGGTGTCGCGGACGGATTCGCCTGCAGCACGGGCGGCTACACCGACCGGATGTACTTCGAGTTCGGCGCCGGGAAACTGGCCGGCAAGCAGGTGCTGGACGCGACGTTCCGCGCGTACGAGACCTGGTCGTTCAACTGCACGCCCTACTGGGTGGATCTCGAGCGCACGGACAACATCTCCGAAGGCACGCGGTGGCCGGGCCCCAAGCAACTCGATCAGATGGGCGACCGCTACGTGTCGGCGGGGCGAGGGGATCTCTGTACTCCTGACCAGCCCAACGCTTGGGTCGAGTTCAACGACAACCCCGATGAGCCCGACGAGAATCTGACCTCAACGGTGCGGGCCTTCGCCGATGGCAAGATCTCCCGGCTGACGCTGATGCTGCGCGCGAAGGACGAGGGCGAGCCGCGAGCCTGGAAGCGGTTCGACTCCAACGCAGAGCTGAAGGTCTGGTACGTGCACAGGCCAGGGGTGCCCACCTCGGTCGGTGCGATCCCCGGTACCGGTGACACGGCCGTCTGCCGTCCTTCGTCGGACCCGCTCACCGTCACGGTGGACACCCCCACGGTGCAGGCTCGCGTGCAGACGAAGGTCCAGCCGAGTTCGGGTGAGGAAAAGGGCTCCCTGCAGGCCGAGTTCGTGATGCAGCGCTCCAGTACGGACACGACGTCAGGTACGTGGGCGCAAGTGTGGAGCGACTACAAACCGGATGAAGGTTGGCACACGGACGGCACTCTGGAGAAGACGGCCACCGACAAGCGGGCGGACGGCGGCCTGTATCGCTTCAGGGCCCGAACCCAGTCCCATTGGAGCTACAACGGCAAGTCGGGTGACCTGTTCTCGCCGTACTCGTCGTGGTGCTACCTGCGCATCGACTCGACGGCGCCGAAGATGCCGACCATCACCTCCGGCGGCCCGTACACCGAGTGCCTCACCGACGACTGCGCGCCGCACGGCGGCCCAGGTGTGCCAGGAAGCTTCACCTTCAGGCCGAACGCGGCCGACACCGACGTCAAGGCGTATCGCTGGAGGTTCCTGACCAGCAGCGCCGATGCCACCAAGACGGTGAACGCGAGTACGACGAATGCTCCTGTGACCGTCAATGATGTGAAGCCAGGTTTGTCGGGTACGCAGACGCTGTCGGTCGAGGCCAGTGACCTGAAGCTGGACAAGGACGGCCGGAAGCGCTGGGGACCGCCCGCGTATTTCTACGTCAATGTGGCACTGCCACCGGGCGCGACCGGTCGGTGGCGATTCGAGGACGTCAAACCGGGCTCCGGCACCATGACGGCGACGGACACCGCTACTGAGGGCCCCCGCCACAACGCGACCCTCGTGGGGGAGGCAGGCACAGGCGGATCGACCAGGGCGCGCCGAGGCGCGGGTGACTACTCGTTGCGCTTGAACGACAACGTCTCGGACGCCGCCCAGCAGGTCGGCCATGCGGCGACGGCATCTCCCGCGGTCAACACGCAGGGCTCCTTCACCGTCTCGGCCTGGGTGTATCCGACCGATGCGTCCGCCAATCGGGTGGTGCTCTCGGAACCGGGGGCGAAGAACAGTGCCTTCGTCCTGTACTACTCGTCCGCCTACCAGAAGTGGATCTTCGCCCGCGCGGACAAGGATCAAGCGAGTCCCGTCTACATCCGTTCCTTCGCCAATGAAGCCAACCCACAGCTGAAGGTCTGGACGCATCTGGCCGGCGTCTTCAATACCCAGAACGACGCGGACAAGAACAACGACACCATTCAGCTGTTCGTCAACGGGCAGCCGCAAGGTGATCCCGTCGGGCTCGCGACCTCGGCATCGACATACGAACCGTGGGCAGCGACCGGAGGGCTGCAGTTCGGCCGCTCCCTGAAGGGCAGTACCGGCGGCGAGTACTTCTTCGGCCTGCTGGACGAGCCGGCTGTCTGGCAGGACGCCCGTACGGCGGAGCAGATCCGTGAGGAGAGCCGGCTGGACAGGGACGGCACACCGACCAACGAACTGGTCGCCCACTGGGACGCCACCATCTCGTCCGGGAGTCAGGTGGGGGAGAGCCCGGAGGATCCCGACGACCCGGCCAGCACGTCCTTCCCCTACCGCCGCGGTGGTCTGACCCTCTCTGGTTCGGGAGCGGCGTTGGCGGGTGAGGATGCCACGGCGCTGGTGCTGAACGGCACCACCGGGTACGCGTCCGCGACCGGCCCGGTGGTCGACGAGACCGGTTCGTTCACGGTGTCTGCCCGAGTGCGGCTGAACAAGGCCCTGCTGGCGGCGAAGCCGGTCGGCTACCGGGGACTTGTGGCCGGGCAGGCCACGCCTGTGGGCAAGGAGTCCTCTTGGGCGCTGTGGGTGGAGAAGCCTGAGGACGGCGTCTATCAGTGGAGGTTCGGGCGCACCGCCGTCGACTCGGCCGGCAAGGTGATCGACACCGCGCTGGCTCCGGCCGAGGCGCCGGTCGGTGACAAGGAATGGGATACCTGGGTCGACGTCTCCGGTGTCTTCGACGCGACGAAGGATTTCACCGCCGACGACGGTACCCAGCGCTTCGGCGTGGCCGAGCTGTACGTGGGTCAGTTCGTTCAGCGGGGCGAGGGAGATCCCGGGCTGTCCGTGCCGCAGCAGGGCAGCGGGGTTCTCTCGGCGGGGCGTGGATCGGTGAGCGGTACGACGGGGCACTACCTGCCAGGCGACTTGGCAAAGGTGCGCGTGTGGACCGGAGCGATGACCGCCGAACAAGTCAGCGGTCAGATCGCGCAGCCATCGGTGTAGGTGCCGCACGTTCAACTCCCCTTCTCTGAACCCTTCTTGCTTCTTCTTGTAGACCTTCGACGGCGTGCGGCGGCCCGGAACCCGGCGGCCGCGCGCGAGGAGACGTGTGATGAACCCCTTCGCCGCCCGCCCGGCGGGATCCGGCAGCGCCGCGAGACGTCCCTGGTCTCGGCTGCTGGCCGTCGCAGTCGGTTTCGCCCTGGTGCCGGGGTTGCTGACGCCTGTGGCGTTCGCCGATGAGGCGGATCCGCTGGGCAAGCCGGATCTGAAGCCGCCGAGGTCGGCGAAGGTCACTCCGTTCACGGACAAGGTGAACAAGAAGAGCGCCGCCGCTGTGGCGGAGTCCGCGGCGGCGGACCGCGCCGCGGCCGACCGCGCCCGGAACGACCAGAGCCGAAGCGTCACGTGGCCCAGGGGTGGCAAAGCGACTCTGCGGTTGCCCGAGTCCGGAACCGCGAAGGCGGATCCGGGCGCCCTGCCGGTGACTCTCTCCGCAGCCAAGGGCGCCAAGGGGAAGAAGGCGCCGCAAACCGCTGATGCGGTGGAGATGCAGGTTCTGGATCAGAAGGCCACCAAGAAGCTTGGCATCAAAGGCGTAGTACTGGCTGTCACCGGACCCGAGGAGGGAGGCCAGGCACGCCTGGGCATCGACTACGGCGCCTTTGCCACGGCCTACGGAGGTGACTGGGCCGGACGACTGCGGGTTCTCAAGTTTCCCGCATGCCTCTTGAGTGAGGGCGCCGAAGGCAAGTGCCGTACGCCTGAGACGCTCGAATCGAGCAATGACCGTGGCGCCGAGCGTCTTTCGACGACGCTCGCGTTCAGTACCGCTTCCACCGGCCCGTCCAGCTCAACGGCGGCCGAGACAATGGTCCTGGCCGTGGCGGCCGGCACGCAGTCGGGCAGCGGCGACTACAAGGCCACGCCTCTCGCGGCTTCCTCCACCTGGGAAGCGGGCGGCTCCTCCGGCACCTTCACGTGGTCCTACCCGCTGCGCACACCTCCGGCCGCGGCAGGCCCGGCACCGGGCCTCGACATCTCCTACGACTCCGGCGGCGTGGACGGCCGTACCGCCTCGACCAACAATCAGGGCAGCCAGATCGGCGAGGGCTTCGATCTGACCTCCTCGTACATCGAGCGCAAGTACGGTTCGTGCGACGACGACGGCCAGGACGAGAAGTACGACCTCTGCTGGAAGTACGACAACGCCTCGCTGGTCCTCAATGGCAAGGCGACCGAGCTGGTCAAGGACGACACCACCGGCACCTGGCGGCTGAAGAACGACGACGCATCCACCGTCACCCGCCGCACGGGGGCGGACAACGGCGACGACAACGGCGAGTACTGGACCGTCACGACAGGCAACGGCACCACCTACACCTTCGGCCTGAACAAGCTCGACGGTGCGGGGGCCGCTGATCGTACCGACTCGGTGTGGACGGTGCCGGTCTTCGGCGACGACGAGGGCGAGCCAGGGTACGACGACGGCACAGGCTTCTCCGGCCGGGACAAGAAGCAGGCCTGGCGCTGGAACCTCGACTATGTCGAGGACACCCACAACAACGCCATGAGCTACTGGTACACGGCCGAGCACAACAACTACGACAAGCTCGGCGACGACACCACCGGGACCGACTACACCCGAGGCGGCTACCTCAAGGAGATCCGCTACGGCCAGCGGGCGGGCACCCTGTTCTCCGCCACTCCTGCGGCCTCCAACAAGGTCACCTTCAGCTACGACGAGCGCTGCCTCGCGACCAACTGCGACTCGTTGACCGAGGACACCCGTGACAACTGGCCGGATGTCCCGTTCGACGCGATCTGCAAGGACGACGCCAAGTGCACAGGCAACACCGGGCCGTCCTTCTTCACGCGCAAGCGTCTGACGGGTGTCACCACCTACGCGTGGAACGCGTCTGCCGCCACGCCGGCCTACGCGGCTGTGGACAACTGGTCGCTGAAGCAGCTCTACCTGGATCCCGGAGACACCGGTGACTCCACCGACCAGTCGCTCTGGCTCGACGAGATCAAGCACACCGGCAAGCGCGGCACGGACCTCGCCCTGGACCCGGTGAAGTTCACGCACGTCTTCCTGCCGAACCGTGTCGACGGCCCGTCGGACGACATCCTCTCGCTGGACAAGCCGCGCCTGCGGACGGTGACCTCGGAGACCGGCGCCGCGACGATCGTCTCCTACAAGGAGGCCGACTGCGTCTACGGGCAGACCATGCCCAAGGTCGACGAGAACACGAAGCTCTGCTATCCCGTCTACTGGTCGCCCAACGGTGAGAAGACCCCGAAGCTCGACTGGTTCCAGAAGTACCCGGTCACCGCCGTGTCCACCACGGCCCCACATGGTGGTTCGGAAGCCGTCCAGCACACGTACCAGTACTCGGGCGGCGGTGCCTGGCACTACAACGAAGACCCGATGACCCCGGCCAAGGAACGCACCTGGTCGATCTGGCGGGGCTTCGGCCGAGTCACCCACCTCACCGGTGACAGCGACAGCAAGCAGTTGAAGTCGACCACGGTCTACATGCGCGGAATGAACGGTGACCGCGTTCTCGGCTCGGACGGCAAGACCCCCGACGCCGACGCGCGCAAGACGGCCGAGGTGACCGGCATCAAAGCCGCGAAGATCACCGACTCCGACCGGTACGCGGGCTTCACCCGCGAATCGGTCACCTACAACGGCGACACCGAGGTCTCCGGCACCGTCAACGACCCCTGGTCCAAGAAGACAGCCACCCAGCACAAGTCGTACGCCGACACCGAGGCGTACTACGTCCGCACGGAAGCCACCCAGGCCCGCACCAACATCACCAGTGGCATCACCCCTCGTGACAGGGTGCGCACCACCACGACCACATATGACGACTACGGCATGGCCGCGACCGTCCAGGACGGTGGTGACAACGCCGTCACGGGCGACGAGACCTGCACCCGTACCTGGTACGCCCGTAACGACGACAAGGGCATCAACGCCCTGACCTCCCGCACGCGTACGGTCGCGCGGACCTGTGCGACCACGGACGCGAGCCTGGACCTGCCGGCCGACTCCTCGCGCCCGGGAGACGTCATATCCGACACCGCAATGGTCTTTGACGACACCGGTGCCACAGCCTGGTCCGCGTCACAGAAGCCGATCAAGGGCGAGGCCGTATGGTCCGGCCGTGCCAAGTCCTACGGCGGCGACGACGCTCCGTCCTGGCAGAAGGTCGCGACGACCACGTACGACAAGCTCGGCCGTCCGCTGGTCGTGAAGGACACCAACGGCCTGGCTGCTGCCAGCACGGCGTACACACCGGCAGAGGCGGGACCGCTGACGTCGACCGCGGTCACCAACGCCAAGTCGCACAAGACCACCACCACGCTGGACTTCGCGACCGGCGCCGCGGTCAAGGTCGCCGACCCCAACGACAAGATCACGGTGTCCGAGTACGACAGCCTCGGACGAGTCACCAAGGTATGGCTGCCGAATCGTTTCCAGTCGCTGAACCAGACGCCGAACTACGTCTACGAATACAAGGTCACCAGCTCGGAGATGTCCTGGGTGTCGACGGGAACCCTCAAGGGCACCGGTTCCGGCTACAACACCACGTACGAGTTCTACGACTCCCTGCTCCGAAGCCGACAGATCCAGACGCCGAGTACGGTCGGCGGACGTCTCATCTCCCTGACTCTGTACGACGACCGCGGCCTGGCGGTGAGCCAGCAGGGCGACACATGGGACAACACTTCCGCACCTTCCAGCACTCCGGTGCAGACAGAGGGCAGCCAGGCTCCGGTCCAGAACGACACGACGTACGACGGTGCGGGCCGTGCGACCAAGACGGTGACGAAGAACCATGGCGTCACCCGATGGACCATCGACACGAGCTACACCGGTGACACGGTCGCCACCTCCGCCCCCACGGGTGGCCAGGCCACAACTGTCGTCACCAACGCCCTCGGCCAGACGACCGAGCGACGCGAGTACGGCGGCCCCAGGCCGACCGGAACCGATTTCAACACGACCGCGTACACGTACACGCCTGCCGGACAGCAGAAGGCCATCACCGGCCCGGACCAGTCCAAGTGGTCCTATGGCTACGACCTGTTCGGCCGTCAGGTGACGACCAGCGACCCGGACAAGGGGACGAGCAGCACCGACTACGACAGCCTCGATCGCGTCACGAGCACGACGGCGAACAACGACGAGTCCAAGAAGCTGCTGTACGAGTACGACGAGCTGAGCCGCAGGACGGGCATGTGGCAGGCGAGCAAGACGGACGGAAACAAGCTCGCGGCCTGGACCTTCGACAGCCTGGACAAGGGACAGCAGGACACTGCCGTGCGCTACGACGGCGGGGCGAACGGCAAGGCCTACACCCAGAAGGTCAACGACTACAGCAACCTCTACCAGGTCACCGACAGCCAGCTCACTCTGCCCGACAACGATCCCTTGGTCGCCGCAGGAGTGCCCAAGACGTTGTCGTCCACCACCGGCTACCGCCCGGACGGCACGATCGGCCAGTTCTCCCAGCCCGCGGTCGGAGGCCTGGCCTCCGAGACGGTCTCCTATGGCTACAACGCCACAGGCCAGCAACTCACAGCTTCCGGGACCAGCGGCTACCTGCAGGGTGCCGCCTACTTGCCCCAAGGCGATTTGCAGGGGCTCACGCTGGGCACGAGCGGCGACGACTCGGCGAAAAAGGCCTACCTGACCTACGAGTACGAGGCCGGCACCCGCCGACTGGTCCGCTCCTTCGTCAGGGACGACGTCCACAGCTACATGACGCAGGACCTGAGGTTCACTCAGGACGACTCGGGCAACGTCATGTCGGTCTTCGACGGCACGACGCAGGGTGGTACGAGCAAGGCCGACTACCAGTGCTTCGCGTATGACGGTTACAGCCGTCTGACCGAGTCCTGGACACCGAAGACGGATGACTGCGCGGCCTCGGGTCGCACGGCGGGCAACATCGACGGCGCAGCGCCGTACTGGACGTCGTACACCTACAACGACGCGGGTCAGCGCAAGACGGAGACCGCGCACGGCGTAGGCATCCGCCAGGGCCAGAACACAGAGCGCAAGTACTCCTACCCCGCGTCGGGGGAGGCCCAGCCGCACGCCTTGGACGAGGTCTCCACGACCGGCGACGGCTCGCGCACCGAGAACTTCGACTACGACAAGAGCGGCAACACCACCAAGCGCACCACCACGACGTCCCACCAGTTCTTCCGCGCCGGCTGGAAGCTCACATCGGGGGAGGAGGTCCGCTCTCAGCGGGCCCGTCTGGTGATGCGCGAGGACGGCGACCTGGCTCTGTACGACCGAGAGACGGGAAAGATCGCCTGGCACACGGACACCGCAGGTCACGCGGGTGCGTGGGCAACGATGCAGGACGACGGCAACTTCGTCGTCTACGACAAGGACAACAAGGCTCTCTGGAACAGCGGGACCTGGAGCGGCTCCGGCTCCGGCTCCTTCGCCACCCTCCAGGACACCGGGGTCTTCGTCGTCTACAACAAGGACTGGGAATCGAAGTGGAGCGCGGGGGTGTGGCTGGGCAGCGAGCCCGTCACCTCCGGCACGCAGAGCCACTCGTGGAACGCCGAGGGCAAGCTCGCCACGACCACGAACGCCAAGGGCACGCAGACCAGTTATCTGTACGACGCGAGCGGCGAGCTCCTGATCCGCCGTGCCACGGGTGACGGCGACACGATCCTCTACCTCGGCGGCACGGAGGTCCGCCTGACGACGAAGGGCACAACGAAAACTCTCTCCGGCAGCCGCTACTACTCGGCCGCCGGCCAGACGATCGCGGTCCGTACGGCGACGTCGGGGGTCTCGGGCACAAAGCTCAGCTTCCTTGCCGCCGACCACCACGGCACGTCCAGCATCGCGATGGACGCGACGACGTACGGGGTGACGAAGCGGTACACGACACCGTTCGGGGCGCCTCGGGGTGAGAAGGCTGCGAACTGGCCGGACGACAAGGCGTTCCTGGGCAAACCGGCTGATGAGGGTACGGGCCTGACGCATGTCGGAGCGCGTGAATACGACCCGGGAATCGGCCAGTTCATCAGCGTCGACCCCCTGCTGGAAACGGACAAGCTGCAAACTCTCAACGGTTACAGTTACGCAGCCAACAGTCCGGTCACTCACTCCGACCCCACAGGCCTGAGGCTTGCGTGTGGAGGAGCGGGGGGAGCCCAGGAGGCATGCCCGACACGCCCTGACGGCACGCAAGGCAATGGACGCCTCAACGAAGCAGTCGATTACACCAAGTCAGGAACGTCCAGAACCGACAATTTCGGCCATACGGGCACCACGGGAAGCACCGCCCCGGCGGATTACCGGTGTGGATTCCCGGGCTGTTCAGCAGGGATGCTCGGGTATGGCCCAAATGTGGATAAATATGTCAATGCCGGTCTGCCATATCGCCCGCCGGTCCCGGACGCGTTCGATTGGGCTGCGGATAGGCTTGGGCTTGGCGACGAGTGGGATTCTTGCGATAGTGGAAATTCCTTGTTGGGATGCGGCGCGTATGCGCTAGCTGTGTTCCTTAAGATTCGTGGTGCGGATGACGGTTCTGGCAGTCCTGACGGTTCTGATGGAAAAAGGAAAAGAGGGAAGGGGGGGGAGCGGGATGGCGATGACGGCTTCATCTCGATCTACAAGGCGCCGCAGAGGGGGCAAGGTGAGTTTCAGGAAAAGTTTGGATATCTAGCAAAGAATTTTCCTAACACTAAAGGAAACCCTTACGAGAACGGTTTCGTCTATTTTGCTAAAGAGCGCAAACTCGCTGAAAGCTATGCTAGGTCCTATGGTGAGGGTGTGATGGAAGTCAGGATACCGACAGTCGATTATCGGGATGAATTTGAACAGTATGAAAAACCCTATCAGGGTGGTCCTTTGACGGAGCTGGAGATACCAAATACGGTGGTAGAGGATCTCAATAAGTATTGGAGGGAGCTGCGCAAATGAGCGACGAAGAATCTTGGGTCGAAGCCAAACTTAGGTACCCTGCTGGCTCTAATGCTCGAGGCCGAGTGAAGGCGCGTTTCCAATTCGGCGTATTCCTGGAGCTTGACGATGCTCCTGGGGCTTTGGGATTTCTGGATATCGCCTCATATAGGCCTGACCCTCTGGCGGAGGAGCCTGTTCCGCTTCCTGAGGTCGGAGAATTCGTGGAAGGGGTTGTCGCGATTCATGTTGATCGTGACAAGCAAATCAAAATCCGGGTAGGACGCCCGTTCTGGGAAGACTGATTAAGGGGTAGCGTTGAATGGTAAGCGGCGCACCGTGGTGGCGGTCGCCCTGGTGGCCTCAGTGGCAGTCGTTGTGGCCTGTGACGGGTCGGCAGACAGGAATACGGGGCTGGCGAAGAGGCCCACGACGTAGCGGGAAGTCGCTAACTGAGTCTCAGTTGAGCAATGCGCTGCCGGTCGGTTCCGACCTCCCCAGTTTCACGGTGGAGCCTCAGAGCGCTCTCTTGCTTGAAGCTCAGGACATCGTGACGACCGGTCAACTTGCCTGTCGCCCGATCGCGGACATGATGAGTGTGCGTCCCAGGCGTCCGCGCCAAGCCATGGCCTGGGCCACGATTCGATCGGACGATGCGAGTGCCACTTCAGGAAGTGTGATTCTCACGAGTCACCGGGGAGAGGAGGCCTCAGCGTGGATGGCCGAGCTCAAGGTTGCTGTGACCGGCTGCACCAATTTCGTCGCCACCTCAGAACGCGGTTGGACTCACCGGTTCACAGTCAGGAAAATTCCGCCAATGGATGCGGGAGGCGACGCGGTTAGCGATCTAATCACCAACGTTCTTTCCCCGGACGGGAAAGGAAATGTCATGACCATCGTTCGCACGGGGGCAACCTTCGCCACGTACCTCTTGGATGAACAGGATGATGGCCCTATTCCAATCCCGGACTCCATCGCTACCCGGCAACACAAGAAGATTCAGGCCGTCGGGACCAGATAATCAGCCTCTTCCAACCTCACGTTGATGCGTGGTGAAGGACGTCCTGCCGTCGCGCGCCCCTTCTCCTGCTGTTCCCTGCGTTCCTTGAGGGAGTGGACAGACTCAGTCGGTAGGGCGGTGTGGCGTTCGGACACTCGGGTCTTGGTGGCAGGACGGTCGGGCCGCCCGGTGCGGGTGCGCTGGAGGGAGTCGCGGATCCTGGCGGTTGCGCTGTTGAGGTCGAGGGTTTCCCGGTGCGGACCAAATGAGATATGAGTAGGTCTGGCTCGGCAAGGGTCCTGCCTTCCCGACGCAGGTGTGCCTGGTAACCCAGCTTGCCGCAACGGGCCGTTTGCGGGCGACGAACCTTCCTTCGTTGGGCGCTCTTCCGCGGACGAATCTGGTCTCTTTTCTTGTCTCTTGGTCTTTACTCTTGCTCCTTTCTCGTGCCTGTGGGGGCCACCATCTTTTCCGCATCGAACGATCTCCATCCGCGTCCCGCGCTGCCCGGCCGGGAGTTACGACCTCCGCGCTTTCTCCTGGTCGGAGTGGCGGCGCTGCTCGTGGCCGTGTCGCTCAGTGACCTGTTCGCCGTCTACGTCGGCGTCCGGCTGTACGCACTGCTCGACGGGGAGGAGGGGGTCGTCCTTGCCTCGCAACAAGAGGTGGACGAGGCGTACTCGCTCTACGAGACCGCCGGGGAGCTCCAGGGGTACACGTTCATTGCCTGCGCGATCGGCTTCGTCATCTGGTTCTACGGGATGCGCCGTTACGCCGGGGTGCTCGGGCCTGACCGGTTCCGCAACGGCCCCGGCTGGGCGATCGGATCCTGGCTCATCCCGCTGGTCCATCTATGGATGCCCTATCGGATCGCGGTGGACATGTGGGGCGCGAGCACGCGGCTGCCGGTCGACGGCGAGCAGCGCAAGGTCTCTTACTGGCCGGTGAACCTGTGGTGGGGCCTGTTCGTCACGGAGAACTTGTTCCGGCGGTACGCCGAGCTGCGTTACCAGAACGCCGAAGACATCGCGGAGATCCAGAGTGCCGTGCTCCAGGTGCTGGTCGCCGACATCCTGGAAGTCGCCGCGGCGGCCGCCGCCGTGCACTTCGCCGTCCGGCTTACGGCCATGCAGCGGCTGAAGGCTGCCGAGGGGCCGTACGTCTCGGTCTGAGGGCCGACCCGGGGTGTTTCGTGGAGTCGACGCGGTCGAGTGCGACTGATCCGCATGAGTCCGCTTCGGCGGAACCGTCTGCGCTCGGCTACGCCAGGAAGTCGCCCTTCGGGTCCTCGCACATCTTCCGCAGCACCACCCCGCACCGCCGTGCGTAAGCATGCTGCAACCCCCGCGTAGCCGCCCCGCCCGCCTTCGCGTACCACTTCGCCGGGCGGCTGAAGGCGGTTATCGTCAGCCAGACTGTGCCGTCGCCCGTGCGGTCGACGATGAAGGCTTCCTCGCCGGATTCGGGGTGGCCGGGGAGGGTGCCGTAGGCCCAGCCGGCTCGGCGGGGTTCGTCGACCGTCCAGACGATGCGGCAGGGGGCCTGGAGCATGCCCAGGCCGACCGTGACGTCGACGCCGGGGGCCGCCTGCGGGGCGTCCGTGGTGATTTTGACGCCCACGGCTCTGTGGAGGTCCCAGGTCAGGACCGCCTGGGAGGCGGATTTGAAGACCTCCTGGCCCTCGCCGATGCGGCTGCGGACGTGCAGGGGATGGAAGCCGGGTGGGCACCGGCCGTCGCGGGTCGCACCCACGTCCTCGTACGTGTAGGGCATGGGAACCAAGAGTAGGGCGGTACCCGGGAATGCCTTCGTTCCGGGTACCGCCCACGCTCAACTATTCGACAGTCAGGCCACGTTCACCGCGGACCAGGCCGCCGCCACCGCCTTGTACTCCGTGCTCGCCGTGCCGCCGTACAGCGCCGACGCCGCGTTCAGCGTCGCCGTACGGGCGCCCGCGTACTTCGTCGTGGACGTCATGTACTCGGTGAGCGCCTTGTACCAGATCTTGACCGCCTTGTCGCGGCCGATGCCGGTGACCGTCGAGCCGTTGGAGGTCGGGGAGTTGTAGCTGACGCCGTTGATCGTCTTGGCGCCGCTGCCCTCCGAGAGGAGGTAGAAGAAGTGGTTCGCCGGGCCCGAGGAGTAGTGGACGTCGATGCCGCCCAGGCTGGAGGACCAGCTGTCCTTGGACGCGCCGTCCTTGCTCGGCTTGTCCATGTAGCGCAGCGGGGTGCCGTTGCCGTTGATGTCGATCTTCTCGCCGATGAGGTAGTCGCCGACGTCGGACGCGTTGGCGGCGTAGAACTCCACCGCCGTGCCGAAGATGTCGGAGGTGGCCTCGTTCAGGCCGCCCGACTCACCGCTGTAGTTGAGGCCCGCGGTGTTCGACGTGACGCCGTGCGTCATCTCGTGGCCCGCCACGTCGAGGGACGTGAGCGGCTTGGCGTTGCCCGAGCCGTCGCCGTACGTCATGCAGAAGCAGCTGTCGTCCCAGAAGGCGTTCACGTACGCGTTGCCGTAGTGGACGCGGGAGTAGGCGGCCTTGCCGTCGTTCTTGATGCCGCTGCGGCCGAGGACGTTCTTGTAGAAGTCCCAGGTGGCCTGAGCGCCGAAGTGCGCGTCGACCGCGGCGGTCTGGGTGTTCGAGGCCGCTCCCGTGCCCCAGGTGTCGTCCGCGTCGGTGAAGAGGGTGCCGGTGCCGGACGTACCCCGGTTGAGGTTGTACGTCTTGTGGGCGCCGCGACCGGTGTCGTTCAGCTGGTACGTCGAGCCCGACAGCGAGGTGCCGATGGTGACCTTGCCGGAGTACTGGCTGTTGCCGGTGCCGGTCTGGATCGCCTCCCACTCGTACAGCTTCTTGCCCGTCTGCGCGTCGGTGACGACGTGCAGCTGCTGCGGGGTGCCGTCGTGCTGGAAGCCGCCGACGACCGTCTCGTAGGCGAGGGTCGGCTTGCCGTCGGCCGCCCAGACGACCTTGCGGGGCGCCTTGTCGGCCGCCGACTTCGTGCTGCCCTCGGCCTTCGCCGCCTTCAACGCCTGCTTCTCGGCGGTGGACCTGGCGATGTCCGGGGTGACGTCGGAGACCTTGATGGCGGCCTTGGTCGCCTTGGTCACGCCCTGGGTCTTGCCGGCCTTGGTCTCGTGGACGACCAAGTCGCCGCCGAGGACCGGGAGTCCGTCGTACGTGCGCTCGTACCGGGTGTGCGTCGTGCCGTCGGCGTCCTTGACGACGTCTCTGACGACCAGCTTCTCCTCGGCGCCGAGACCTATCTCGTCGGCCGTGTCCGCCGTGGCGGCGTCGGCCTTCTGGATGAGGCTCGTACGGGCTGCCGCGGTCAGCTGGACCGGCGCCGCGGCGAGGGTCGACCCGCCGGACTGCTCGGCCGGGGACTGGGCGGAGGCACCGGTGGTCAGACCGGTGGTGAGCAGGGCTCCGGCCGCGACTGCGGTGGCGATGGCCAGAGTGGTGCGCTTGTGACGCGCGTAGAGGGGGGTCACGCAAGCTCCTTCGTGGGGGGTGTCCGACTGGCATGGGGGACCGGTCGGGCGGTTGTGAAGTTGCGGTGCGGGTGTGCCGTGAGCAGTGATGCGAGGTGAACGTTGCCAGTTGAGTCCTGTACATGTCAGCGGGGCGAATAAAGGTTGGCCGGAAATCGTCCGCTGCCCGAAGATCCGCGTACGGATTGCGGACTTGATCGCGGCAAAGGCCTGGCAAAAGGTGGGGAAGGGCGTCGCAAGGCCGGGGCAATGACAGGGCAATGGCGTGGCAAAAAAGGCGCCGTCCCGGGGAGTTGGATCCCCGGGGCGGCGCCCTGCGAGTGTGAGCCGGGGTGAGTCTGTGTGGCCGGGACTCACCCGGATCGGTTACGCCTGCGGGAAGGTGATCTTCCAGCCATTGATCCTGCCGGTGTCCTGCGCCGCCTGGTCCTGGACCTTCAACTGCCAGGTGCCGTTGGCGACTTCGGAGGACGCGTTCACCGTGTACGGCTCGGTGACGTTGTCCGCCGAGTCCGAGGAGCTGAAGGGCTTGAGGCGGTAGCTCGTGCCGTCCGGCGCCACCAGGTCGACCACCAGGTCACCGCGCCACGTGTGCGTGATGTTCGGGGTGACGATCAGGTTGGCGGGGGCGTTTCCGGCCTGGCCGGTGACCGCGATCGACGACGTCACCGCCGCTCCGTTGTCCGGAATCGATACGGCCGTCGTGCTCTCGAACGACGTGCCGCCGCCCCCGCCGCCGGGCCGGGCGCCGACGTTGATGCCGGCCCACGCGTTCTGCACCGCCGTGTACTCGGCGCTTGTGGTGCCGTACAGCTCACCCGCGACCGCGAGCGTGCCGGTGCGGGCCGCCGCGTAGTTGGTCGTCGAGGTGAACTTCGTGGTGAGCGCCTTGAACCAGATCAGCGCGGCCTTCTCGCGGCCGATCCCGGTCACCGGCAGGCCGTCGGAGGTCGGCGAGTCGTAGGAGACGCCGTTGACGGTCTTGGTGCCGCTGCCCTCCGAGAGGAGGTAGAAGAAGTGGTTCGCCGGGCCCGAGGAGTAGTGGACGTCGATCGAGCCGATGCCCGAGTACCAACTGTCCTTGGACGCGCCGTCCTTGCTCGGCTTGTCCATGTAGCGCAGTGGCGTCCCGTTGCCGTTGATGTCGATCTTCTCGCCGACCAGGTAGTCGCCGACGTCCTGCGAATTGGCCGCGTAGAACTCGACGGCCGCCGCGAAGATGTCGGAGGTCGCCTCGTTCAGGCCGCCCGACTCACCGCTGTAGACCAGGCCCGCGGTGTTGGAGGTGACGCCGTGCGTCATCTCGTGCGCGGCCACGTCGATCGACGTGAGCGGCTTGGCGTTGCCCGAGCCGTCGCCGTACGTCATGCAGAAGCAGGAGTCCTGCCAGAACGCGTTGACGTAGTTGTTGCCGTAGTGGACGCGGGAGTACGCGCCGACCCCGTCACCGCGGATGCCGCTGCGGCCCTGCACGTTCTTGTAGTAGTCCCACGTCAGCGCGGCCCCGTAGTGGGCGTCCGCGCCCGCCGTCTCCAGGTTCGACGCGGCCCCGTTGCCCCAGACGTCGTCGGCGCCGGAGAAGAGCGTGCCGGTGCCCGACGTACCGCGGTTCAGGTTGTTCGTCTTGTGGTTGCCGCGCGTCGTGTCCGTGAGGTTGTACGTCGACCCGGACTGGGCGCTGCCGAGGGTCACCGAGCCGCTGTACTGGGTGTTGCCGGTGCCGGTCTCGACGGCCTGGTACTCGTAGAGCTTCTTGCCGGTGGCCGCGTCCGTGATGACGTGCAGCTCGTTCGGGGTGCCGTCGTGCTGCAGACCGCCCACGACCGTCTCGTACGCGAGGCTCGGCGTGCCGTCGGCCGCCCAGATCACCTTGCGCGCGCCGTCCGCCTCGGTCTTCTTCGAGCCCTCCGCCGAGGCGGCCTTCAGAGCCTGCTTCTCGGCGACGGCGGGCTTCACCGCCGCGCTGGTGGTGATGCCCTTGAGCTGGGCCTTCACCGCACGCGTAACGCCTTCCGTCTTCCCCGACTTGGCGGTGTCGACCACCAGGTCGCCGCCGAGGACCGGGAGTCCGGCGTACGTGCGCTCGTACCGCGTGTGGACGGTGCCGTCGGCGTCCTTGACGACGTCACGGACGACGAGCTTCTCCTTGGCGCCCAGGCCGAGTTCCTCCGCCGTGTCCGCCTTCGCCGAGTCGGCGTCACGGATCAGCGCCGCGCGCTGGGCGGGGGAGAGCTTGATGGACAGCGAGCCCTTGTCGAGCTTGCCCGGGGCGGGTTTGCTGTCGGCGGTGGCGGCGCCCGTCTGGACGGCCGCGGCGAGCAGGGCGGCGACGGCGACGAGCGCGCCGGCGGCGGCCTTGCGCCGGGTGGAACGGGAGGCGAACGCGGAACGGGAGTTACCCACGGTCTGAGAAGTGCCTGCGGTGTGGGAGGTGCGTCTGTGGGAGGTGCGTCTCAACACGGACTCCTTCTGCGTGGCCGCGGATCGCGGATCGCGCGGCCAGGGGGGACCGGACGGTTGGGATCCGTCCGGGCAGAACAAGGCGGAACGCGGAACCACTTGCATGGGGCACGTGCGGGCGTGCGTGGGGGTCCACCACGGCACAGCGGTTCTTGTGAGGTTGCTGTGCAGTGGTCGTGGGAAGAGTGGCAGGAGATTGCGCTCTCTGTCAGGTGCGCATCAACAAGTTGGCTGGAAACGGTTCGTTGTCCGGGTGGTCATGTTCGGTATACGGACTCGTTGCCGGACGGACGGCCCAGGCGGGCACAGGCTCAGGCGGGCACAGGCCCACGCAGGCTCAGGCCCGTGAAGGACCAGGCCCACGCAGGCTCAGGCGCACGAAAGGCCTGGCTCATGAAGGCCGTTGGTCGGGAAGCCCCGGTCGCTCGCCGTGCCACGAGTGCCACAGGGACGCGTACGCACCGTCGGCGGCCACCAGGCTGTCGTGGGTGCCCAGTTCGGTCAGGCGGCCGTCCTCCATCACGGCGACCCGGTCCGCGTCGTGGGCGGTGTGCAGGCGGTGGGCGATGGCGATGACGGTGCGGCCTTCGAGGACGGCGGCGAGCGCGCGCTCGGTGTGGCGTGCGGTCGCCGGGTCCAGGAGCGCCGTGGCCTCATCGAGGATCAGCGTGTGGGGGTCGGCCAACACGACCCGGGCCAGGGCCAGTTGCTGCGCCCGGGAGCCGTCCGCGCGGTGCGGACTGTCGGGCCCGAGCTCCGTGCCGAGGCCGTCCGGCAGCTCCTGGACCCAGTCTTCGGCGCCGACCGCCGCGAGGGCCGCCCACAACTCGGCGTCACCGGCGGACGGTTCGGCGATGAGCAGGTTGTCGCGGACCGTGCCCAGGAAGATGTGGTGCTCCTGGGTGACGAGGACGACCTGCCGCCGCAGCTGCTCCGGGTCGAGGTCGACGATCGGCACCCCGCCGACCGTCACCGAGCCGGAGCGCGGCGCATCGATGCCCGCCAGCAGCCGGCTCAGGGTGGTCTTCCCGGCACCGGAGGGCCCGACCACGGCCAGCCGTTCGCCCGGCCGCACGGTCAGGTCCACCCCGCGCAGGACCTCGCCCCCGCGGTCGTACGAGTAGCGCACGTCCGTCACGTCGATCCGGTCGTCCGCCGGAGCCGGGGAGCCGGACGGGACGGCCCGCGGCGCCCGGCCGAGGCCCTCCACCCGGGCGAACGAGGCGCTGCTGGCCTGCAGTTGCTCGACCCGCATCAGGACCTGGTCCAGCGGTGTTTCCAGCTGCCGCAGATACAGGGCCGCCGCGATCGCGGCGCCCAGGCTCACCGTGCCCCGCTCGTGCAGGACTCCGCCGACCAGCAGCACGACGGCCACCGGGAGCACGAACGAGATCTCCACGACCACGAAGAACACGGTCCGCAGGTACAGCGT
Source organism: Streptomyces phaeochromogenes (assembly GCF_001418655.1). GTDB lineage: Bacteria > Actinomycetota > Actinomycetes > Streptomycetales > Streptomycetaceae > Streptomyces > Streptomyces phaeochromogenes. Next base: position 14,162 of record NZ_LIQZ01000252.1, on the reverse strand, counting down.
GTACAACCGGGTGCGCCGGGACGTCTCCAGCGCGTCCCGGCTCGCGGCGATCCGCCGCCGCTGCAGTCCGAACGCCTCCACCGTGCGCCCGCCGGACGCGGTGGCCGTGAGGATCTCGGCGACCTCCGAAGTGGCGGCCCCCTCGGCGAGATAGCCGGTGCGCGCCCGGCGCAGATACCAGCGCAGCGCCACCCAGATACCGGCCTGGGCGAGCACCGCGCAGCCGCCGAGCAGCGGGTCGAGCGCGAAGACCGCGCCGAGGAGGAACAGACACTGGACCGAGGAGATCAGCAGCTCGGGACCGGCGTCGCGCAGGGTCGTGCCCACCGCGGAGACGTCCGCGGTGCCCCGGGCCGTCAGATCGCCCGTGCCCGCCCGCTCCACGACCGAGGCGGGCAGGGCCAGCGTCCGCTCGACGAACTCCTCGCGCACCCGCGCCAGCGTCCGCTCCCCGAACCGGTACCCCACGTACCGGGCGCCGCGCGCCAGCAGCAACTGCCCCAGCGCGCACAGCAGGATGACCAGTGCGAGGCGGTCCACGACGGCCACGCCGCCACCGGCCCGGACCTCGTCGATGATGCGGCCGAGCAGCCACGGACCGACCAGACCGGCAGCGGCGGCCAGCGCGTTCAGCGCGAGCACGACGGCGAAGGCGCGGCCGTCCGCGCGGATCAGCCGGCCCGCGGCCCTGCGTACGTCGGCCGGTTCGGCGACCGGCAGCTGCGCGGTCATCGCACGGCCTCCTCTGCGTCCAGATCCGATGCCGCGGCCAGGCCCGACTCGTCGGCGTCCGTGTCGTCCACGTCCAGGTCCGCGTCCCCGTCGCGGGCCACCAGCGCGCGGTAGCCCGGCTCCCCGTCGAGGAGTTCCTGATGGCCGCCGACGGCCGCGACCTTGCCGTCGACCAGGTAGTACACGGTGTCCACCTGGTCGAGGACGAGCGGCGAGGTGCTGGTCACGACGGTCGTGCGGCCGGAGCGCGCCGCACGCAGCCGGGCGGCGACGGCCGCCTCGGTGTGCGCGTCCAGCGCCGAGGTGGGCTCGACCGCGAGCAGCACCTCGGGGTCGGCGAGCAGCGCCCGCACCAGGCGTACGCGCTGCCGCTGGCCTCCGGAGAGACTGCGGCCCTGCGCGTCGACGGCCGAGTCGAGCCCGTCCGGGAGCCCGAGGACCACGTCGTCGGCCACGGCCGCGTGCACCGCCCGGGCGACGGTCTCCTCGTCGGGGTCCCCACGCCCCGAGACCAGGTCGCGCAGGGTGCCCGCGAACAGGTCGGCCTCGTTGTCCGCGACCAGGATGCGCGCCCGGATCTGTGGCAGGGCGATCGCGTCGAGGCGTACGCCGCCCCAGGTCGCCGCCGACGCGGTGAACCGGCCGAGCCGGTCGACCACGGCGGCGGACTCCGCCGGACGGGCGCCGACCAGCGCGGTCAGCCTGCCGGGCGCCACCCGCACACCGGACTGCGGATCGTGCAGTACGGAGGGCTCGGCCGGCGCGTCCACGGAGGTGCGGCCCGTCTCCATCGGCTCCAGGGACAGGAACCGTACGACGCGCCGGGCGGCCACCACACCCCGGCTGAGCTGGTAGCCGCACTCGACGAAGAAGGCCACCGGCGCCACCAGGACCGCGACATAGCCGTACACGGACACCAACTCGCCGATCGTGATGGACCCTTGAGCGGCGAGCCGGGCCGCCAGCCACGTAACGACGGCCAGGAACACGGTCGGCAGCCCGACGCCGAGCGCCTGGATCCAGCTGGTCACCGACCCGACCCGGTACCCCTGCACCCGCAGCCGCTGCGAGTCACGGCGGAAGGCGTCGGCGAACAGCCCTTTGCCACCAAGGCCGTTGAGGACCCGCAGCCCGCCCGCGAGGTCGCCGATCCGCGCCGTCAGCACGCTCTGCCGCTCGCGGTACTCCGTCTCCGCGCCCCGCAGCCGCCCCATCGGCGGACCGACGAGTACGACTATCACCGGCACCCCGAGCAGCACCACCGCGGCCAGCGGCAGCGAGACCGACAGCAGCAGTCCGGCCACGACGACGTAGGCGACGGCCGAGCCCACGCCCGGGCCGACCACCGTCAGGGACTGGCTGATCGTCTGCACGTCACCGACGCCGATGGTGACGACCTCCCCGGCTCCCGTCCGGCGCGACAGCGTGGCGCCCAGCCGGGTCGCCTGCCCCACCACGAGCTTGACCGACCGGAAGTTGGCGTCCATCCGGAGCCTGGTCATCGTGCGGTGCCGCATGACGCTCAGCCAGGAGTTGAACACCTCCAGGCCCAGCAGCGCGGCGGTCCAGCCGGCCAGCGCCGCCAGGTCGCCCGGTTCGAGGCCGTCGTCGATCGCGCGGGCCAGCAGATACGGCGTCAGCGCCCTGAGCACCATCCAGACGGTGCCAAGGAGCGCCCCCGCGGCGGCCCGGCCCGGCTGCCTGGCGACCAGCCACCAGAGATACCGCGCTCCGCCGCGACAGTCGGGCGTGCCTGGATCCCCGTACGCGTCGACCATGCAGCTGCCTTTCTTGTTCCGGGCGTTCGGCTTCTGAGCGTTCGGCTTCCGGGCGTTCGGCTCACTCGCTGTTTCCGCTGGACCGGGCTGTCGGACCGGGCTGTCAGACCAGGCTGTCCCGCCACGCCTGGTGCAGGTCCGCGAACCTGCCCGTGTCCGCGACGAGTTGGGCTGGACTGCCGTCCTCGACGATGCGGCCGTGCTCCATGACCAGCACCCGGTCGGCGATCTCGACGGTCGACAGCCGGTGGGCGATGACGACCGCCGTCCGGCCGCGCAGGACCGTGTCCATCGCGCGCTGGACGGCCCGCTCGCCCGGCACGTCCAGCGAACTGGTGGCCTCGTCCAGGATCAGGACCGCCGGATCAGCGAGCAACGCCCGCGCGAACGCGACGAGTTGACGCTGACCGGCCGAGATACGGCCACCCCTCTTGCGTACGTCCGTGTCGTAGCCGTCCGGCAGGGCGCTGATGAAGTCGTGGGCGCCGATGGCCTTCGCGGCCCGCTCGATGTCCTCGCGGGAGGCGTCGGGGCGGCCGATGGCGATGTTCTCCGCGACCGTGCCGGAAAAGAGGAAGGCCTCCTGCGTCACCATCACCACCCCGCGGCGCAGTTCGCGCACCGACAGCTCGCGCAGGTCGACGCCGTCGAGGAGGACCCGGCCGTCCGTGGGGTCGTAGAAGCGGGCCAGGAGCTTGGCGAGCGTCGACTTGCCCGCGCCCGTGGAGCCGACCACGGCGACGGTCTGGCCCGCCGGGAGGGTCAGCGAGAAGGTCGGAAGCACCTCGCCGCCGGTGCGGTAAGCGAAGCGGACGTCGGTGAACTCGACCTCGCGGCCCGGGTGTTCGGAGACGAGCTCCGGCAGCGAACGCGCCCGCGCGGGCTCCGGCACCGAAGGAACCTGGGCCAGCAGACCCGCGATCTTCTCCAGCGACGCGGCTGCCGACTGGTACGAGTTGAGGAACATGCCGAGCCGGTCTATCGGGTCGTACAGCCGGCGCAGGTACAGCACCGCGGCGGCCAGCACACCCAGCGCCAGCGAGCCCGACGCCACCCGGTAGGCACCCCACAGCACGATCCCCGCGACCGCCGTGTTGGCGACGAGCCGGGAGCCGATGACATAGCGGGCCATCTCCAGGATCGCGTCGCCGTTGACGCGTTCGTGGCGGCTGTTGAGTACGTGGAAGTCCGCGTCGTTGACGGCCTCGCGGCGGAACGCGCGCACCGGCCTGATGCCGTTCATCGTCTCCGCGAACTTCACGATGACGGCGGCGATGGCGGTCGAGCGGACGCTGTAGATCGCTCCGGCGCGGCGCCGGTAGAGCCGGATGAGGAGGTACAGCGGCACGAACGAGGCCACGGCGACCGAGCCGAGGCCCAGGTCGAGCCAGAGCAGCAGCGCCGAGATGTAGACGAACGACAGGATGACGGTGATGAGCTCCTGGAGGCCCTCGCTGAGCAGTTCGCGCAGCGACTCGACGTCCGTCGTGGAGCGCGAGATGAGCCGGCCCGAGGTGTAGCGCTCGTGGAAGTCGACGCTGAGCGCCTGAGCGTGCCGGAAGATCCTGCCGCGCAGGTCGAGCAGGACGTCCTGGTTGACGCGGGCGGAGGTGCGGACGAAGCAGTACTGGAGCGTGCCGGCCGCCACCGACGCCAGGACGTAGGCGACCGCCACGGCGATCAGCGGACCGTGGTCGTCGCCGCGGAAGGCCGGTACGGCACGGTCGATGGCGTACGCCACGAGGAGCGGGCCCGCCTGCACGGCCGCCTGCTGGAGCAGCAGCAGGACCGCGGCGAGGACGACGCGGGCCTTCATCGGCGCGAGCAGGGAGCGCAGGAGGCCGGCCGTGGCGCGCGGGGGAGCGGGGAGGGCGTCGCGGTCGAAGGGGTCGCCGTTCTTGGGCGGAGGTGCCGGCCGGTCCTCTTCGTCGGTCGGCGCGGTGGTCGTGGGCGCCGTCATCGCTTGTCCCCCTCGAACGTCACTTTCGGCGTCTCAGCCGTCGTCTCTTTCGCCGTCTCTTTCGCCGTCTCTGTCGTCGGCTCTGTGGTCTCTGCCGTTCCGGACATCAGCCAGGCGTACTCCGCGCTCGTACGCAGCAGTTCGTGGTGCGTGCCGACGGCGGTGATGCGGCCCTCGGAGAGCAGGGCCACCCGGTCGGCGAGCATGACCGTGGACGGGCGGTGGGCCACGACGAGGGCGGTCGTGTCGGCGAGGACGCGGCGCAGGGCCGCCTCGACCAGGGCCTCCGTGTGCACGTCCAGGGCCGACAGGGGGTCGTCCAGCACGAGGAAACGGGGTCTGCCGACCACGGCCCGGGCCAGGGCGAGGCGCTGGCGCTGGCCGCCGGAGAGACTGAGGCCCTGCTCGCCGACCTGGGTGTCCGTGTCCTGGGGGAGCGCGTGCACGAAGTCCGCCTGCGCGACGGCCAGGGCGCGGTTCAGCTCGGTCTCGCCCGCGTGGGCCCCGGCGCCCATGAGGACGTTCTCCCCCACGCTCGCGGAGAAGAGGGTCGGCTCCTCGAAGGCGACCGCCACGAGTGCGCGCAGCGTCTCCCGGGGCATCTCGGTGATGTCCTGGCCGTCCAGGGTGATCCGGCCCGCCGTGACCTCGTGCAGCCGGGGGACCAGCGCGGTGAGCGTCGTCTTCCCGGTGCCGGTCCCGCCCACGAGGGCCATGGTCTCGCCGGGGCGGATGTGGAGGTCGATGCGGTCGAGTACGGGAGCGGAGCCGGCCGGGGCGTCCGGGTAACGGAACCGGACGGCGTGGAAACGGAGTCCGCCGGGGTCCGGGCCGGGGGCTTGTGAGGCGAGGAGCGCGGAGGAGGTGCCGGTGCCGTCGGCCCCGGATTCCGGTTCCGCGTCCATCACTTCGAAGTACCGCTCCGTCGCCGTCGCCGCCTCCTGGCTCATCGCCAGCAGGAAGCCGATCGACTCGATGGGCCAGCGCAGCGCGAGAGCCGTGGACAGGAAGGCGACCAGCGTGCCGGTGGACAGGTCGCCGTCGGCCACCTGCACCGTCCCGAGCACGAGCGCCGCGCCGATGGCGAGTTCGGGCAGGATCGTGATCGCCGCGAAGATCCATGCGAGCAGCCGCGCCTTGGCGAGCTCCGTGCCGCGCAGGGTGCGGGAGAGGTCCCGGAAGGCGAGGGCCTGACTGCGGTGGCGCCCGAAGCCCTTGATGATCCGGATGCCGAGCACGCTCTCCTCGACGAGCGTCGTCAGATCGCCGACCTGGTCCTGCGCCTGCCGCGCCACTTTCGAGTACCGCTTCTCGAAGAGCCAGCAGACGATCATCACGGGCACGGCGGGCGCGAGCAGCACCAGCCCGAGCGTCCACTCCTGGGCCAGCATGATGACGAAGCCGATCAGAATCGTCACGCCGTTGACCAGCAGGAACGTCAGCGGGAAGGCGAGGAACATGCGCAGCAGCATCAGATCCGTCGTGCCGCGCGACAGCAACTGCCCCGAGGGCCAACGGTCGTGGAACGCCACCGGCAGCCGCTGCAGATGCCGGTACAGATCCGCCCGCATCGACGCCTCGACCCCGGCGAGCGGCCGGGCCACCAGCCACCGCCGCAGCCCGAACAGCACCGCCTCGGCGAGCCCGAGCAGCAGCAGGTACAGCGCCCCGAGCCACACCCCGCCCGTGTCCCGGTCGGCCACCGGCCCGTCCACGATCCACTTCAGTACGAGCGGAATCACCAGCCCCGTACACGAGGCGAGGACCGCGACGACGGCCGCCGTGAAGAGCCGGACGCGCACGGGCCGCACGTACGGCCACAGGCGCAGCAGGCTTCGTACGGCGGAACGGCTCCTGGCCGGTTCGGTTTCTGTGGCTTCCTCGGCAGGGGTGTCGGCGGCGGGCGCGGGTGTAGTGGGCATCAACGCGAGCCTACGGATCGGCACTGACAACGCCCACCGAGTTTTGGCCGGTCCCGGATCCGCCGCTGGTCCTACGACCTGCGTGTTCGACGGGTCGTACGCGCGGGCGAGAGGGTCGTACGCGCAGGGCGGGAGAGGCGTCCGCGCGGGGCGGGCGGGTCGTACGCACGATGCGGCCGGGTCGTACGACGGCATCAACCGATCGGTTGATGTGCGTTCGAGCGGGACGGCCGATGTGGGGGACCCCGCCCCGGCGGGACGCTCGGAGCATGGCATCCACACCCATGATCGAGGTCACCGATCTGCGCAAGTCCTACGGCGGCAGGCCCGCCGTCGACCGCGTCTCCTTCACGGTCGAGGAGGGCGAGATCTTCGGCGTCCTCGGCCCGAACGGCGCCGGCAAGACCACCACCGTCGAATGCGTCGAGGGCCTGCGCGTGCCCGACGCGGGCCGTGTCCGGGTGACCGGCCTCGACCCCGTCACCGAGCACGCCGCCACCCGCCAAGTGCTCGGCGCACAGCTCCAGGAGAGCGAACTGCAGGCCAAACTCACCGTCCGGGAGGCCCTGGAGCTGTACGCCGCCTTCTACACCCGCCCGCTCGACTGGCGGCCCCTCGCCGAACGCCTCGGCCTCACCGACAAGCTCACCACCCGCTTCGCCAAGCTCTCCGGCGGCCAGAAGCAGCGCCTGTTCATCGCGCTCGCCCTCATCGGCAACCCCCGGATCGTCGTCCTCGACGAGCTGACCACCGGCCTCGATCCGCGGGCCCGCCGCGACACCTGGGAACTCATCGAGGACATCCGCGCGAACGGCGTCACCGTCCTGCTCGTCACGCACTTCATGGAGGAGGCGCAACGGCTCTGCGACCGGATCGCCGTGATCGACAAGGGCCGGGTGGCAGCGCTCGACACCCCGGCCGGTCTGATCCGCCGCTCGGCGGGCGCCACCGTCATCAGCTTCACCCCGTCCGCCCGCCTGGACGACCGCGACCTGAACGCGCTCCCGGGGCTCGCGTCGGTCGAGTACAAGGACGGCCGCGTCACCCTGTCCGGCACCGACGAGACCGTCAACGCCGTCATCACCCTCCTCGCCCGCACCCACGTCACGGCCCACCAACTCCGCGTCACCGACGCCACGCTGGACGACGCGTTCCTCGACCTCACGAAGGACGCCACCACGACCACGGGCGCGACCGAGGACGCCACCAAGGCCCCGAGCAACGACACCACGAAGGAGGCGGCGGCATGAGCACGGCCCTCGGAAACACCGCCCTCGGAAGGACGGCCCTCGGAAAGACGGCCCTCGTCAACCCAGCCGTACTGAAGAGCGAGGTCCGCCTCTTCCGCAGGGAGCCCGGCAGCCTCTTCTGGATCCTCGGGTTCCCGACCCTGCTGCTGGTGATCCTCGGCTCGATCCCCGCCTTCCGGGACGCCGACCCGGACTTCGGCGGACTGCGCCCGGTCGACGCCTACGTCCCGGTGAGCGTGCTGCTCGGCCTGACCGTCGGCGGTCTGCAGGCGATGCCGCAGACCCTCACCGGCTACCGCGAGCGCGGCATCCTGCGCCGGATGTCCACCACCCCGGTCCGCCCCGCAGCCCTGCTGTCCGCGCAGATGCTGCTGTACGGCGGGGCCGCCCTGACGTCGTCCCTGCTCGCTCTCGCGGTCGGCCGTTTCGCCTTCGACGTACGACTGCCCGAGCAGCCCTTCGGATACGCGCTGGCCCTGGTCCTGGCCGTGCTGGCGGCCCTCGCCCTCGGCGCGGTCATCTCGGCGCTGTCCCGGACGACGAAGATCGCGGGCGCCATCGGGTCCGCCGTGTTCTTCCCGGCGATGTTCTGCGCGGGTGTGTGGATGCCGGTGCAGACCATGCCCGACGTACTCGCCCGGGTCGTCGGCTACACGCCGTTCGGCGCGGCGGCCGAGGCCCTGAACCAGGCGGCGGCGGGCGACTGGCCCGGCTGGGGCCACCTGGGCGTGCTCGTGGCCTGGACGGTGCTGCTGACGGCCGCGGCGTCACGCTGGTTCCGGTGGGAGTAGGAGAGGGCCCGTGCAGACTGGGGAGATGACCGAGGCGGATCAGCGGATCGAGCACCGTTGGGACCAGGTCCACACCTGGGGTCCCTACGGGCTGCTCCTTGTCTCCACCGTCCTTTCGGTCCTCGCCGGCGAGCTCATGGAGGGTCCCGCCGAGTGGTACGCGGCCGGGGCGCTGGTGGTCTCCGCGGTGGCGCTCCAGCTGTGGCACGGGCCCCGCCGTGGCCGCCGGACCCCGTCCCGCGGCGGGACCGTCTACTACGTCCTGCGCTGGGTGATCTCCTTCGCCCTCACCTGGCTGAACCCGTTCTTCGCCTTCTACGCGTCCACCGGCTACTTCGACACCGACGAGCTGATGTCCGGAACGCGCCGGCAGCGGCTCGGTCTCTTCGCCACCGTCGTCGTGGTGGCGGGCGCGCAGGCCGGCGGGCTGCCGTTCCACAGCCCGGTCCAGTGGGTGCTGTTCGGCGTGATGCTGGTCGCGAACAACGTCCTGCTGATGGCGGTCGGCCACCTCAACCAGCAGGAGGAGCAGCGCTCCCGCGAGCGGGCCGGGACCATCGCCGAACTCGAACGCACCAACACCGCCCTGCAACAGGCCCTCGACGAGAACGCCGCCCTGCACGCCCAACTCCTCGTCCAGGCAAGGGAGGCCGGGGTCGCCGACGAACGCAGGCGCCTCGCCGCCGAGATCCACGACACCATCGCCCAGGGCCTGACCGGCATCATCGCCCAGCTACAGGTCGTCGGGAGCGCCCCCGACCTGCCCACCGCCCGCACCCACCTCGACCGGGCCTCCGCCCTCGCGCGCCACAGCCTCGGCGAGGCCCGCCGCTCCGTGCAGAACCTCGCCCCCGTGGCCCTGGAGAACGACGGACTGCCCGAGGCCCTCAAGAAGACGGTCGCCGAATGGGGCGAACGGACGGGCGTACGCGCCGAGTTCACCGTCACCGGCACCGCCGAGCAGCTCCACGAGGAGATCTCGGCGACCCTCCTGCGCATCGCCCAGGAGGCCCTGTCCAACGCCTCCCGGCACGCCCACGCGACCCGCCTCGGCCTCACCCTGACCTTCCTCGGCGACGAGGTGATCCTGGACATCCGCGACGACGGCCGCGGCTTCGACCCGCTCGCCGTCCCCGCCCGCTCCACCGCCGCCGGCTTCGGCCTCGACGGCATGCGCGCCCGCGCCGAACGGGTCGCGGGCTCCCTCACCGTCGAGACCGAGCCGGGACACGGCACGGCCCTCTCAGCTCGCGTACCGTTGGTACGCCATGACAGATGACGGGGCAGACGACGCGACGGACGACGGCGACGACGGCACGGGAGAGGGCACGATCTCCCTCCTCGTCGTGGACGACCATCCCGTCGTACGGGACGGTCTGCGCGGCATGTTCGAGTCCGCGCCCGGATTCCGCGTACTGGGAGAGGCGTCCAACGGCGTCGAGGCGGTCGAGAAGGCCGCCGCGCTCGACCCCGACGTGATCCTCATGGACCTGCGCATGCCGGGCGGCGGCGGTGTCGAGGCCATCGCGCACCTCACCCGCGCGGGCGCCCGCGCCAAGGTCCTCGTCCTGACGACGTACGACACCGACTCCGACACGATCCCCGCCATCGAGGCGGGCGCGACGGGCTACCTCCTCAAGGACGCGCCCCGCGACGAGCTGTTCACCGCCGTACGGGCCGCCGCCCAGGGCCGTACGGTCCTCTCCCCGGCCGTGGCCTCCCGGCTGGTGTCCGCGGTCCGCACGCCCCGGGCCCCCGGCAACGAGCCCCTCTCGGCCCGCGAACGCGAAGTCCTCGCCCTCGTCGCCAAGGGCACGTCCAACCGCGAGATCGCCCGCGAACTCTTCATCAGCGAGGCGACTGTGAAGACTCACCTCACGCACCTGTACACGAAGCTGGGCGTCAAGGACCGGGCGGCGGCGGTGGCGACGGCCTACGACCGGGGAATCCTGGGCTGATCCGCCCGACTGCGCAGCCCGACTACGCGGTCGGGTACGGGAGCAGGCCGTCCGCGATCTTCTCCCACGACGCCTTCAGCTCGGCCAGCAACTCCGGTCTGTCCGGGCCGAGGTCGGCCTGCTCGCGGGAGTCGGCGGCGAGGTTGTAGAGGTGGTCCTCGCCGGTCTCGTCCCGGTAGTACTTCCAGTCGCCGCGCCGCAGGGCCCGGTTGGCCCGGACCCGCCAGAACAGGTCCCGCTCGGGCACGTCCTCGTCCCGCAGCAGGTATCCGGCGAGGCTCCTGCCGTCCAGCGGGTAGGCCGGGTCGGGCCGGGCCCCGCCCAGTTCCAGCAGCGTGGCTGTCCAGTCGGGGGAGAAGTTCGGCTCGTGGCTGACCTGGCGGCCGTCGATCCGGGCGGGCCAGCGCACGATGGCCGGCACCCGGATACCGCCCTCCAGCAGCACGAACTTCTCTCCGCTGAGAGGCCAGTTGTAGGAGTAGCGCTCCCCGCCGTTGTCGCTGGCGAACAGCACCAGCGTGTTCTCCTCCTGCCCGGACCTGCGCAGCGCCGCGAGCACCTCGCCGACGGCCGCGTCCAGGCTCTCCACCATCTGCGTGTACTTCTCGACCGAGCCGCCGTCGTAGTGGTTGAGAGCCCTGGAGACCTCCGCCTGGTTCTTCGCGGCCCGGATCTTCGCGGCGATCTCGGCACCGGTCTCCGCGTCGTCCTCCGCGAGCCAGGGCCAGTGCGGGGTCGTGAAGTTGAGGTTCAGCAGCCACGGCTTGTCGTGGTCCCGGCCGACGTACTCCACGGCCCGTTCGGTGAGGACCTCGGTGTAGTAGCGCAGGTCCTGGTACTCGGCGTCGCCCTCGTAGAGGTCGTAGGTGCCCAGCTGGCCGAGCTTGGAGAAGTACTCCAGTACGCCGCCGAAGTTGCCGAAGAACTCGTCCCAGCCGGACTTGGTGGGGCTGTAGTCGGGCAGCCAGCCGCAGTGCCACTTGCCGATCAGTGCGGTCGAGTAGCCCGCCTTCTTCAACTGGGAGGCGAGCGTGGGGTGGTTCGGGTCGAGCCCCTGGGCCTTGTTCGCGATCGGCTCGGCAAGACCGCCCGGCGTCCGGCCCGGATAGCGCCCCGTGTAGAGGCTGAACCGCGTCGGCGAGCAGGTCGCGGACCCGGAGTACGCGTCGGTGAACCGCACCCCCTGCCGGGCCAGCCGGTCGAGGTGGGGTGTCCTGATGTGCGGGGCGCCGTAGGAGGAGAGATCGGCCCAGCCGAGGTCGTCGCCGAGGATGACCAGGAGGTTGGGGCGGCGGGCGGACGCGGGCCCGCCGGGGCGGGCCTTGAACGGCCGTTCGGCTGGGGCCGCCTCGGCGGTGGTGGCCGCGGTGGCGACGGCGGTCACGGCGCCGCCACCGATGAGACCACCGAAGGTGCGACGGGATATTTCGGGCATGCGTGATCCTCGGGGCAGAGCGGTCCCGTGGTGGGACGCGCGGGGAAAAGCCGGGAAGGGACTCCGGAAACCGGGACGGCGCTCAGGAAGGCTGCTCAGGAAAGGTGGGGGAGGAGGTCAGGAAGAGAGCGTGGCGATCGCGGGCTCAGCGACAGATGGCGCTGGACTGCCGGCACAGATCGACATGGCGCCGCTCCACGAGCGCGACGCACGCGCACGGGTGATCAGCGGACGGCTTCATGAGAAAGGACGTTGCCAGTGGGCAGGTCGGGACGTCAAGAACGTGTCCGGATCGCGGAAGCCACCTCTCAGCCCACCTTCAGCAACATCACCGCCCGCGCCGGCACGGTGATCGCGGCCCCCGCCCGGTGCACCACCCCGGGCGTATCCCCCTGCTCCTCCCGCGACGTGTCGACGACGACCTCGTACCGCTCCGCCCACGGCGCCCCCGGCAGGACGAAGCTCGCCGGCCGGTCCCCCGCGTGGAGGACGGCCAGGAAGCTGTCGTCCGTGACCGGTACGCCCCGCGCGTCCCGCCCGGGGATGTCCCGCCCGGAGAGGTACATCCCGAGCGTCGCCGCCGGCGCGTACCAGTCCCGTTCCGTCATCTCCGCGCCGCGGGCCGTGAACCACGCCAGGTCGCGCAGCCCGTCGGCCGAGTGGGCGCGGCCGGAGAAGAAGGCCCGCCGCCGCAGGACGGGATGGGCGTGGCGGAGGGCGATCAGGCGGGCGGTCAGGTCGAAGAGGGCGCGCCAGTCGGGGTCGTCGAGCAGGGTCCAGTCGATCCAGCTGATCTCGTTGTCCTGGCAGTACGCGTTGTTGTTGCCCCCCTGGGTCCGCCCGAGCTCGTCCCCCGCGACCAGCATCGGCACACCGGTGGAGAGCAGCAGAGTGGTGAGGAGGTTGCGCAGCTGACGGCGCCGCAGGCCCCGTACGCGGGCGTCCTCCGTCTCGCCCTCCGTGCCGCAGTTCCAGGCGCGGTTGTCGTCCGTGCCGTCCCGGTTGCCCTCTCCGTTGGCCTCGTTGTGCTTGCGCTCGTACGACACCAGGTCCCGCAGGGTGAAGCCGTCGTGCGCCGTAACGAAGTTGACCGACGCGTACGGGCGTCGGCCACCCCACGCGTACAGGTCACTCGACCCCGAAAGGCGGTAGCCCAGATCCCGTACGTCCGGCAGCGCGCCCCGCCAGAAGTCCCGTACGGCGTTGCGGTAGCGGTCGTTCCACTCGGTCCACAGGGGCGGGAAGGCGCCCACCTGATAGCCGCCGGAGCCGACGTCCCACGGCTCGGCGATCAGCTTCACCCGGCGCAGCACCGGGTCCTGGGCGATGACGGCAAGGAACGGGGACAGCATGTCGACGTCGTGCATGGAACGGGCCAGCGCCGCCGCCAGGTCGAACCGGAAGCCGTCCACCCCCATCTCCGTCACCCAGTAGCGCAACGAGTCCGTGATCAGGCGCAGGACGTGCGGCTGTACGACGTGGAGCGTGTTGCCGCAGCCGGTGTAGTCCGTGTACCGCCGGGCGTCGCTCTGCAGCCGGTAGTAGCCGCGGTTGTCGATGCCGCGCAGCGACAGCGTGGGGCCCAGCTCGCCCGCCTCCGCCGTGTGGTTGTAGACCACGTCGAGGATGACCTCGATACCGGCGGCGTGCAGCGCGCGCACCATGCTCTTGAACTCGCCGACCTGCTGGCCGGTCGTCCCCGAGGCCGCGTACCCGGCGTGCGGCGCGAAGTAGCCGATCGAGTTGTAGCCCCAGTAGTTCTTCATGCCCCGGCGCAGCAGATGGTCCTCGTGCGCGAACTGGTGCACCGGCAGCAGCTCCACCGCCGTCACACCCAGCTTCACCAGGTGCTCGATCGCCGCCGGGTGCGCCAATCCCGCGTACGTGCCCCGCAGTTCCTCCGGGATGTCCGGGTGCAGTTTGGTGAAGCCGCGCACGTGCAGTTCGTAGATGACCGAGTCCGCCCAGGGCGTCTTCGGGCGGCGGTCGTCCGTCCATTCGTCGTCGGGCGCGTCGTCGTGGACGACGACACCCTTGGGGACGTACGGAGCGGAGTCCCGGTCGTCGCGGACGGTGTCCGCGACCTGCTGCTGGGGCCAGTCGCGCACATGCCCGTACACCTCGGGCGGCAGCGTGAAGTCGCCGTCCACGGCACGGGCGTACGGATCGAGGAGCAGCTTCGCCGGGTTCCAGCGGGCGCCGGTCCACGGGTCCCAGCGGCCGTGCACCCGGAAGCCGTACCGCTGCCCGGGCCGCACGCCGGGCACGAAGCCGTGCCAGATCTCGTGGGTCAGTTCGGTGAGGGGCACCCGGATCTCGGAGCCGCTGCCGGGGCT
>NZ_LIQZ01000251.1 GCF_001418655.1 Streptomyces phaeochromogenes | reverse complement strand
CACTCGACACCGACCAAAATTCCGAGGAACCCGACCCGCCCCACCCCAGTTCGGCCCGGCCCGGCCAACAGGCCCGCTAGTCCAGTGACTTCGCGATCTCCACCGCCCGCGCCCTCGACGCCACACCCTCCAGCCGGAGCGTCATGTCGCCCTCGTGCACCCACAGCAGCGTGGGTCCTGCGGTCCGCGTGGAGTGGATGAACTCCCCGTCCCCGTCCCCGTCCATCAGCCAGAGGCGCAGGAGATGAGGGTCCGGAAACCACAGCGCCGTACGCTCGACGAACTCCGAGTCCTCGCCCAGCGGCACATACTCCGGCTGCTCCCGCACGAACTTGGTGAAGCCGGGACTCAGCACCGCCGGATACTCGTCCAGCCGGACCGTGCGCCCCTGCTCGCGCCAGCACAGGGTGATCAGGAACCGCCCCTTCGGCTCGCGGGTCACCGTCACCGCCTCCGGGGTCCCCAGGGCAGGGGGTGCGAGGGGCGCGAAGCCCGCCCGCCGTTCGGCCTCGGCGAGAGTGAGGGACGGGCCGCCGCAGCCGGGCACCTCGGCCCCGTGCGAAGGCGTCGCCGACGGGTCGTACCGCACCTCCACCCCGCCGAAGTCGAACCACTCGACGACGGCGGCGCGCACCGGAGGCGTGAGCACGAGGACCGCCAGCAGCCCGCACAGCCCCGCGGCCAGCGCACGCCGACGCGCCCGGGCCCAGCGGCGAACCGCCCTCAGCCGCTCCGCGAGGCCGGGTGGCTCGGCCACGGGGACCGGTACGTGCTCGGCGAGTATCTGCTCCAGCACCCGCTCGACCATCGACTCACCGCCCGCCGCCCCGGGCCGGTCCAGCGCCCGCCCGAGCGCCCGCAACTCCTCGGGCAACCGGGAGGCACCCTGCCCGTGCCCGTCCCCCTGCCCAGGCCTGCGCGCATGCCCATTCCTTCCTCCGTACTGGCTCCCGTACTGGCCCTCACGCCGACCCCGGTCACCGGAGGACCCCGTACCCCCCGCCTCGTACGACTCGTGCGAATCACCCATGCTCATCACCTCCTCCCCGCTCCTTCTGACCTCTCAGGCCACCCCGGCCATCCCGGCCGCCCAGGCACTCCGAACCCCCTGAACCCCCCGAGTCCGCCGGACGCGCCGAACCTCCCGAGTCCGCCGGACCCTCCCGCGGCTCGAAATCCGGCAGCAGTCTGCCGAGCTTCCGCAGGGCGCGGTTGAGCCGGGATTTCACCGTCCCCCGCGGCCAGCCCAGGGCCTGGGCGGTCTCCGACTCGTCCATCTCCAGCAGATAGCGGTAGGTGACGACCAGGCGGTGGTCCTCGCCCAGTCCTTCCAGGGCGGTCAGCAGGGCCGTCCGGCGCTCGACCTCCAGGGCCGCAGCCGCCGGATCCGCCGATTCCGGTATCAGCGGCTCGGCCTCCACGAGGGCGGCCTCACGGCCGGCCAGCGTTCGCTGGCGCACCGCCGTCCGCACTGTGTTCCTCGTCTCATTGGCGACGATCGAGAGCAGCCATGGCTTGAACGCCGCGCCGTCCCGAAAGCGCCCCAAGGAGCAGTAGGCCTTGAAGAAGGCCTGCTGCACCACGTCCTCCGCGTCCGCACCCGCCCCCAGTGCCGCGGCTGCCCTGAGCGCGAGGCCCGTATGGGCACGCACCAGCTCCGCATACGCCTCCGGCTCTCCGGCGCGCACGCGTGCGATCACCGCGGCCTCATCGACGATGCGGCCCCCCTCCCGCGTCCTCACGCTCTTGTTACACCGCCGGAGGCAGATCGGTTCCCACCCGTGTCACATCTGTTTCCGACCAGTTCCGGAACGGCCCCTGACACCTGAGAGAATGGTGAGCATGGCTTCAGACCGTCCCCGCGTGCTTTCTGGAATCCAGCCCACCGCCGGCTCGTTCCACCTCGGCAATTACCTCGGCGCCGTCCGTCAGTGGGTGGCCCTGCAGGAGTCCCACGACGCGTTCTACATGGTCGTCGACCTGCACGCGATCACCATTCCGCAGGACCCCGCGGACCTCCGTTCCAACACCCGGCTCGCCACCGCCCAGCTGCTGGCCGCCGGGCTCGACCCGGAGCGCTGCACGCTCTTCGTCCAGAGCCATGTCCCCGAGCACGCACAGCTCGCCTGGATCATGAACTGCCTCACCGGCTTCGGCGAGGCGTCCCGGATGACCCAGTTCAAGGACAAGTCCGCCAAGCAGGGCGCCGAGCGCGCCTCGGTCGGCCTCTTCACGTACCCGATCCTGCAGGTCGCGGACATCCTGCTGTACCAGGCCAACGAGGTTCCGGTGGGTGAGGACCAGCGCCAGCACATCGAGCTGACGCGCGACCTCGCCGAGCGCTTCAACGGCCGCTTCGGGCAGACGTTCACCGTGCCGAAGCCGTACATCCTCAAGGAGACGGCGAAGATCTTCGATCTCCAGGACCCGGCGATCAAGATGAGCAAGTCGGCGTCGACTCCGAAGGGCCTCATCAACCTTCTCGACGAGCCGAAGGTCACCGCCAAGAAGGTCAAGAGCGCGGTCACCGACACGGACACGGTGATCAGGTACGACGTCGAGAACAAGCCCGGCGTCAGCAACCTGCTGACCATCTACTCCACCCTCACCGGGACCGGTATCGCCGAACTGGAGCAGAAGTACGTCGGCAAGGGCTACGGTGCGCTGAAGACTGACCTCGCCGAGGTCATGGTCGACTTCGTGACGCCGTTCCGGGAGCGTACCCAGCAGTATCTGGACGACCCGGAGACGCTCGACTCGATCCTGGCCAAGGGGGCCGAGAAGGCCCGCGCCGTCGCCGCGGAGACCCTCTCCCAGACGTACGACAGAGTGGGTTTCCTGCCGGCGAAGCACTGACCGCCAGGACGACACCGGGGACGACACCGGGGCCGAAAACCGGGACAACAGCCAGTACGAGACCAGGACAACACCGGTACGACAACCGGAACGGGGCCGTACGGCCGTACAGTCGATAGCCGAACCGGCAGCAGCCCCTGCCCGAGAACTACAAAAACACGACGGAACATCAACACAACGACAGGAGACGACGTGGGGACCGTAACGATCGGTGTGTCGATCGCGGTCCCGGAGCCACACGGCAGCCTGCTCCAGGAGCGGCGCGCGGGCTTCGGCGACCCCGCGGCTTCCGGCATCCCCACGCACGTCACACTGCTGCCGCCGACCGAGGTCGAGGAGTCGGCGCTGCCCGCGATCGAGGCGCATCTCGTCGAGGTCGCGGCGGCCGGCAGGCCCTTCCTGATGCGCCTGTCGGGCACGGGGACCTTCCGTCCGCTGTCGCCCGTCGTGTTCGTGCAGGTCGTCGAGGGGGCCGAGGCCTGCACCTGGCTGCAGAAGCAGGTCAGGGACGCGTCCGGGCCCGTGGCGCGCGAGCTGCAGTTCCCGTACCACCCGCATGTGACGGTGGCACACGGCATCGACGACGAGGCGATGGACCGGGCGTTCGAGGAGCTTGCGGAGTACGGGGCCGACTGGCCGTGCACCGGCTTCGCGCTCTACGAACAGGGCGCCGACGGTGTGTGGCGCCGGCTGCGTGACTACGTCTTCGGGGGCGCGGTCGTACCGCCGCAGGCCACCCGCGCGGAGCGGGGCCCGCTCCCGGCCCGCTGAGCCCACGGTCCGCGGCCGGGCAGCCCGTGGTCGGACAGCCCGGATCACACTGCCCGCGGATCAGACAGTCCGCGGGCCGGGCGGGCGGGGTGTCCGGCGATCAGGACGACCAGGGGGATCATGCGCAGGATCGTGACGGGGCTCGCCGTGCTCGGCCTCGCGCTGGCCGGATGCGGTACGGAGGCCGACGGCGGCAACGACGGCGACGGCAAGGCGAAGCCGCCCTCGTCATCCTCACCGGCCGCCGGCGAGACGTCAGGGCTGACCTGGGCGTACGACGAGATCCTCGACGCCGAGAGCGACGAGCAGGACGAGAGCGAGCTGTCGGACGTGATCGCGACGGCCGACGACGACGTCTGGGTAGCGGGCACGGTCACCGCCACGGACAGTGAGAATCCGTCACCCGACGACGGTTTCCTGCTCCGCTACGACGGCACGCGCTGGCAGCGGCAGCCGATGCCCGCCGCGCTCGGCTCCACCGTCCACGAGGCCCGTTTCGACTCCCTGGGCCCGGACGGGTTCCTGTTGACGGCCTCACAGCCGACCCTGGCAGGGCCACGGACGGTCCGCTGGGACGGCACACGCTGGACCGCGCTCCCGGAGCTGCCGGGCGACGGCGGCCGGCTCGTCGACATGAAGGCCTTCGCGCCCGACGACGTCTGGGCCCTGAGCGGCGAGTCGCGGATCCACCACTGGGACGGCACCCGGTGGAGCACCTCGGCCCTGCCCGCCACTGTCGTCTCGCTCGACGGCGTCGCGACCGACGACCTGTGGGCTGTCGGCCACCGCGACACGGGCGGCAGCGGTGACGGCGGAGAGTTCACACAGCCCGCGGCCGTGCACTGGGACGGCTCCTCCTGGCAGCTGACGGAGACCCCCGCCTACCGCTTCCCCGAGCCGGTGCCGCCCGAGCCCAGCGCCTCGATCGACCACGTCCTCGCTCTCGCGGCCGACGACGTCCGCGCGTACGGCATGCACGACTTCAACCACGGCGAGGTGGAGGACGAACCCCAGGAGGAGGCCGTACGGCTCCGCTGGGACGGCTCCGACTGGGCCAAGGCGCCCGACGCCGCGGGGGACTGCGCCGGACGCGTCCCCATGGCGGTCGACAGCACGCGCGGGCTCTTCCTGGACGGCAACCGGTACGTCGGCACGGACGGTGCCTGTACGAAGATCAAGCGGCCCCGGTTGCCCAGCGAGGGCGGGGTGCGGCCGACTTCCCGGCAGTCGTTGTGGCTGTCGGCCGTGGAGGTTGTGCCGGGCACCGACCGGGTTCTCGGGGTGGGGCACGTCCAGGTCAACCAGAGTGGCAATCCGATGAGCAAGTCCGTGATCGTCTCGCTCAACGCAACCCCCTAGATCGGCAGTCGGCGGAACACCGCCCGCGGTACGTGCCTCAGTGTCGACATGACCAGCCGCAGCGCCCCCGGTACCCACACCGTCTCGGAGCGTCGGCGCAGGCCCGTCTCGATGGCTGTGGCGACCGCCTCGGGGGTCGTCGCGAGGGGGGCCTCCGGCAGGCCCGTCGTCATCCTGGTGCGGACGAAGCCGGGGCGTACGACCATCACGTGGACGCCCGTGCCGTGCAGGGCGTCGCCCAGGCCCTGGGCGAAGGCGTCGAGGCCCGCCTTGCTGGAGCCGTAGATGAAGTTGGCGCGGCGGGCGCGCTCGCCGGCCACCGAGGAGAGCACGACCAGGGAGCCGTGTCCCTGGGCCTGGAGGGCCCGCGCGCACACCAGCCCCGACGACACCGCGCCCGTGTAGTTGGTCTGCGCGACACGGACCGCCGAGCCGGGCTCGTTCTCGTCGCGCGACTGGTCGCCGAGGACACCGAACGCGAGCAGTACGAGGTCGATGTCGCCCTCGGCGAAAACCTTGCCGAGGGCGGTCTCGTGGGCGTCGGGGTCGAGCGCGTCGAAGGCGACCGTACGGACGTCGGCGCCGAGGACGCGCAGGTCCGCGGCGGCCGTCTCCAGCGCGGGCGAGGGGCGGCCGGCGAGCCACACCGTGCGGGTGCGGCGGGCGATCAGCCGCCGCGCGGTGGCCAGGGCGATCTCGGACGTGCCGCCGAGAACGAGCATGGACTGGGGGGCACCGAAGGCGTCCTTCATGAAACCGAACTCCTGTAGAGAGGGATTTGGAGGTGGCGAGGGCTTCAGCGAGAGTGGGAAAACCGAACTCACCCTGCGGCTCACGTCAGAGCCCGAGGCGCCGGGACAGGTCCGAGGTGAAGACGGAACGCGGGTCCAACTCCTCGCGCAGCGCCCGGAAATCGCCCAGCCGCGGATACATCTGCGAGAGCAGCTCGGGCCGCAGCCGGGAGTCCTTGGCGAGGTAGACACGCCCGGTGGCAGCGGTGACCTCCTCGTCCAGCTCGTCCAGGAAGCCGTCGAGGCCCGGCAGGTTCGCGGGGATGTCCAGGGCGAGGGTCCAGCCGGGCATCGGGAAGGACAGCCAGCCCGGATCGCCCTCTCCGAAGCGCTTCAGCACGGCGAGGAAGGAGGGGCAGCGGCGCTGCGAGATGCGGTGCACGATCCGGCGCAGGGCGTCCTCCTGGCCGTACCCGACGACGAACTGGTACTGCACGAAACCGCCGCGCCCGTAGACGCGGTTCCAGTGCGGCACGCCGTCGAGCGGGTGGAAGAAGGTGGACATCCGCTGCAGTTCACCGCTGCGCGCGCGGGGCGCCCTGCGGTACCAGAGCTCGTTGAAGAGGCCTACCGTCGTCCGGCCGAGCAGCCCCTCGGGCATCCAGGCGGGGGCGGCGGGCAGACTGCCGGGGCGGAACTCCAATGGGGCTCTACGCGCGCGCGTGCGGTCCGCCAGCGCCTCCAGGGGAGCGTGATCGCCCCGGGTCAGCACCGAACGCCCCATGGACGCGCCGCGGGCCAGCAGATCGATCCAGGCGACCGAGTAGCGGTAGCGGTGGTCGGTGGCCGTGAGGCGGGCCATCAAGTCGTCCAGGTCCGTGGCGCGTTCCGTGTCGACCGACATCAACGACGTCTGGACGGGCTGCAGCCGGACGGTGGCCGTGAGGATGACACCGGTCAGGCCCATCCCGCCCGCAGTCGCGTCGAAGAGGGGCGTGCCGTGGCTCACCGTACGGATCTCGCCGTCCGCGGTCAGCAGTTCGAAGGAGAGCACATGGCGGGCGAACGAGCCGGACACATGGTGGTTCTTGCCGTGGATGTCCGCGCCGATCGCCCCGCCGACCGTCACATAGCGGGTCCCGGGCGTCACCGGCACGAACCAGCCCAGCGGCAGCAGGACTTCCATGAGGCGGTGCAACGAGACGCCCGCGTCGCACAGCACGGTCCCGCCGTCGGCGTCGATCGCATGGACGCGGTCCAGGCCCGTCATGTCGAACACGGCCCCGCCCGCGTTCTGCGCCGCGTCCCCGTACGCCCGTCCCAGGCCCCGTGGGATGCCTCCGCGGGCCCCGCAATCCCGGACGGCCGCCGCGGCCTCCTCGTACGAACGAGGGCGGATCAGACGGGCGGTGGTGGGGGCGGTGCGGCCCCACCCCGTGACGGAAACCGTGTCGGCAGGCATGCACGCGACCGTATCGCCCGAAAGTGACCGCTAGTTCGCTAACATCCCCTCTCTCCCCGAAATGGGTGATTAATGGGATGTCGCTCAATATTGCCGGAGTTCCAGCCATGTTGACGTGAACAGTGAGTCCACATGGACCACCACGACCACCACGACGACCGCCCCGACCTGGACCACCGGATCCTTACGGCCCTCCACGCCCGCGGTGCCGCCCCCGGCGTCGCCGCCGCCGCGCGGACCCTGTCCCTGGCCGGCGAGCACGGCGCGCTGTGGCTCGCGGCGGGCCTCGCCGGAGCGGCCGTCGACCGGGAGCGGCGCGGCGCCTGGCTGCGCGGCACGGCCCTGACCGCGGGCGCGCACCTCGCCAGCATGGGCGTGAAACGGCTCGTACGGCGCCCACGCCCAGGACACGTCGAACCCCTGGTCCGCACCGCGGGCCGGCACTCCTTCCCCAGCTCGCACGCCACCTCCGCGGCAGCCGCCGCCGTGGCCTTCGGAGCGCTCGGCGCCCACGTGGTGCCCCCGCTGGCCGCCGCGATGTGCCTCTCGCGGCTGGTCGTCGGCGTCCACTACCCCTCCGACGTGGCCGCGGGCGCGGCGCTCGGCGCGATGACGGCCCGGCTCGGGGCCCGCTGGATGACCGGAGGTCGGGACCATGGCTGACACGGCCCTTCTGGAGAGCACCCACAAGAAGCACGAGAAACAGCCCGCCCGGGAGGAAAGCGGCCTCCTAAGAGGGCTGATCAGGACCGCCCGTCCGAAACAGTGGGTCAAAAACGTCCTCGTGATCGCCGCCCCGGCCGCGGCCGGTGAGCTCTTCTCGCGCCACGCGCTCACCCAGATCGCGCTGGTCTTCGTGCTGTTCACGGCCTGCGCCGCCGGCGTCTACCTGGTCAACGACGCCCGGGACGCCGACGCCGACCGCGCCCACCCGGTCAAGCGCCACCGTCCGGTCGCCGCCGGACAGGTGCCCGTACCGGTCGCCTACTCCGTAGGGATCGCGCTCGCCGTCGTCGCTCCCACGGTGGCCGCGTTCCTGTGTTCCCCGCTCACCTCGGCCCTGCTGACCGCCTACCTGGGCATGCAGTTCGCGTACTGCATCAGCCTCAAGCACGTCCTCGTGGTCGACCTCGTCGTGGTGACCACCGGGTTCCTGATGCGGGCCATGATCGGGGGACTCGCGCTCGGCATTCCGCTGTCGCGCTGGTTCCTGATCACGACCGGCTTCGGCGCGCTGTTCATGGTCTCCGCGAAGCGCTACTCCGAAGCCGTGCAGATGGCCGGGAAAGCGGGCGCCACGCGCGCGTTGCTCACGGAATACACCACCGGCTACCTGCGCTTCGTCTGGCAGCTCGCCGCCTCGGTCGCCGTCCTCGGCTACTGCCTGTGGGCCCTGGAGGAGGGCGGCGTACCCCACACCAGCGTCCTGCCGTGGCGGCAGCTGTCGATGGTCGCCTTCATCCTCGCGGTCCTGAGATACGCGGTGTTCGCCGACCGCGGCACCGCCGGCGAACCCGAGGACGTCGTCCTGCGCGACCGCGCGCTCGCCCTCATCGGCGTGGTGTGGCTCGCGATGTACGGCCTGGCGGTGGCCAACTGGTGAGCCACGCACAGCGGCTGAAGGCCCCCGGGCCCCAGCCTCAGCCCCAGGCCCACCCCCAGCCACGGCCGAGGTCGCGGGCCCGGCGCCCCGGCGCCCAGGAACTGCTCGGCTTCGCCGCCGTCGGGCTCCTCGCGTACGCCGCCGATCTCGCCCTCTTCGTCTGGCTGCGCGGCCCCGTCGGGCTGGACCCGCTCACCGCCAAGGCCCTGTCGTTCGTGGCGGGCTGTTCGGTCGCGTACGCGGGCAACGCGCTCGGCACGTACCGCCACACGACGGCGGGCGGCCTGCGCCGGTACGCGGTCTTCTTCGCGGTGAACGTCGCCGGCGCCCTCGTCCAGCTGCTGTGCATCCTCATCAGCCACTACGGCCTCGGTTTCACCTCCCCGCGCGCGGACACGGTGTCGGGTTCGGGAATCGGCATGGCGCTCGCCACTGTCCTGCGGTTTTGGGGTACCCGGACATTGGTTTTCCGAGGCGAGGGCAGAGTCGGATCATGGACTGGCTGAAAAAGCTCCCCGGCGTGGGCCCGTTGGTCACACGTCTGATGGCCACGCACGCGTGGCGCTCGTACGAACGGCTGGACCGGGTGAAGTGGACGCGGCTCGCCGCCGCGATGACCTTCATCAGCTTCGTCGCGCTGTTCCCGCTGATCACCGTCGCCGCCGCGATCGCCGCCGCGACGCTCGACAAGGAGGGGCAGGAGAAGCTGCAGGAGAAGATCGCCGAGCAGGTGCCGGGCATCTCCGACCAGCTCGACATCGGCGGTCTCGTCGACAACGCCGGCACGGTCGGACTCATCGCGGGCGCCCTGCTGCTGTTCACCGGCATCGGCTGGGTCGGTTCGATGCGCGAGTGCCTGCGCGCGGTCTGGGAGCTGCCGGACGACGAGGAGAACCCCTTCCTGCGCAAGCTCAAGGACGGCGGCGTACTCGTCGGCCTCGGCGGTGCCGTGCTCGTCACGCTGGCCGCCTCCACCGTCGCGTCGAGCGCGGTGGGCTGGACGGCCCGGCAGTTCGGCATCGACGAGGACGGCTGGGGCGGGGTGCTGCTGCAGACCGCCGCGTTCGCCGTGGCCGTCCTCGCCGACTTCCTGCTGCTCCTGTACGTCCTCACGCTGCTGCCCGGCGTCCAGCCCGCGCGGCGCCGCCTCGTCGTCGCCGCGCTCATCGGCGCGGCCGGGTTCGAGCTGCTGAAACTGCTACTCAGCGGCTATATGCAGGGCGTCGCGTCGAAGAGCATGTACGGGGCGTTCGGGGTGCCCATCGCGCTGCTCCTGTGGATCAACTTCACCTCGAAGCTGCTGTTGTACTGCGCCGCCTGGACGGCGACGCAGCACGAGGAACCGGCCGGGTCCGAAGAGCCGGCCGAGTCCGATGAGTCCACCGCGGAGGACGGACCGGCCGGGTCCGGCGGGTCCACCGGGCCCGACTCCGGCGGCTCCACCGGCGCAGGCACCGGTAAATCCGCCGGCATCGGCAAGTCCGCAGGTGTCAGCGGCGGCGGCGCATCAGGTCGGGCAGCGGCCAGCGGCGGTTGATCACGAAGACACCGGCCGCGAGGAGGACGAGGACGCCGCCCGCGATCGCCAGCGCGATGCCGACCCCGCTCGAACCCCCCGTCTCCGCCGAGGCCGCGACGGGCTTCGAGGAGGTCTTGCCGTCGCCCGAACCGCCCGCCTCGCCGGAGGCGTTCGCGCCCGGCTGCGCGCCCGTGTCCGCGCTCTTCGGCGGCACCAGCTCGCCCACCGGGTCGACCTTGCCGGACGCCTGGAAGCCCCAGTCGAGGAGCTTCGCGGTCTCCTTGTAGACCTGGTCGTGCTCCTCCTTCTCGGGGTTCATGACGGTGACGAGCAGCACCTTGCCGTCGCGCTCGGCGACACCGGTGAAGGTCGAGCCGGCGTTCGTGGTGTTGCCGTTCTTCACACCTGCGATGCCTTTGTAGGCGTCGAGGCCGTAGTCACCGGTGAGCAGCCGGTTGGTGTTCTGGATCTCGAAGGACCCGCGGGTCTTCTTGCCCTTCTTGTTCTTCTTGGTCTCGCCGGGGAACTTCGCGCGGACCGTCGAGCAGTACTCCCGGAAGTCCTTCTTCTGCAGGCCGGAGCGGGCGAACAGGGTCAGGTCGTACGCCGACGACACCTGCCCCTTCTCGTCGTACCCGTCCGGACTGACCACGGTCGTGTCGAGGGCCTGGAGCTCCTCGGCGTGCGCGTTCATGTCCTTGACGGTCTGGTCGACGCCCTTGTTCATCGCGGACAGGACGTGGACCGCGTCGTTGCCGGAGCGAAGGAAGACGCCGAGCCACAGGTCGTGGACCGTGTACGTCTCGTCCTCCTTTATGCCCACCATGCTGGAGCCCGCGCCGATGCCCGCCAGGTCGGACGGCACGACCTTGTGCTTCTCCGTCTTCGGGAACTTCGGCAGCAGCGTGTCCGCGAAGAGCATCTTCAGCGTGCTCGCCGGGGGCAGCCGCCAGTGCGCGTTGTGCGAGGCGAGGACATCGCCCGACTCGGCGTCCGCGACGATCCAGGAACGGGCGCTCAGGTCCTTCGGGAGGACCGGGGCGCCGGTGCCCAGATTCGCCTGGGTGCCGGACCGGCCGAGCTGGGCGCCGCCCACGGTCGACATGTCCGCCGGGGGCGTGGCCGACGGACTGGTCGAGGACTTGCCCGACGGCGAGGTCGACGTCGACGGAGTGGCCGACGGAGACGAGGAGGGTTTGTCGTCCGCGAGGGCCGGTGCGGTGGCGGTCGCGGTGAGCGCGAGCGAGAACGACAACAGGGTGGCGGAGGTGACCAGCAAGGAGGACTTGGCGGTCTTTTTCATGGCGGGCACGGTCGAGAACGTACAGGGCGAGGGGCGGGAAGTCGCGCGGTGCTCCCCGCCGTGGCGCGTACCGATGCGGTCGTTCCCGCTGTGGTCCTCCCCACCCCGGACGCCGGTGCCGTTCGACGGCGGCGATACTGAACCCATGAAGCTCAGCCGTCCCGTCTCCTGGTTCCTGCTCGCCTTCGGAGTGTGGAGCTGGGTCATCTGGATCACTTTCGTCAAGAACCTGTGGAAGGACGGGAGTGGGCTCGCGTTCGACGACGCGGGCGATCCGACTGGGTACTTCTGGGTGCACCTGACGCTCGCCGTTGTCTCCTTTGTCTTGGGGACGGTCGTCGGGGGCATCGGGTTGCGCGGTGTTCGAGCCTTGCGTCATACGTCATAACGGGGAGTCTCCGCGTGATCATCGTGTTCCTGGTCCTGGTCCTGGCCGTGTTCGGCGGTCTGCACTGGTACGTGTGGCGCCGGATGGTGCGCGACACGACGGCGCGGCCGGGAACGGCCCGTCGGGTGGGCACGGCCCTGGTCGTCGGCGGGCCGTTCCTCATGTTCGCGGCGATCGCGTCCGAGCGGGGCGGGGCACCGTTCTGGCTGCAACGGGTGCTGGCCTGGCCCGGGTTCCTGTGGATGGCCTTCTCGCTCTATCTCCTGCTGGCGTTGCTGGTGGGGGAGGTCGTGCGGCCGTTGCTCCGGCGGGTGCTGGAGCGGCGCCCGACGCCCGCGGTGGAGCCGGTGGGCGTACGCGAGGACGCACCCGTACGCACGCGAGTGCCCGACCTGGAGGCCGAGTCCACTTCCCAAACTGAGTCCTCCTCCGGAAGCGAAACCGAAGCCGGGGCCGAGACGGGAGCCGGAGCCGAATCCGGTGCCAAGCCCGGGTCCGCCGAGACGCCCGAGCCCGCGGCCACCGGCCCCTCGCGTCGCCTCTTCGTCTCGCGCGTGGTCGGCGGGGCCGCTGCCGCCGCGGCGGTGGGGACGGTCGGATACGGGACATACGGCGTCCTGCGCGGGCCCAAGGTGAAGCGGGTGACCGTGCCGCTCGCGAAACTCCCCAGGTCGGCCCACGGATACCGGATCGCCGTCGTCAGCGATGTGCACCTCGGGCCCGTACTGGGGCGTGGGTTCGCGCAGAAGGTCGTCGACACGATCAACTCGACGCAGCCCGACCTCATCGCGGTCGTGGGGGACCTCGTCGACGGCAGCGTGAAGGATCTCGGACCCGCCGCCGCGCCCCTCGCCCAGTTGAAGGCACGGCACGGGTCGTTCTTCGTCACGGGCAACCACGAGTACTTCTCCGGGGCCGAGGAGTGGGTCGCGCGCGTACGGGAGTTGGGGCTGCGCCCGCTGGAGAACGCCCGTACGGAGCTGGCCGATTTCGATCTCGCCGGGGTCAACGACGTGGCCGGTGAGGACGAGGGACAGGGGCCCGACTTCGTCAAGGCGCTCGGTGACCGGGACCGGTCGCGGGCATGTGTGTTGCTGGCACACCAGCCGGTGCAGATCCATGACTCCGTGGACCATGGCGTGGATCTTCAGCTCTCGGGGCACACGCACGGCGGCCAGTTGTGGCCGGGCAACCTCATCGCGGATCAGGCCAATCCGACCCTCGCCGGCCTGGAGCGGTACGGGGACACGCAGTTGTACGTGTCGCGGGGTGCCGGCGCCTGGGGGCCGCCCACGCGGGTGGGCGCGCCGTCCGACATCACCGTCGTGGAGCTGGCTTCCAGGCAGGCTTGAGACTTGAGGCGTGAGGCGCACACGTCACGCCTGGGAGCGGGCTGTGAAAGCGGCCGGAAACCATCGCTTGGTCAGCTTTCTCCCAACACTCCCCATAAGCCTTTCCTCGCCCGAAACCCCTGTGGTTGAGTGCCTCGCGCCACCGGGGAGTGGCATGAGGAGCCACTGGGGGAGTGGCGGGATCGAGCCACGGGAGCGTGGCTCCAGGAGGGGCGCCGATGCGATCGGTTCGCATACGGATTCTCGCGGTGGTTCTGGTGCTGGTCGCCGTGGGTGTGGGCGGCTGGCAGCTGCTGCCGACGGGCGGCGGCGGGACCATCACCGTCGGTACGACGGACGCGGTGACGGCCCTCGACCCGGCGGGCGCCTACGACGCCGGGTCCTGGGACCTGTTCAGCAACGTCTTCCAGTCGCTGCTGACCTTCGAGCCGGGCGGCGCGGCCCCCGTGCCCGACGCCGCCAGGAGCTGCGGATTCGTCGGTACGGGCCTGACCACGTACCGGTGCACGCTGAAGGAGGGCATCACGTTTCCCAGCGGGCACAGGATGACCGCCGAGGACGTGAAGTTCTCCTTCGACCGGGTCAGGTCCATCGACTCGGCCGTGGGACCGGCCCCGTTGTTCGACACGCTGGGTTCGGTGGACGCGGAAGGGCTGACCGTCACCTTCCATCTGTCGTCGCCGGACGCCACGTTCCCGTTCAAGGTCGCCACCGGTGCCGGTTCCATCGTCGACCGCACCCGCTACTCCGGGCACTCGCTGCGTGCCGGCAACGGGGTCGACGGCTCGGGACCGTACACACTGAAGACGTACACGAAGGATCAGCGGGCCGTTCTGACGCCGAACTCCAGCTATCGGGGGGCGGCGCGGAGCAAGGGTGAATCCGCCGTCGTGCGCTACTACGCGACCCCCGGGAAACTCGACGCCGCCTGGAAGGCCAAGAAGGTCGACGTCGTCGCGCGCACGCTGCCGCCGAAGGTGCTCGCCGGGCTGTCGCCGAGCGATCCCGGCCATCGCGTCACGGAGGCGGCCGGTGCCGAGACCCGCAATCTGTACCTCGACGTGCGGGCCGGATCACCGCTCCACGACCGCCGGGTGAGGCAGGCACTGGCCCTGCTGGTCGACCGCGCCGAGCTGGCCGCCACGACGTACCAGGGCACGGTGGATCCGCTCTACTCGCTGATCCCCGCGGGCATCACCGGGCACACGGACTCCTTCTTCGACGCCTACCCGAAGCCCGATCCCGCGCGGGCGAAGGCGCTGCTCGCCGCCGCCGGGGTGAAGACACCCGTGCGCTTCACCTACGGCTACGCCAAGGGGAGGGACGCGGCCGGCGCGGAAGCCGCCGAGCTCAAACGGCAGCTGGAGCGGGGCGGACTGTTCCAGGTGACGCTCAAGGGCTACGAGTGGACCGACTTCCAGAAGCGGTACGCGGACGGCGAGCTGGACGCGTACGCCGTCGGGTGGGTCGCCGACTTCCCCGACCCGGACAACTTCACCGCGCCGCTGGTCGGCACCGGCGGCAGCATGAAGAACGGCTACAGCAGCAAGGACGTGGACCGGCGGATTCAGGACAGCCGGCAGTACGCGGACCGCAGCCGCACGGAGGGGGACTTCCGGGCGGTCCAGGACGACGTCGCGCGTGATGTTCCCCTCGTTCCGCTGTGGCAGCGCAAGGATTACGTACTGAGCAGCGAGGCCGTGGGCGGCGGACAGTACCTGTCCGACGGCACCGGAGTCTTCCGGCTGTGGAGCCTCGATCGGATCTGACATGTTCGCGCGGGGTTGACGATTGCGTCAGTGACGCGATGAGGTCACCCCACGCAGCACCTTGTGACGAAGGTGTGCGTGGGGTG
The DNA here is from genome assembly GCF_001418655.1 of Streptomyces phaeochromogenes. Taxonomy (GTDB): domain Bacteria; phylum Actinomycetota; class Actinomycetes; order Streptomycetales; family Streptomycetaceae; genus Streptomyces; species Streptomyces phaeochromogenes. The sequence continues at coordinate 7,111 of NZ_LIQZ01000251.1, read as the reverse complement.
AGGAGCAAACGTGTTGAGACGCAACTCCTTCCGGCTGCCCCGGCATCCGGCTTCGGTCGGGCTCGCCCGGCGCCGGGTGCGCGACCATCTGTCGAACTGGGGGCACAGCGCGGGGGAGCAGGCCTTCGAGGACGTCGTACTGCTCGTGTCCGAGCTCGCGACGAACGCCGTGCGCCACGGGCCGCTGCTGGAGCGGGAGTTCGAGGTCGCCGTCACCGTGATCGCGGACGGCTCCTGCCTCATCGAGGTCTCCGACGAGAGCCCCGTCCAGCCCCGCCTGCGGGTGGTCGGCGAGTACGACGAGGAGTCCGGCCGAGGCCTGATCCTGGTGGAACACCTCACGTCCGCCTGGGGAGTGTGGAGCCGGGGAAGATACGGCAAGACGGTGTGGGCGCTGGTCCCGGCGGCGTAGCGCCCCTGTGGGGGACAAAGGACAGGGGCGCGGCCCCGTCCTTTCAGGGGCGCGGGGAACTGCGCGACAAGCCCCGACCGGCCTGCGGATCACAACGCACCGTTCGCCCCGAACAGTCAACCGCACGCCTTCGCAGGCAACGTAACCGTCACCGCCAGCCCCTCGCCCGGCGCCGTCCGCACCACCACCTCACCCCCATGGGCCGCGGCCACCCCCTGAACGATGGCCATGCCGAGCCCACTGCCCGCACCTCCGCCCGCCCGGAAGAACCGGTCGAAGATGCGCGAGGCGTCGTCCTCGTCGAGGCCGGGCCCCTCGTCGGCGACGCAGAGGCGGACGACCCCGTCGACCCGCTCCAGACCGAGCGTGACCGCGACATCCGCGGGCGTGTGCGTCCGTACGTTCGCCACGAGGTTGCCCAGGATCTGGCGCAGGCCCGACTCGTCGGCGTGTATCAGCAGGGCCCCGTCGGCGCCCACGGACACCGGCCGCTCGGGCTGCTGGGCCCGAAGATCCTCGGCCGCGTCCCGCACGAGACGGCTCAGGTCGACGTTCTTGAAGCGCAGTTCGGGCTGCTGGTCGAGGCGGGCCAGGGTGAGCAGCTCGTCGACCAGGCGGGCCATGCGGTCGGCCTCACCGGTCATCCGGTCCCAGGCCCGCTTGCGCTCCCCGGGCTCGCGCAGCATGCCCTTGTCGTACAGCTGGAGGTAGCCGCGGATCGCCGACAGGGGCGTACGCAGTTCGTGGGAGGCGTCCGCGACGAAGCGGCGCAGCTGCGTGGCGCTCCGCTCGCGCGTGCGGTACGCCGACTCGACCTGGTGGAGCATCGAGTTGAGGGCGAGCCGCAGCTGCTCGACCTCCTGGGTCGGGTGGTGGCTGGAGGGCACGCGCCGGGCCAGATCCCCCTCGGCGATCGCCGACGACGTCTCGACCATGTCCTCCAGGGGCCGCAGCCGGCGGCTCACGCTGAGCATGGTCAGTACGGCGAGGAGCGCCAACAGCAGGGCGCCGAAGGTCAGATCGAGCTTCAGGGCCTTGGCCATGCCCTTGTGCAGGGCGTCCGTCGAGCTGGCCAGCAGGATCGTCGTGCCGTCCGTGAGGGAGACACCTATGACCCGGAACGGGGTGCCGTCCACGGTCACGTCCTGCGGTTCGGCGTCGCCGGTGAGGGACCGGGGGTCGTCCACGGCCGCGGCCAGCGCCCGCTGGTTCTCCGTCGGTTCGAAGGTGCCGATCTTGAGGCTGTGTCCCGTCGTGTCGACCAGGGCGAAGAGGGAGTCCGAGTTCGGCGGCCCCTGCGACTCCGGGATCTTTCCGTCGCGGACGAAGGCCAGCGCGCTCATCGAGTCGATCTGCCGCGCGGTGATCTGCGTACTCCCCAGTGAGTCCCGTGTCTTGAACAGCTCCGAGTCGACCTGGTCCAGCAGGTAGTACCGCATGCCCATCAGGCTGACCGCCGTCGCCACGATGATGCCGAGCGCCAGCAGCGCCACGTTGGCCAGCGTCAGCTTGCCGCGCAGCGAGTGGATGCCACGGCTGTGGCAGCGCCGGAAGATCATGCGAGCCCGTATCCGACGCCCCGGCGTGTGGTGATCACCGGGGCGCCGAGGGCGTCGAGCTTGCGCCGCAGATAGCTGATGTACGTCTCCACGACGGTCGACTCGGCCGAGTGCTCGTACTGCCAGACGTGGCGCAGGAGTTGCTCCTTGGGGACGATCCGGCCGCCGTTGCGTACGAGGAAGCGCAGAAGCGCGTACTCCGTGGGGGTGAGCTCGACCGAGCGGCCCGCGCGGTGCACCGAGTACGTCGTCTCGTCCAGCTCCAGGTCCCCGTAGCGCAGGGGCGGGCGCTCGGGGAGGACGTCGGCCGGGCGGGTGCGGCGCAGGACCGCGGTGATGCGGGCGATCACCTCGTCGATGTTGAACGGCTTGGTGATGTAGTCGTCGCCGAAGGCGAGCGCGCCGACGATCTCGGTGGGCGCGTCCCTCGCGGTCAGGAACACCAGGGCCAGGTCCGGCTGTTTCGCGCGCAGTTCGCGGCCCAGTGCCCGGCCGTCGCCGTCCGGGAGCATCACGTCGAGGAGCGCGGCGTCCGGGCGGGTGCGCTCGGCCAGCGTCAGCGCCTGGCGCACGGTCCCCGCCGTCATCACCTCGAAGCGGTGATAGCGCAGAGCGATGGCCAGGACGTCCGCGATGCTCGGTTCGTCCTCGACGACCAGGACGGTCGCCCCCTCGTGAGCGGTCATGTCCTCAGTATCGGCGCGGGCACTGACAACGGGGCCGGGTCGTGCTTTGGAGTTCCTTGTGAGTCATGGCCGAGTCGTGTCCACGGCTGCGCGCCACCCCGATGCTGATCCGCAGGACCTGGGGGACCGACCGACAACCGACTAAGGGGCGTTGAGGCGTGACGACATTGGCACGGTGGTGCTACAGGCACCGGCTGGTGGTCCTGTTGTTGTGGGTGGGGGCGGTGTTGGGGCTGGGCTTCGCGGGGTCCGCCGCGGGCACGAACTACGCGGACACCTTCACTCTTCCGAACACGGACTCCACACGCGCGTACGACCTGATGGAGAAGGCCTTCCCGGAGAGGTCGGGCGACACCGACACGGTGGTGTGGAAGGTCGACGACGGATCCGTACGGGACGATTCCGTACGCTCCCGGATCGCGCCCGCCCTGGAGGAGATCGGGCGGATGAAGGGCGTCGGCGACGTCAGCAGCCCGTACGCCGCCCAGGGGGCCACGCAGATCAGTGAGAACGGGCGGATCGCCTACGCCCAGGTGACCTTCACCGAGCAGGCGAACGGCGTCCCCAAGGAGCTGGTCCAGGACGTCGTCGACACGGCGCAGGACGCCGAACGCGCCGGTCTCCAGGTGGAGCTGGGCGGTCAGGCGATCACCCGGATCCAGGAGCCGCCCACCGGCATCGCCGAGATGGTCGGCATCATGGCCGCGGCGGTCGTCCTCTTCCTCGCCTTCGGCTCGCTCTTCGCGATGCTGCTGCCGCTCGTCGTCGCGATCGCGGCCCTCGGCACCGGCCTCATGGCGACCTCACTGCTCAGCCATGTCACCGACGTGCCCGAAGTGGCCCCGCTGCTCGGCTCGTTGATCGGTCTCGGTGTGGGCATCGACTACGCGCTGTTCATCGTGACGCGGCACCGGCGGGGCATCCTGCGCGGCATGAAGCCCGAGGAGTCCGCCGTCACGGCCCTCAACACCTCGGGCCGTGCCGTGCTGTTCGCGGGCGGCACGGTGTGCATCGCGCTCGCCGGCATGCTCGTGATGAACATGCGCTTCCTGGACGGTGTGGTCGTCGCGACCTCGCTGACCGTCGTGCTCAGCGTCCTCGCCGCGACCACCCTGCTGCCCGCGCTCCTCGGCATGCTCGGCATGCGCGTCCTCAGCCGCAAGCAGCGGCGCAGGCTCGCCGCGACGGGACCGGAGCCGGCCGAGGCGAGCGGCCTCGCGGCACGCTGGTCCATGTACGTGCAGCAGCGACCGCGCTCGATCGCCGCCGGGGCACTGGTCGTGATGGTGATCCTCGCGCTGCCCGTCCTGTCGATCCGGCTCGGCGCCACCGACCAGGGCAACCACAAGGACTCGACGACGACGCGCCAGGCGTACGACCTGCTCGCCGAGGGCTTCGGGCCCGGCTTCAACGGCCCGCTCCAGGTGGTCGTGGACGGCGGCGACGCGGACGCGCTCGTGTCGGCCATCCGCTCGACCGAGGGCGTCGCCCAGGTCGCCGCCGCGCCGCCTTCCGAGGGCGTCACGGTGATCCAGGTCGTGCCCACCACGTCACCGCAGTCCGAGAAGACGGACCAGCTGATCGACCGGCTGCGGGACGACGTGATCCCGGAGTCCGGGACCGAGGCCCACGTGGGCGGAGTGACCGCCGTCTTCAAGGACTTCGCGGCCGTCACGGGGGACCGGCTGCCGTACTTCGTCGCGGCGATCATCACGCTCGGCTTCCTGCTGCTGATGGTGGCCTTCCGCTCCCTGGTGGTGCCGCTGACGGCGGCCCTGATGAACCTGATCGCCGCTGCCGCTTCCTTCGGAGTGCTCGTCGCGATCTTCCAGTGGGGCTGGGGCACGGGACTCCTCGGCCTCGGCAAGGAGGGGCCGATCACCGCCTTCCTGCCGGTCATCATGCTGTCGCTGCTCTTCGGGCTCTCGATGGACTACCAGGTGTTCCTGGTGAGCCGCATGCACGAGGAATGGGTGCACACCAAGGACAACGCGCGGGCGGTCCGGGTCGGCCTCGCCGAGACCAGCCGGGTCATCAACTGCGCGGCCCTGATCATGATCTGCGTCTTCTCCGCGTTCGTCCTCAGCGGCGACATGGAGGGCGCGATGGCGGGCATCGGGCTCGCGGCGGCGGTCGCGCTGGACGCGTTCATCCTGCGTACGGCGCTGGTGCCGGCCGCGATGCACCTCCTGGGGAACTCCAACTGGTGGCTGCCCGCCGGTCTGGAGAAGCGGCTGCCGCACCTGGCGGTCGAGCCCCGCGAGGAGGAGGTTTCCGAGCCCCACGCGCGCGTGCCCGGCGCCGACGGCGGTTCGACCGTGATCCACGGCTTCGTCCGCACCCCGGACGGCGCACCCGTCGAGGGCGCCGCGCTGACCCTGCTCTCCAAGGGCGGCCGTCAGCTCGACCGGGTGACGTCGCTGGCCGACGGCTCGTACATCGTCTCGGTGCCCTCCGCGGGCTCGTACCTGCTGGCCGTGACGGCCGCCGAGCACCCCTCCCGCGCCCGGCACGTGATGGTCGGCGCCGAACCGCTGGTGTACGACGTGGAGCTGGCGGAGGACGAGGTGGACGCCGTGAACTGACCGCGCGGGGCGCTATTTCGCGGACTTCTTGCCGGGGTCGGGCAGTGCGTTCGTCATCCCCGGCAGGAAGTCCGTGAACAGGCCGTGCACCTCGCGGACCAGGGGCCGCAGCACCCGGAAGCGGGCCAGTGAGACGCCGAGCGAGGTGAGCCGGGCACCTCGTTCGGCGAGGCGGTAACTGCGCTCGCGGCCCTCCGTGCGGTCGAAGACCCAGTACAGGACGAGCCCCATCTGGGAGAGCCACAGCAACTCGGGGAGCACCTCCCGCAGTTCCTCCGGGATCTTCGCCTTGGAGCCCGCCAGCACCTCGCGGCAGACCCCGATGGCCTCCACGCGCGCGTGCTCCGACTCGGCGGAGAACGGGCTGAGCGGGCTGTCGGGGTCGGCGGCGTTCTTGAAGAACTGCACCGCGAACTCGTGGTACGGCGTCGCCACGTCCAGCCACGCCTTCAGCACCCCGGCGATCCGCGCCTCCAGGTCCTTCTCCTGGTCCAGGACTTCCCGGACCGCCACCCTGTGCTCGGCGGCGAGCCGGTCGTAGAACCCCTGGATCAGGTGCTCCTTGCCGGCGAAGTAGTAGTACGCGTTGCCTACGGAGACCCCTGCCTCCTTGGCGATGGCCCGCATCGTCGTCTTCTCGTAGCCCCGCTCCTGGAACAGGCGCATCGCCGTCTCCAGGATCAGGGCCCGGGTCTGCTCGCTCTTGGCGGGCGTACGGGACGGCCGGGCGGGGCCCTCCGGCTCCGCGGGGCCGTCCGGACGACTGGCACTGTCTTTCGCTGCTGGCACGGTAGAGAGCCTAACGAGGCGCGCAGGTGTCGATGTCGCAGGCGGGTGCGTTGTAGGTCCACCCCGTGGCAGGGGAGTACTCCCATCCGTTGGCCCCGTAGTACGCGCCCCCGCCCCAGGCGCCGTGCCTGCGCGCCCACTGGCCCTCACGCCACTTGGCGGCGGCGAGGACCGCGCCGCGCGCGAGCCGTGCCCCGGCCGGGGTGCTGAACCGGTGGGCCGCCGGGCGGTACTCGGCCAGCGCCCACAGGGTGACGATCCAGGCGGCGGTGCTCCGGTAGACCTGGCCCGAGTCGCCGATCACGGTGATCTCGTCGAGCGTCGCCGCGTGGTCGAGCCCCGGGAAGCGCCGCATGGCGGCCTCCGAGCCGACGGGCAACAGCTCCAGGGGCACCAACTGGCGCTGCCGTACGAGCCAGTCGCGGACAACGGCGCAGAGCGAGCACTGCGCGTCGTACAGGACGGTGAGCCCGCGGACCGGGACGCGCGCGGCGTCCCGGTCCGGGGTGGCGGCGGTGGCCATCGCGGTCACGCCCCGACCGCCGGGGCGACCCAGTCCTGCGGCGGCACGGGCGGCTGCTGCTCGCGCTCCATGATGCCCCGGCGCCGGATCTTGTTGAGGACGTACACATTGCCCAGGTGCATGGCGCCGAGCACCAGGAGCACCACGCCGATCTTCGTCGACAGGGCCTCGAACACCCCGCGGGCGTCGGCGATCTCCTCGTCCTGGCTGAGATAGAGGGCGACGAAGCCCAGGTTCACCAGGTAGAAGCCCACCACCAGCAGGTGGTTGACGGCGTCCGCGAGCTTCTCGTTCCCGTGCAGCACATCCGCCAGAAAGATCCGCCCGTTCTGGCTGAGCGTCCGTGCCACCCAGATCGTCAGCGCCACGCTGACCAGCAGATAGATGACATACGCGATGACCGTGAGGTCCATGTCCCCACCTCTCCTCGACTTCTTGAACGCGTTCAAAACGCGCTGTCGAGGAAGAATGTAGACCTGTTTTTGAACGTGTTCAAGTCAGTTGCGGGGCGTGCGTGTGTGACGTGCGGCTCAGGCCGCGAGGGGGTGCTGGGGGGC
>NZ_LIQZ01000250.1 GCF_001418655.1 Streptomyces phaeochromogenes | reverse complement strand
GGGACGGGAATGGGTAGGGGCGGCGGGGGCGAAGAAAAACCCTCGGCGTCAGCCGTTCAGCGGAGGCCTCGGGCCCAAGTCTTCCTGACGGCGGTCCCGCGACTCCTCGTCACGGATGACCTCACCCGGCACGACCTTCCCGTCGGGCCGATGGATACGCGCCTGCTGAAACGCACCCCCGAGCGTCCCAGCACCGGCCTCCCGCATCTTCCGCTCGAACGTCCGCTCCGCATACCGGCTGAGCCCCTTCTGGACCGGCGGCACCAGCAGAAGCAGCCCGAGCGCGTCCGAGATCAGCCCCGGCAGCATCAGCAGCAGCCCGCCCAGCATCATCAGACCGTTGCCCTCGGAATTCGTACCGCCCTGCGGCAACGCCCCGCTCTGCTGTTGCTGCAGCGTCTCGCTCAGCGCACGAAAGGCACGGCGTCCGGCCCGCTTGATGACCACGGAGCCGAGGACGAATCCCGCGACCAGCAGCAGGAAGACGGTGAAGCCGCTCGTGGCACCTGCCACCACGATCAGCAGCCAGATCTCCAGCACCAGCCATGCGGCGATGCCGAGCGGCAGGTACCGGAGCGGGCCGGAGCGCCGGGGCCGTGCGGGGTGGGGCGGAGTCGAAGCGCCAGTCGTCATGCGTCCAGTGTGCCTGGGCACGGCTCAGTACGGGATAAACGCGTGGTCAGCCCCACCTGTGAACCCAAGCCGCCCGGCCCGACGGCCGGACCAAAGGCCCGGCCGGACCAAAGGCCGGACAAGCCGGCGGACTACACAACCAACCGGGCCTCAGCCCTTCCGACGCCCCCGAATCCGTTCCGCCCGCTCCCCGACCCCCCACGTGGTCACCCTCCACAGGGCCTCCACCAGGATGTCGCGGCTCATCTTGGAGTCGCCCAGTTCGCGCTCGACGAAGGTGATGGGCACCTCGACCACGTGATAGCCGGCCTTGACGGCCCGCCGGGCGAGGTCGACCTGGAAGCAGTAGCCCTGCGAGGAGACCTCGCCGAGACCGAGGCCCTCCAGGGTCTCGCGGCGGAAGGCGCGGTAGCCGCCGGTCACGTCGCGGATCGGCACGTCGAGCATGACGCGCGAGTACAGACTGCCGCCGCGCGAGATGAACTCACGGGACTTGGGCCAGTTGACGACACGCCCGCCCGGCACCCAGCGGGACCCGAGCACGAGGTCGGCCCCCTTGAGCGCGGTGAGCAGCCGGGGCAGTTCCTCGGGCTGGTGCGAGCCGTCGGCGTCCATCTCGACCAGTACGCCGTACCCGTGCTCCAGGCCCCAGCGGAAGCCCGCGAGGTAGGCGGCGCCGAGGCCTTCCTTGCCCTTGCGGTGCAGCACGTGGACCTGGTCGTCCTCGACGGTCAGCTCGTCGGCGAGTTTGCCGGTGCCGTCGGGGCTGTTGTCGTCGGCGATCAGAACGTGCGCCGCGGGCACGGAGGCCCGCACGCGGCCGACGATCGCCTTGATGTTCTCCGCCTCGTTGAAGGTCGGGATGATCACCAAGGTCGTGCCGAGCGGACCGAACTGTCGCCCACCGCCGTCGTTCACAGCTTCCCCTTAAGACTTCCGTGCGAGGGGCTCCACCATAGCGAGCGTCGCTCTTCAGGCCGGTGAGGCACCGACGTGAAAGTTCCCGGAAGGGGGCCAGAAGGGGATATGACTGCGGATCGGGGCCCGGCGCCCTTCGGGCCGACCTGGGACCCGCTGGCTGCGGGTCGACCGAAAGCCGTTGTCTACTGAGCGTCCGGGCCCCACCCGGGTCACACCATCCGAGCCGGAACGTTCCCTCGCCCCGTGGCGCGGGCGCTGGGCCTGGCTCCCAGTGGTGGTGTACCGGTGCGGCACACCACCCCTGACCCAACTGCGCTGCGGCGACTGCGCGGAAGTTCACCGGTCGGACGTCCGGTGGTGGACCCGGCCGAACCTACCGGCCACCTGCCGCTCGCTGTCAACAGCCGTTTGACCTGGGGGTTTTCCCTCAAACCCCTGGTCAGCGCGGAGGATACGCAGGTCGCGCGACGCGGCGCCGGGCCATGATCGACACCGCGCCACCCCGGGACATCACTCGTCCGGCCGTACGAATACCGTCCGTCCGCCCACGACCGTACGCAGACAGACGGGCAGTCGCGCGCCGGGCGTGAGGTCGGGCAGTCCGGGGGTGCCGGAGCGCGGGTCGGTCGACCAGCGGGCGACCCGGTCGTCCGGGGCCTGGACGATGAGCTCGTCGGTGCGCCACACGGCGTAGTCCGCGGGCGCGCCGGGTACCAGGAGGCCCGCGTCGTCGCGTCCGACCGCCCGCCAGCCGCCCCGCGTATGCGCCGTGAACGCGGCGCGCACGGACACCCGGTGCTCCGGAGTGCGGTGGAAGGCCGCGGCGCGGACGGTGCCCCACGGGTCGAGCGGGGTGACGGGGCTGTCGGAGCCGAAGGCCAGCGGCACCCCGGCCCGCAGCAGGGCCGCGAACGGGTTGAGCGTCCGGGCCCGCTCGGCGCCGAGTCGCTCGACGTACATGCCGTCCTCGCCGCCCCACAGCGCGTCGAAGGCCGGCTGGACGGAAGCGGTGAGGCCGAGTTCGGCGAAGGCGACGATCGTCTCCGGGGTGAGCATCTCGGCGTGCTCGACGCGGTGCCTGGCGGCGCGTACGCGGGCCAGGCCGACCTTCTCGGCGGCGGCGCGGACTCCGTCGACCACGGAGGTCACCGCGGCGTCCCCGATGGCGTGGAAGCCCGCCTGGAGGCCCGCCTCGGTGCATGCCACCACATGGGCCGCGACGGCGGCGGCGTCCAGGTAGGCGGTGCCGGTGTGCTGGGCGTCGGTGTACGGCTGGTGGAGGCAGGCCGTGTGCGAGCCGAGGGCGCCGTCCACGAAGAGGTCGCCCGCGGCGCCGACCGCGCCCAGCGCCCGGGCCTTCGCCACGCCCTCGTCCCCGTGTTCGGCCCAGTAGCCGACGACCCGGGGCCCGGCCTCCTCCGCGGCGAGCCTCAGCAGCCCGGTGAAGTCGTCCTCGGAGGAGATCTCCGGGCCCGCGCACTCGTGGACGGAGCCGATGCCGAGCGAGGCCGCATGCTTCAGCGCGGCGCGCTGGGCCTCGGTGCGCTGCTCGGGCGTCACGGCTGCGAACGCGGCGGCGCGTACGGCGTGATGGGCGTCGCGGGTCAGCGGTTCGCCGTCCTCGAAGCCGGCCGCCCGGCGTACGCCCGGCGCCATGTCCAGCAGTGCCGTGGTGACGACGGCCGAGTGGACGTCGATCCGGCTGAGGTAGAGCGGGCGTCCTCCGGTGGCCTCGTCCAGCTCGTCCCGCCACGGATGCCGCCGCTCGGGCCAGCGGGACGCGTCCCAGCCATGACCGAGAAGCACCCGGTCGGCGGGGCGGGCAGCCGCGAACTCCCGTACGAGGGCCATCGCCTCGGTGAGGGTGCGCGCGGCGGAGAGGTCGAGGCCGGTGAGGGCGAGTCCGGTGGCCGTGGTGTGCACGTGCGCGTCGGTGAACGCCGGGGTGACGAGCGCCCCTTCGAGGTCCAGCACCTCGTCGACGCCGTCCGCGAACGCGTCGGCCGCGCCCTCGGAGCCGACCCAGGCGACCTGCCCGCGTTCCACGACCATCGCGGTGGCGAACGGGTCGGCGGGGCTGTGGACTTCCCCGCCGCGCAGCAGCACGGTTCGGGAGGTGGCGGTGCTCTCACTCATGGGGAACAGTCTCGCCCCTCGGCGCACGCGCCCCGCGCACGGGGGTCCCACACACGGGGGTCAGATCTTGGGCGGCCTGGCCTCGTACGGCGTGGAGAGAACCACCGTCGTACGTGTCGAAACGCCCGCCAGCGTGCGCACGCGCGCGAGGAGCTCCTCCAGCTCGTGCGGTGTCGAGACGCGGACCTTGAGGATGTAGTTCTCGTCGCCGGCGACGCTGTGGCAGGCCTCCAGCTCCGGGACGTCGGCCAGTCGTTCGGCGATGTCGTCGGGGGCGCTGGGGTCGAACGGTTTCACCGAGATGAAGGCCGTGATCGGCAGCCCGACGGCCTCCGGGTCGACGACCGCGGCATAGCCGCGGATGACTCCGCGCTGCTCAAGCCGGCGCACCCGCTGGTGCACGGCCGACGTGGACAGACCCGTGGCCTTGCCCAGGTCGGTGTAGCTCATCCGCCCGTCTTCGACGAGCAGCTGCACGATGTGGCGGTCCAGCTCCTCCATGGCGGAGAACCTACATGCCCTTGATCCGCTCGGGTACTCTGCGGCGCAGGTCATACCCTGTTTGTGATGTGGCCTGAAAGAAGCGGGCGAGACACCCGGGGGACAAAACCACCGGGTCGGGCACCTGCACGCGGCATGTGACGAACGCCACATCGCGGCGGTCGGTTCCGTGATGTTCTCGTGATTACCGCAGAGACGGGGCGGGAAGTGCTTGCTGTGGTCGAGGTCGCAGTGCCTTGTCGGCCCACCCAAGGGGGAGTAGCCCATGCAGAGTCTGAAGCGCCCTGGTCGCACCGCGCCCAAGCGGCAGCAGCCCGTCGTAGAGCCCGAGCCGGAGGGCGTCGAATCTGACGCCGAGGAGTTCGACGCGTACGACACCTTCGAGATGTACCGGGTGATCTGCCCGGACTGCGCGCAGCCCATCGCGCTCCTCGCGGACGAGGAGAGCCTGCCGGAGCACGCGCTGTGCGCGTCGCCGTGGAACCCGTTCGGGCTCACGGTCTGCGCCGGTACGGGCCGTACGGCGGCCGAGGCCCGACCCGCCGACGAGACGATGGAGGTTCAGGAGCAGGACACCGCCCTGCTGCTGACGCTCCCTCAGGGGCTCGACTGGCGTACGCAGCCCTTCTCGCACGTCGGCGGCCCCGGCTCGCGTCCCATGCGGGTGCCTGTGATGCGCGACCAGGCCGCCTGAGCACCACCCGGCCGGTTTCCGCCTGAGCGGTCCTCAGTTCCCGTAACTGCCCTGCACCATGGCTCGCAGGCTGTCGTGGTGCAGGATCAGTGTGTCCGGATCCGCGGGGACGGCGGTCTCACCGAAGTGCACCTGCCGGTAGGCGACACGCAGCATGACGATTGCGTGCCGCAGGGCGGCGTACAGGATGTGGAAGTCCATGTCCCGCGGTGTGTGGCCGGTGAGTTGGGCGTAGCGCGGCTCCACGCGGTCCCGGCGCAGGAAGCCGGGCAGTCCGGGCTGGCCGAAGCTCTCGGTGAGGTCCTGGAAGAAGCGGTGCAGGTAGATCATCCAGCCGAGGTCGACCTCGCGCGGGGCCAGTGCCGCCATCTCCCAGTCGAGGACGGCAGCGGGTTCGAAGCCGTCGTAGATGACGTTTCCGATGCGTGCGTCACCCCAGCTGAGGACCGTCTCGCCCTCGTCGCGCGGCCAGAGCGCGTCGAGCCGGTCGAAGGCGTCCTCGATCAGGGGTGACCGCGGCAGACCGTCAATCACCCATTCGTAGTAGGCGTGTTGGGCCTCGACGTGACGCCGCAAGGGGCTGCCGTCCCCCGGCGACGCGAGGAAGTCCGCCTCGCGCACCGGGACTTGGTCGTGCAGCCGGGCGAGGAATCCGACCGAGGCGTGCTCAAGTCCCTCCCGCTCGGCGTCACTTGCCGCGTGCAGCCAGTTGCCCTCGTACGTGTAGGGCATGACGTCCGGCGGTACGCGGCCCTCCACGCGCTCCATGACGAAGAAGGGCGCCCCGAGGGGCCCCGGGTCCTCCTCCAGCCACTGCACCCGCGGTACGGGCACGTCCGTGCGGTCCGCCACCAGTCGCATGGTGCGGTACTGGCGCGGCAGGTCGTAGACAGGGAAGACGGTGTACGCCGCCGGATCCGCCGCGAGCCTCAACGCGCAGGCGCGCACCGGAGGTTCGGGGTGCTCGATGTCGAAGAGCAGGGTCTCGCTGGACAGTCCGTTGGAGGCGGGGACGCGGACGTCGACCGCCTTGGCACCGGGCAGCCGTCCGGCGAGCCAGGCGGTCAGCCGCTGCGCGAGTTCCTCCGGGTCACGTGTGGTCGTACGCGGACGGGGTGCCGTTGCCATCGTTCCGCTCCCTCCCTCGCCTCAACTTCCCTACGGCGCGACCGAGTCGAAGCCGGTGAACCCGCTCGGGTCGTGCCGGCCGAACGAGCCGTGCTCGAAGATCCCGTGCCCCACTTGTCCGTCGAGAGTGAAGCGGGCGGCGTGGTCGGTCACGCCGTACGCGGCGAGCCCGAGCACGGCCGGGTCCGAAAGGTCGTACGTACGCCGGTCGGTCCAGCCGCGTCCCCGCCAGGTGCCGTGCTGCCAGTCGTCGGCGGGCGGATAGCCGGCTCCGACGGCGAGCGGGGAGGAGGTGAGGATCTCGACGCCGAGCTCCGACGGCTTGCGGAAGTCGCCGAGGTGGACGGTCGCACGCTCCGGGTGCCGGGTTCCGCTCCGGTAGGTGATCTCGGCCTGGGGCCAGCCGAGTTGACGGTCGCGCTCCCCGTTCCGTACGAGCGTCGCGTCGTTCAGGGTGCGGTAGCCGTCGGCGTCCTCCTGGGTGATGACCATCAGGAAGCGGTCCTCGAAGCGGACGGGACACCAGAGCCAGTGGAAGCCCTCGGTCCGGTGCTCCTCGGCGAGCCGGCCGCCCTCCTCGCCGGGCAGGGGGCGCGTACCCCAGCTGCGGTCGCGGGTGCCGGTCCAGCCGTCGCCCGACAGCCGTGTCTCCTCCCCCGCGACCCGGATCCAGCCCTCGCACCGGCCCGCCTGCACGAAGCGCCGGCCCTCCAACGTGAGCCGGGCTCCCCGGCGTTGGACGTGATGCGGCTCCCACAGCGCGGGGAAGTCCGCCGACCACGTGATCTCGTACGACAGTCCGTCCGGGTCGTCGGGGTCGGCCGCGCAGCTCAGGACGAAGTCCTTCAGGGGGCGCTCGACCAGGACCCGCAGCGGACCGACCGCCATCGTCATCCGGGTGTCGTCGTCCAGCGCGTCGGAGGCGCGTACGGCATGCAGGGTGTCGCCGGTGCGCAGGGTCGCGTACGCGTCGATCACACCGACGTTCGAATACACCCCCAGCCCCAGGATGAGCAGTGCTCGCCCCTGGTGGTCGAAGACCTGGAAGATGCAGCGGTCGTAGGCGTTCCGGTCCCCCGTCGCCACGTGCTTCATCGAGAGGGGGACCTGGTGCACGGGGTACTCGTCGAGGGCTACGGGGCGGTCGTCGGGCATCGGCTGCCTCCCGGGGCGTACGGCGCGTGACGTTGCCCGGAGGGGTGCGGCCCCCGGCGGCGGAGTTGACGGTACGTCAGAAGACGGCAGGGGGCCAGAGTTCGGTGCCGGAGTCCGGTGCGCCCCTCACGCGGACCGGCGGCGGCCCGGACAAGGGCGTGCCGCGAACTCACTGGCGAATCCCCGCGCCGGTGACTTGTCCACCCGTGGACCCGTTGGCCTCGGTATGACCCCCACATACGCAGAGGCGGAGCGCCGCCGCCGGATCCCCTTCCCCCCGTCGGCAGAATCGGTTCCCCAGGGGCCCCTGGGGTCCCTGGGAGCCCCAGGACCACAGGAGACCCAGTGGACGCAGGGAACTCAGTGGACCCAAGGGATTCACTGGACCCAGGGAACTCAGGGAACCCAGGGTTCACAGAGCCCTCAGGGGTCGCAGGGGCCACAGGGACCCCACGCGCACCAACAGCCCCTGGATCCCCCCATCTACCGCGCCATGCTCCGCACCTGGGCCGACCGCGGCCGGACCCTGCCGGGCCGCCACGATCCGGAGTGGGCCCGGCTCGCGGCGCCCTCGGCGATGTACGGGTACGGCTACGGGAGGTTCAGCGCGACTCGGGACCCGCGAGGTGACGGGCGATGACCATCCGCTGGATCTGATTGGTGCCCTCGACGATCTGCAGCACCTTGGCCTCGCGCATGTAACGCTCCGCGGGGAAGTCCGCGGTGTAGCCGTACCCGCCGAGCACCTGGACGGCGTCCGTGGTGACCTTCATCGCGGTGTCGGTGCAGTGCAGCTTCGCCATGGCCGCCTGCTTGGCGAACGGCCGTCCCGCGTCGCGCAGCCGGGCCGCGGCGAGGTAGAGCGCCCGGCCCGCCTCGATCTGGGTCGCCATGTCCGCGAGCATGAAGCGCAGGCCCTGGAAGTCCGCGATCGGGCGGCCGAACTGCTGCCGCCCGGTGGCGTACGCGACGGCCTCGTCGAGCGCGGCCTGGGCCACCCCGATCGCGCAGGCCGCGATGCCGAGCCGCCCCGAGTCGAGCGCGGACAGGGCGATCGCGAAGCCCTGCCCCTCGTCGCCGATGCGCCGGTCGTCCGGGATCCGCACCCCGTCGAAGTGGACCTGTGCGGTGGGTGAGCCCTTCATGCCCATCTTCTTCTCGGGCACCGCGGCGCTCAGCCCCTCCGCGTCGCCGGGCACCAGGAACGCCGTGATGCCCCGCGCCCCCTCGCCACCAGTGCGCGCGAGCACGGTGTAGAAGTCGGCGACTCCGCCGTGCGTGATCCAGGCCTTGGTGCCCGTGATCACCCAGCTGTCGCCGTCCCGCACGGCTTTTGTGCGCAGCGACGCGGCGTCCGAGCCGGAGGACGGCTCCGAGAGGCAGTAGGCGCCCAGAAGGCCGCCGCCGAGCATGTCCGGGAGATGCTCGACCTGCTGTTCCTTGGTGCCGTAGTTGGCGAGGGCGTGGCAGGCGAGCGTGTGCACGCTGACGCCGAGGCCGACGGTGAGACGGGCGGCTGCCAGCTCTTCGAGGACCTGGAGGTAGACCTCGTACGGCTGGTCTCCGCCGCCGTATTCGGAGTCGTACGGGAGGCCGAGCAGCCCCGACTCCGAGAGCAGCGTGAGGACTTCGCGCGGGAAGTGCCCGGCGTCCTCCTCCTCGGCCGCCTTCGGGGCGATCTCGCGCTGCGCGATGTCGCGGACGAGCGAGATCAGATCCCGGGCCTCGTCCGTGGGCAGTTGACGGTCCACCGGCTGCGGGGCGCGGTCGGGCATGGCGACGCTCTCCTCCCTGTCGGGCACTTCGGCGAACGCACACCTGGGTGGGGCTGCCCCGCCTGGTCTTACTGGGCACTGTCGATGCTCGGCGCCTCCGGGTCACGGAAGCGGCTGATCAGCGGCTGTGCGCTGTGAGTATGCCCGATCGGCGGCATGGAGTCACCAGTTAACGACCGCTTACTCAAGAGTAAAGGATTCCTGGACCGAATGGTCCGAACCATTGACCGCACTGGTCTAGTCCTCCTACTGTTTCGCTCCAACGCTTCACCGCGTTCATGCCAAATGGCGCGCGTTCCCCTCTCCCCCACGAGGAGACACGATGTTCAGCTCGCTCCGCCCCCGCGTCCGGTTCCGGGCGCTCGTATCCGCCGCGTGTTGTGCCGTTCTGGGTGCGGGTCTGCTCGCCGGCGCGGGTACGGCCACCGCCGCCGGCCCCGCCGAGCGGGCCGCCGCGCCGAAGGCGGCCGGATCCAAGGTCGTCGGCTACTTCACCGAATGGGGCACCTACGACCGGAAGTACCTGGTCAAGAACGTCGAGACGTCCGGCTCGGCGGCCAAACTGACCCACATCAACTACGCCTTCGGCAACGTCACCGGCGGCAAGTGCGCGATGGGCGACAACTACGCGGCGACCGAGCGGACGCACACCGCGGCCGAGTCGGTCGACGGCGTCGCGGACACCTGGGACCAGCCGCTGCGCGGCAACTTCAACCAGCTGCGCGAGCTGAAGAAGAAGCACCCGAACCTCAAGGTCCTGTGGTCCTTCGGCGGCTGGACCTGGTCGGCGGGCTTCACCGAGGCGGCCAAGAACCCGGCGGCCTTCGCGCAGTCCTGCTACGACCTGGTCGAGAACTCGAAGTGGGCCGACGTCTTCGACGGGATCGACATCGACTGGGAGTACCCGAACGCGTGCGGTGCCACCTGTGACACCAGCGGGCGGGCCGCCTACAAGAACCTGATGTCCGCGGTACGCGCCAAGTTCGGCGGCTCCGCGCTGGTCACCTCGGCGATCACGGCCGACGCCACGGCCGGCGGCAAGATCGACGCGACGGACTACGCGGGCGCCGCCCAGTACGTCAACTGGTACAACCCGATGACGTACGACTTCTTCGGCGCCTGGGACGCGACCGGCCCCACGGCTCCGCACTCGGCGCTGAACTCCTACTCGGGGATCCCGAAGGCGGAGTTCCACACCTCGGCGACCATCGCCAAGCTCAAGGGCCTGGGTGTCCCGGCCTCGAAGCTGCTGCTCGGCATCGGCTTCTACGGCCGCGGCTGGACCGGTGTCACCCAGGCGACGCCCGGCGGCACCGCCACCGGCCCGGCGGCGGGAACGTACGAGCAGGGCATCGACGACTACAAGGTGCTCAAGACGAAGTGCCCGGCGACCGGCACGGTCGGCGGCACGGCGTACGCCAAGTGCGGGAACAACTGGTGGAGTTACGACACCCCGTCGACCATCGCCGGGAAGATGAACTACAAGAACGCGCAGGGCCTGGGCGGCACGTTCTTCTGGGAGCTGAGCGGTGACACGTCGAACGGCGAGCTGATCAAGGCGATCAACTAGCTTCGGCGGCAGGGCATTTCGGTGGAGGGCGGGGGCCGGTCGGCGAGCCCCCGCCCTCCACTGATGTCAGGTGTCCCGGCGTGCGGCCCCCGGGGCCGGGTAGGAGGCGTCCAGCTCCTCGATGGCGCGCATCGCGCCGCCGAGCATCTTCACCAGCAGCTCGCGCATGAGGTCGCGCGGGAGGCTGTAGTGGTGGATCCAGTCGAGGGTGGCCCCCTCGACGCTGCACAGCCAGCCGAGCAGCGCCATCCGTGGCAGCGGGCCGATCTCCCGTCGCCCGTACGCCCCTTCGGCGATCGTCTCCACGATGGCCTCCCGCACACCCTCCCGGATGGCGTGCACCTCGGCGTCGAAACCGACGCCCCCGCTGATGATGGTGCGGTAAGCGGCGTGGTTGTTCTCGGCGTAGCGCAGGTAGCCGTCGATGGTGCGGTGGACCCGCTCCGCCGGGGGCAGTTCGAGGCCGCCCGCCGCCCGGGAGATCAGCTCGGCCACCGAGTCCTGGACGATCGCCAGGTAGTAGCCGCGCTTGGACTTGAAGTAGTAGTAGATCAACCCTTTGGCGACCTGCGCCTGTTTCGCGATGTCGTCCATCGACAGTGCGTCGTAGGACGTGTCGGCGAACAACTTCCGCCCGATGGCGATGAGTTCGGCGCGGCGCGCTAAGGAACGGTCTGTGCCGCGCGCTCCGGGGCGGTCGGCATCACTCTGCTGACGGTTACTCAATTCCGGACCTGGTCTCCAACTGCGAGCGGGATCCCCGCAGTATGGCAGAGCGGCACCACCAGCCTGTTCGACTCTCTTCGACCGCGATCAGACGAGGCCGAGCTGCGTCACCAGCATCGCGAGCACCACCACGAACGTCCAGCCCACGACGTGCTCAAGGATCTTCGGGCCGTCGTCCTTGGGCCCTCCGGTACGGGCACGGACACGTCCGGCGGTGGCTGAGTTCGTGGTCATGGCAGCTCGCTCACGTCGGTCTTGCAGTGGACTCCCCCCACCGTTCTGTCCACCTTGCCACCGGATCGGGCTTTTGCGGGAGAGAGCTTGGTCACGCGTGAGGGGCTGGTGTGGCACCCGCCACACCAGCCCCGTCACAGCTGCCCTGTCACAGCCGCCACATCACTCAGCCGTCGCTCAGCCTTCACTCTCACTCACTCAGTGAATGCCCACCGCCGCCAGTGCCGTCCGCTGGGCGGCCGTGGGGCGGGCCGGGAAGTAGAGGTAGCAGACCCCGCCGGTACCGGAGACGACCGCCCCGGAGGCGTTGTACCGCTTGGTGCGGAGCCAGATGTTCTCCCACTCGCGGCGCTTGTAGACGCGCCGAACCGCGCTGTTGTCCGGCGAGGCCGGGTCGTTGGCGATCACGTCGCCGTCGGCGGTGAACCCTATGACCGTCATCAGATGGCCCGCGGTGCCGTACCCAGCTCCCGTCAGTTCCGTCTTGAGGAACGACTGGGACGTTATGGCCGGGATTCCGGCGGCGATCAGCGTCTCCAGGTCGGCGAGCGAACCTAGCCGGGTCACCACGCCCTGGAGGTCCTTGTACGTGGCGGCGTACGCGGCGTTGAAGGGCCAGTTCCCACAGCCGTTGTACTGGTGGTCGAAGGTGAACCGGGCGGCATGGCACACCTGCGGATCCGCGTACTCGGGCTTGACCCAGGCCAGCTGCGCCGCCGTGGGCTTCCGTCCCCAGTACTCGATGATCATCTGGGAGGAGGTGGGGCTGCACCAGGCCTCGCCACCGTTGTCGTACTCGGGGTACTGGCCGGCGTGGATCTCCTGCGAGTAGCGCGGCACCGTCAGCTCCCGCGCGAGTGCAGGCGTCGAGGCCGGGACGGTGAAGCGGTCCGGGACGTCGGAGCCCATCGCGCCGAGCCGCCACACGGTCGGCGTGGCCGTGGTCCCGGGCTTGCGGTACAGGGTCAGCCGCAGCCGGTACGACACCAGGCGCAGCCCGGAGGCCGCGTCGTCGATGGAGAAGGTGTCCGTCCAGATGCTGCTCCTGCCGTCGCTCTGGTCGTCCACCGAGGTCCGCCGGATGTCCTGGTCCCCGGCCGCCCAGCGGCCCATCACGTACCAGGGCGTCGCCGTGCCGTCGGAGTACGTGCCCGACAGCTCGACCTGGAGCCAGGTGCCCACCGGGGTCCGCGCGTTCCAGGAGGGAATCACCTCGGTCGAGGGGACGGCGAGGCGGTGGACGGGCGAGGTCCAGCGCGCGTACTCCCAGGTGGCGGTCGTACCGGTGTGCGGGTCCTTGTAGTCGGTCCGGCCCGCCGGCGTCCCGATCGCCAGACCCGGCCGCACCCCCGGCACGGCGCGGGTCCCAGCCGCGGTACCACCGCGCCAGTCGGTGTACGAGGTCCAGGCATGGTTGTCCACGAGGCGCGACGGGGCTTTCGACGGGGCGGCGGTCCGGGTTCTCGCGGGGCCGGCCGTCGAGCCGGCGGCTGCCGCCGCCGGACTCGCGGCGCCCGCGGTGGCCGCGGCGACCGCCACGGCCAGGAGGCTTCTGCGGGACGGCTGTTCAGCTCTGGTCATGGGCGGGTGACCCCCAGGTGTCCGGAACGGGCAGGTCCAATGCGTGGGTGTGGGGGCAACTATGGTTCGCGATCACGGCTTCTGCCAGCACTTCGCGGGTCGCGGCGCCGACCAATATTGGTCGATACCACTGGCATGCCCGCGACAGGACGACGGCATCTTCTCCCCCGGTCACCCGAGGGTGACCTCGGTAGAGTGAAGCCCAGCAGCACCGCACCGCACCAAGGGATCCCTCATTCACCTCGACGCCCTCGCCTCCCGGCTGCACCGGCTGCCGCCCTCCTGCGGCCCCGTCCGGCTCATCGGCGTAGACGGGCACGCGGGCTCGGGCAAGACCACGTTCGCGGGGCGGCTGGCCGAGGCGCTGGGCGGGGCTCCCGTGCTCCACCTGGACGACATCGCCACGCACGAGGAACTCTTCGCCTGGACCGGGCGGCTGCTCCGGGAGGTCGTCGAGCCGCTGTCGCACGGTACGACGGCGCACTACCGGCCGTACGACTGGGACACCCGCGGCTTCGGACCGGACCGCGCCCTGCCGCCGGCGCCCGTGATCCTCGTCGAGGGGGTGGGCGCCGGCCGTCGCGCGCTCAGGCCGTGGCTGGCGCGGCTGCTGTGGATGGAGCTGGCCGACGAGGACGCGTGGGCGCGCGGGCGGCGGAGGGACGGTTCGGCGCAGAACGAGTTCTGGGAGGGGTGGGTCCGCGCCGAGCGCCGGCACTTCACCAAGGACCCGTCAAAACCGTTCGCCGATCTTCTGGTGCTGCAGTGTTCAGAGGGGTACGAGGTACTCCAGGGACCTGCTGCGACGTCAGCGAAGAGCCTCTCCGTCACGGACCGTGACGGGCCAGCGTCTGTGTGCTGAACTTGTGAAGACCCACATCTGAGAAGTTGCCTGAGTGCCCCAACTCGGCTTGACCCGGGGGCCGTACAGGACTTACTTTCTGAATGTGCGGCCTTTTGGGGCCGCCCCGCAGACGCGAAGCCCCCGGTTGTTCCCCCGTGATCGGGGGCTTCGTTCTGCCCACAGCCGTTTTTCGGACGCTCCGAGGCGTGATTCGTTCACCCTGAGTCACCAAGTCGAGTGCGCCCCATCTGCTCCCACCTCGGAGAACCTGTCGTGCGGCACCCTTCGGCCCGGTACTGCCCCGCAGGTACGATGCCTCTCGGTGCGACATTCGGACGGATGCTCTCCGCACCGAACGCAACTCCCGTCCGCGGCACAGCGGTTCGACGAAGACTGCCGACGGGCACCGGCCCGCCCGGCGATCAACGGGGGCACGGTTTGTGGGGGACGTGATGGACTTCGGCACGCAGGGCCCCGAGGCCCCGGCCGACCTCGCCTGGCTGCGAGGTGTGGACGCCTACACGATGGGGGCCTATCCGCAGGCGGAGGAGGAATTCCGCGCCGCGGTCCGGATGGATCCGGGAATGGCCGACGGCTGGCTCGGGCTGCACGCGCTGCGCATCGACACGACGACGGCGCTGCTGCGCATGTTCCGGCACCGGGATCGCTTCGGGGAACAGCGCTCCCGCCACCGGCGGACGCTCAACTCCTGGTACTGGCTGGGCTGGTGGGTGCAGCCGGTCCTGGAATCACCGCGAGATCTGCTGCTCGCGCACGCCTCGCACTGGCTCGACGGACGTCATGTCCCGGAGCTGGACCGGGCGCTCGCGAGCCTGCCGCCCGTGGACGCGGACCCGCAGGTGCGGTTCCTGCACGCCTGCCGGGCGTATCTCGTCAAGGACTGGGAGCAGTTGGTCCGGCACACGGATCCGCTGATCGACGATCCGATGCTGGGCATCGAGGCGGGTCTCTTCGGCGGCATGGCCCGGGTACGTCTGGAGATGTTCGGGCAGGCCGAGCCGCTGCTGTCGTCCGCGCTGATGCGCTGCCGCAGCGAGCAGCCGCAGCGCAAGGAGCTGCGGTACTGGCTGGCGCGGGCGCACGAGGGCACGGGCCGCTCCGCCGCGGCGCTGCCCCTCTACCGGGCGGTCCACCGGGTCGACCCGGCCTTCATGGACACCTCCGCACGGCTCGCGGCGATCTCCGAGGGCGACGGGTACGACGACACGGCCGACCTCGCGGCGATCACGCTCACCGGGGTCGGGCAGGACATCCTGGACGGCCCGGACGGCGTCGACCCGCTGTTCGGCGGCGAGGGCCGTGACCTCAAGCTCTCGGAGCCCGAACTGCCGCCGCCGGGCGCGCTGCCCTCCGAGGCGGACCGGGTCCGCGAGAAGGCCATCGTGCCGGTGCGTCCGCCGCATCTGCCGACCGGGCCCACCGATCCGGCACTGCTCGAAGAGGCGCTCCTGGAGCTGGAGCGCATGGTCGGCCTCGAACCGGTCAAGCGCCAGGTGAAGGCGCTGTCCGCGCAGTTGAACATGGCGCGGCTGCGGGCAGGGCAGGGCCTGCCGGTCCAGCCTCCGAAACGGCACTTCGTCTTCTCGGGCCCCTCCGGCACCGGCAAGACGACCGTGGCGCGGATCCTCGGCCGGGTCTTCTACGCGCTCGGCCTGCTCGGCGGCGACCATCTCGTCGAGGCCCAACGCGCCGACCTGGTGGGCGAGTACCTCGGCCAGACCGCCGTGAAGGCCAACGAACTGATCGACTCCGCGATCGGCGGCGTCCTCTTCGTCGACGAGGCCTACTCGCTCTCCAACTCCGGCTATGGCAAGGGCGACGCGTACGGCGACGAGGCGCTCCAGGTCCTGCTGAAGCGGGCCGAGGACAACCGCGACCACCTGGTCGTGATCCTCGCCGGCTATCCCGAGGGCATGGACCGCCTGCTGGCCGCCAACCCGGGGCTCTCGTCCCGCTTCACGACCCGCGTCGACTTCCCCTCGTACCGTCCGCTCGAACTCACCTCGATCGGTGAGGTGCTGGCCGCGGAGAACGGTGACGTGTGGGACGAGGAGGCGCTCGACGAGCTGCGCTCCATCAGCGGGCACGTCGTCGACCAGGGCTGGATCGACGAGCTCGGCAACGGGCGGTTCCTGCGGACGCTGTACGAGAAGAGCTGCGCGTATCGCGATCTGCGGCTTTCGGTGTACCCGGGGCACCTCACCCGGGACGACCTGTCCACGTTGCGGCTGGCCGATCTCATGCAGGCGTACGGCGAGGTGTTGTCGGGGCGGGGTCCGCAGGATCCCTCACCGATGTGAGTCGCGGCGGAGCCGCAGATGTCACAGACCCGCGCCCCTGAAGACAGGGGCGCGGGTCGCCTGCGTCAGCTGGCCAGTGCCTGCTCCGCCGTCTCCTGGCCCGGGGCCGGATCCGCCGTCTCCTTGCGCGGCTCGCCGACCCGTACGGCCGGAGTCTCCCGGTGTGCCGGGTCGCGGACCTCGCCGACCAGCAGTTCCAGTACGTCCTCCAGGGCGACCAGGCCGAGCACGCGTCCTGATGCGTCGGCGACCTGGGCGAGGTGCGTCGCGGCGCGGCGCATCACGGTCAGGGCGTCGTCCAGCGGGAGCTCTGCCCCGAGGGTCGTCATGGGGCGCCAGACCTGCTGCGGCACGGCCCGCTCGGACTCCTCCAGGTCGAGTACGTCCTTCACGTGCAGATAGCCCATGAAGGCGCCGTTCTCGGCGGCCACCGGGAATCGGGAGTACCCCGTGCGGGCCGTGAGGGCGACGACCTGGCCCGGGGTGACCGAGGGGCCGACGGTCACCAGGGACTCGCTGTCCAGGAGCACGTCGGTGACCGGGCGGGAGCCCAGCTCCAGAGCGTCTTCGAGGCGCTCCTGCTCCTCGGGGTCGAGCAGGCCCGCCTGTCCCGCGTCCTCGACGAGCCGGTTGAGCTGCTCGCTGGTGAAGACCGCCTCGACCTCGTCCTTGGGCTCGACGTGGAAGAGCCGCAGGATGACGCGGGCGCAGGCACCGAGGCCCAGGGTCACCGGCTTGCAGAGCCGGGCGAAGGCGACCAGGCCGGGGCTGAGCCACAGCGCGGTCTTCTCGGGGGCGGCCATCGCCAGGTTCTTCGGGAGCATCTCGCCGACGACGAGGTGCAGGAAGACGACCGCGGCGAGGGCTATGACGTACCCGAGCGGGTGGATCATGCCCTCGGGCAGGTGCACGGCGTGGAACACCGGCTCCAGGAGGTGCGCGACGGTGGGCTCGGCGACCGCGCCGAGCGTCAGCGAGCAGACCGTGATGCCGAACTGCGCGGCGGCCATCATCTGCGGCAGGTTCTCCAGGCCGTACATGACCTGGCGGGCCCGTGCGGTGCCGAGCGGTTCGATCTGGCTGCGGCGGACGGAGACCAGCGCGAACTCGGCGCCGACGAAGAAGCCGTTGGCGAGCACGAGCAGGCCCGCGAACAGGAGTTGGAGCACGCTCATCGGACGGCCTCCACCACGGAAGCGGAGGCGGCGGCACCGGCGGTCCTGACCAGCCGGACCCGCTCG
This sequence comes from Streptomyces phaeochromogenes, assembly GCF_001418655.1. GTDB lineage: Bacteria > Actinomycetota > Actinomycetes > Streptomycetales > Streptomycetaceae > Streptomyces > Streptomyces phaeochromogenes. The sequence continues at coordinate 19,120 of NZ_LIQZ01000250.1, read as the reverse complement.
GCCCGGTAGTGCCCGACCTGGCGCACGGAGAGGCGCCAGCCGGGCAGCTCCGCCTTGTCACCGGGTGCGGGGATCCGGCCGAGCAGATCGGCGACGAGGCCGGCGACCGTCTCGTACGGGCCCTCGGGGACGTCCAGGCCTATGCGCTGGAGGATGTCGACGCGGCAGCTGCCGTCGGCGTCCCAGGCGGGCCGGCCGTCCTCGGCCGGTGCGGTGGCGAGTTCCGGGACGTCATGGCCGTCGTGCTCGTCGCGGACCTCTCCGACGAGTTCCTCGACGATGTCCTCCAGGGTGACCACGCCGGCCGTGCCGCCGTACTCGTCGACGACGACGGCGATGGGCTGTTCGTTGCGCAGCCGCTCCAGAAGGGGCTGCACGGGCAGCGTCTCCGGGACGAGCAGCGGGGCCTGGGCGATCCTGGTGACGGGCGTGCGCAGCCGGTCCTGCGAGGGCACCGCAAGGGCGTCCTTGAGGTGCACCATGCCGACGATCTCGTCGATCCGCTCCCGGTAGACGGGGAAGCGGGACAGTCCGGTGGCGCGGGTGAGGTTCACGACGTCCTCGGCGGTCGCGGAGGACTGGAGGGCGCTGACCTTCACGCGCGGGGTCATGACGTGCTGCGCGGTGAGGTCGGCCAGCGAGAGCGTACGGACGAACAGGTCGGCGGTGTCCTGCTCCAGGGCGCCTGCCTGGGCCGAGTGCCGGGCCAGCGAGACCAGCTCGCCGGGGGTGCGGGCGGAGGCCAGCTCCGCGGTGGGCTCGACGCCCAGGGTGCGGACGAGCCGGTTGGCCACGGAGTTCAGCCCCGAGATCACCGGCCGGAACACGGTCGAGAAGGCGTGCTGCGGGCCCGCGACGAACCGCGCGACCTGCATGGGCCTGGAGACCGCCCAGTTCTTGGGCACGAGCTCGCCGATCACCATCTGCACGGCCGAGGCCAGCAGCATGCCGACGACCACGGCGACACCGGACACGGCGCCCTCGGGGATGCCGACCGCGGTGATGGGGCCGTTCAGCAGCTCGGCGAGCGCCGGTTCGGCGAGCATGCCGACGACGAGCGAGGTGATGGTGATGCCGAGCTGGGTGCCGGAGAGCTGGAAGGACAGCTCCTTGAGCGAGTTGACGACCGTACGGGCCCGTCGGTCGCCCTCGGCGGCGGCCTTCTCGGCGTCGGGGCGCTCCACCGTGACGAGGCCGAACTCGGCCGCCACGAAGAAGCCGTTGGCGAGGATCAACAGGAACGCCGCTCCGAGGAGCAGCAGGGGGATGGTCATGCCGCCGCCTCGATATGTCGGGAGGGGGCGGCGCAGGTACTACAGGACGATCCGTCCATCGCTGGAGGGAGTCACTCCTCGAAATAGCAGGGGGCCTCTGGATCCCGGGTGGGAAGGCAGCGGCGGAGGCGCAACGAAAACGCCTCCGCCAACAGATTAATCAAGACATGGGCCCGTACGGCAGGGTGGAAGGCCGAGAGTCAGGCGTGATGTTCGTCGTGCTCGTCTTCCTGCGGTCCGTCGGGCTCGTGGACGGAGTGGGCTTCGGCGAGGGCCCGCAGCGCACGGGCGTCGCGGATCGCGTGCTGCTTGGCGATGCCCGGCTGGATGCCGAGCGCGGCCAGGCTGGTGCCGTCACTGAGGTTCAGGAACACCCACGGGTCGCCCGGGCGCAGGTTGACCTGCAGGATCTCCGCCCAGGCCAGCTTCCGGCGGCCGGCGATGTTCACGACGGTCACGCCGGACTCGTCGGCGACGACTTTCGGCCGCGAGAGCAGTACGAGCACCCCGAAGAGCAGGGCCGCGGTGAAGACGAAGCTGGTGCGCTCCCCCGGGCTGAGCTTCTCCAGCAGCATCGCGACTGTGGTGATGACCACGAAGATCGTGGCGCCGGCGGTCAGCAGGACGGCTCGGGTGCGGCCCGGCCGGAAGGTGACCGGAAGAGCGGGCAGCTCTGGTGTGTCGGACATGGCGGGCGGTCCTCAGAGGCGGCAGGCGTGGATGGCCGTGGTCAGGATGGCCCGCGCGCCGATGTCGTAGAGGTCGTCCATGATCCGCTGGGCTTCCTTGCTCGGGACCATGGCGCGCACGGCGACCCAGCCCTCGTTGTGCAGCGGCGAGACGGTCGGCGACTCCAGGCCGGGGGTGAGGGCTACAGCCTTCTCCAGCTGCTCGACGCGGCAGTCGTAGTCCATCATCACGTAGGTCCGCGCGACGAGGACGCCCTGGAGGCGGCGCAGGAACTGCTGCACCTTGGGCTCTGTCTCCTCGGTGGCCCCGGTGGCCTCCGCGCCGGTGCGGCGGATGACGACGGCCTCGGACTTCATGATCGGGTCGCCGAAGACCTCGAGGCCCGCGTTGCGCAGCGAGGTGCCGGTCTCGACGACGTCCGCGATGACCTCGGCGACACCGAGCTCGATGGCCGTCTCGACGGCGCCGTCGAGGTGGACGACGGACGCGTCGACGCCGTGGTCGGCGAGGTACTTGGCGACGATGCCCTCGTACGAAGTGGCCACGGTCTTGCCGGCGAGGTCTGCGAGGCCTGCCGCCGTGCCGGGCTTGCCGGCGAAGCGGAAGGTGGAGCGGGCGAAGCCGAGCGGAAGGATGGGCTCCGCGTTGGCGCCGGAGTCGATCAGCAGGTCGCGGCCGGTGATGCCGATGTCGAGCTTGCCGGAGGAGACGTAGATCGCGATGTCGCGGGGGCGGAGGTAGAAGAACTCGACCTCGTTCTCCGGGTCGACGATCCGGAGCTCCTTGGCCTCCCTGCGCTGCTGGTAGCCGGCCTCATGCAGCATCTCCCCCGCGGGGCCTGACAGGGAACCCTTGTTGGGGACGGCGATGCGCAGCATGAGGTCGGCTTCCTTTGCGTGACGGGTTTCTACGGGTTTGCGTGGAACCTGGAGACTTACAGGTGGGCGTACACGTCGTCCAGCGAGATTCCGCGGGCGACCATCATCACCTGGACGTGGTAGAGCAGCTGCGAGATCTCCTCGGCGGCGGCTTCCTTGCCCTCGTACTCGGCGGCCATCCAGACCTCGGCGGCCTCTTCGACGACCTTCTTGCCGATGGCATGGACTCCCTTGCCGACCAGCTCTGCGGTGCGGGAAGTGGCGGGGTCGCCGGTGGCGGCCTTGTGCTGGAGCTCGGTGAAGAGCTCCTCGAAAGTCTTCTTGGACATGGTGCTGCCCACCCTACGCGCAACCGCCGTTCGCTCAGCGCCAGGGTTCGGATACTGAGCGGAGGGTGGCCGCCGTCGCCACGGCGGCCGTCACCGCCTCGTGCCCCTTGTCCTCGTTCGAGCCCTCGATGCCCGCGCGGTCCAGGGCCTGTTCCTCGGTGTCGCAGGTCAGCACGCCGAAGCCGATGGGCACTCCGGTGTCGATCGAGACCTGGGTGAGGCCCTGGGTGACGCCCTGGCACACGTACTCGAAGTGGGGGGTGCCGCCGCGGATGACGACGCCGAGCGCGACGATCGCGTCGTACCCGCGGCCCGCGAGGACCTTCGCGACGACCGGCAGCTCGAAGCTGCCGGGGACCCTCAGGAGGGTCGGCTCGTCGATTCCCAGCTCGTGCAGGGCGCGCAGTGCGCCGTCGACGAGACCGTCCATCACCTTCTCGTGCCACTGCGCCGCGATGACGGCGACCCTGAGGTCGCTGCAGTTGCGTACGGACAGTTCGGGTGCACCCTTGCCGCTCACGTGTGTGTCTCCTCGTACTTTTCCGTTACTGGTTGCCGCAGGCGGACACGGTGGTCGTGTCCAGCCAGGGCAGGTCGTGCCCCATCCGGTCCCGCTTGGTGCGCAGATACCGGAGGTTGTGCTCGCCCGCCTGTACGGGCATCGGCTCGCGGTGGTTGACCTTGAGGCCGTGGCGGACGAGCGCGTCGGTCTTCTCGGGGTTGTTGGTCATCAGGCGCAGGCTGCGCACGCCGAGGTCCTCCAGGATCTGCGCCCCTGCCGCGTAGTCCCGGGCGTCGGCGGGCAGGCCGAGCTCCAGGTTGGCGTCGAGGGTGTCGTGACCCTGCTCCTGCAGTTCGTACGCGCGAAGCTTGGACAGGAGCCCGATGCCGCGCCCCTCGTGGCCGCGGAGGTAGACGACGATGCCGCGGCCCTCGGCCTGGATGCGCTCCAGGGAGGCTTCGAGCTGGGGGCCGCAGTCGCAGCGCAGCGAGTGGAAGATGTCGCCGGTGAGGCATTCGGAGTGGACGCGGACGAGGACGTCCTCGCCGTCGCCGATCTCGCCGTGCACGAGGGCGACGTGCTCGACGCCGTCCACGATGGAGCGGTAGCCGAATGCCGTGAACTCACCGAAGGCGGTGGGCAGTTGGGTCTCGGCCTCGCGGCGGACGGTGGGCTCGGCGGTGCGGCGGTAGGCGATCAGGTCCTCGATGGAGATGATCGTCAGGCCGTGCTTGCGGGCGAACGGGATCAGCTCGGGCAGCCGCAGCATCCTGCCGTCCTCGCCCGCGATCTCGACGATGGCGCCGGCCGGGCGCAGCCCCGCGAGCCGGGCGAGGTCGACGGCGGCCTCGGTGTGGCCGTTGCGGGTCAGGACGCCGCCGGGCTTGGCGCGCAGCGGGAAGATGTGGCCCGGGCGCACGAGGTCGCTCGCCTGCGCCTCGCCGCCGGCCAGCAGCTGGAGCGTGGTGGCGCGGTCGGCGGCGGAGATGCCGGTGGTCACGCCGTACGCGGGTCCCGCGTCGACGGAGACCGTGAACGCGGTGCGCATCGACTCGGTGTTGTTCTCGACCATCTGCGGGAGCCGGAGGCGGTCGAGCTCGTCACCCTCCATGGGTGCGCAGATCAGACCGCGGCACTCGCTCATCATGAAGGCGATGATCTCGGGGGTCGCCTTCTCGGCGGCGATGACGAGGTCGCCCTCGTTCTCCCGGTCCTCGTCGTCGACGACCACCACCGGGCGGCCCGCCGCGATGTCGGCGATGGCCTGCTCCACGGGGTCGAGCGCGAAGTCCGAGGCGTCCTGATCGTGGCCTGTGCTGTACCAAACCGGCGCGGTTGTCATGCCGGGGCTCCTTCCAGGAAGGGCTGCCCGGCCTTGCGGGAGCGCAGCCACCAGTCGCGCATGCCCCACAGGACGAGCGCGCCGTAGATGATGTAGACGAATCCGGAGAATGCGAAGCCGTTGGCGAAGTTCAGTGGCACGCCCACCAGGTCGACGAGCAGCCAGGCGAACCAGAACTCGACCATGCCGCGCGCCTGGGCGTACATCGCGACGACCGTGCCGACGAAGATGTACGCGTCCGGCCAGGGGTCCCAGGACAACGTCGGGTACGCGGTGAACAGGCTGCCGACCGCGAGGGTGCCGACGGCCGCGGCACCGAGGAGGTACCCGCGCTCGCGCCAGGTGGCGAAGCGGACGGCGATGGAGCCGTCCTGCGCGCCGCCCTTGCCGCGGTTCCACTGCCACCAGCCCCACAGCGCGACGGCCATGACCACCAGCTGCTTCCCGGCGCTGCCGGACAGGTGGGCGGTGGCGAACGCCACGAGGAGGATGGCGCCGGACAGGAACTGGACGGGCCAGGTCCAGATGGACCGCCGCCAGCCGAGGGCGAGGCCGATGAGACCGATCACGTTGCCGATCATGTCGGCCCACTTGATGTGCTGGCCGAAGAGCGTGAACGCCTCGGAGTTGAGCCAGTTCACGGCGTCGCTCCCTGGGTGCCGGGCAGCGCGGCCGACTGCTCTCCCCGTGCGCCGAGCAGCCGCTCGACGTACTTGGCGATCACGTCGACCTCAAGGTTGACCGGGTCGCCGGGCTGCTTGAGGCCGAGGGTGGTCAGGTCGAGGGTGGTCGGGATGAGGCTGACGGTGAAGAAGTCGGGGCCCGCCTCGACGACGGTCAGGCTGATGCCGTCGACGGTGATGGAGCCCTTCTCGACGACATAGCGCGTGAGGTCCGCGGGGAGGGAGATCTTCACGATCTCCCAGTTCTCGGACGGCTTGCGCTCGATGACCTCGCCCGTGCCGTCCACATGGCCCTGCACGATGTGCCCGCCGAGGCGCTCGCCCACCGCCATGGGGCGTTCGAGGTTGACGCGGGAGCCTGCGGCGAGGACGCCGAGGCTGGAGCGGTCCAGGGTCTCCGCCATCACGTCGGCGGTGAACTCGTCGCCCTCGTGCTCGACGACCGTCAGACATACGCCGTTGACGGCGATGGAGTCCCCGTGGCGTGCACCTTCGGTGACCACAGGGCCACGGAGTCGGAAACGTGAGGCGTCGCCGAGGTTCTCGACGGCGGTGACTTCACCCAGCTCTTCAACGATTCCGGTGAACACTTCCCGGGTCCTCCTGCCTCATAGGGCACGGACTCCGGGGCCTGTCGATGACGACAGATGTGAAACGAACGGGAACACCGGGGGCGACGCCGCGTAGGACGTGCCCGTAGAACACGTCGAAACAGACGGCGGCGCGCACGAATGCCCGCCCGCCGCGCACTGCCTCCCATCCGGACTTTAACCGTCGGTCCAGGAATTTCACCTGGTCAACCGGCCGCTGGAAGCGACCGGGTCGCGGACTGTAACCGCCGGTTCGGACTTTCACCGACCCCGGAGTGCGCTGCTTCTGGTACAGACTCAGTGTGCCACGCCTGATCGACGCCCATGCGGGCGAATGTTGTGGGCTGCCTCACAGGGTGTGCCGATGGACTTCACGGGACACTCGTGGCGGACCAACTACCTTTCAGACACAGCAGCTTACTATTGGTCCATACCTATTGACGCTTTGGTCTAGTCCTCTTTAGGGTCTGCGTTCACCGACGCCTTTACGGGCTCCGCGTTCGCCGGCCCGCCCCCAGAACGACCCGGCGGCGGTGACGGAGGCCCTTGCCCCGCCGCCGGGTCTCCGTTTCCCGGACATCGACCGTTCCGCCCGCCACCTCTCGGGAACCGGGCGCCGCCCCTCCGGAGGCGGGCGTCACCTCTCCGGAGGCGCGAACAGCTCGTCCTGGGCCCCGTCCCGCGCCATCAGCAGCGCCCCGCGGAGCACGGCGCCGCCGCCCAGGGTGCCGGCCCGCACCTCGGTGGGCAGCGGCGACATTCGGCCGACCCGGTCCTGGACGCGGGCGGCCAGCACCTCGCCGCCCGCCCCGCCGATCTCGCCGGCAAGGACCAGGCACCCCGGGTCCAGAACGGCGACGACGGACGCGGCACCGAGGGCGACGCGTTCGGCGAGCATGTCGAGGAAGCCCGAGGCCAGGGGGTCCCCGGCGTCGGCCTCGACCCGCGCCACGGCCTCCCGCACCAGCGCCGCCGCATACGGTTCGTGCGGTGCGGCGGGCGCCACGATCCCGTAGCGCCCCGCCAGTTCGGTGATCGCGGCGGCGCCCGCGAGGGAGTGGAAGCCGCCCTCGCAGTCCGTCGCGGACGGCATGGCGCTCGTTCCCGGCACCGGCAGGAAGCCGATCTCGCCCGTACCGCCGGAGGCACCCCGGCGCAGGGCGCCGTCGAGGACGACGGCCGCGCCGATGCCGTGGCCGAGCCAGAGCAGGACGAAGGTGTCGCGATCCTGAGCGGCCCCGTCGCGCTGCTCGGCCAGCGCGGCGAGGTTGGTCTCGTTCTCCACCAGGACGCGCGCCGGGAGTCGCTCCTGCAACGCCGCGGCGAGGCGGCGGTGCCATTCGGGCAGGCCCGAGGAGTCGCGGAGTTCGCCGGTGGAGGGGTCGATCAGCCCGGGGGCTCCGACGCCGATGGTGTGCAGCCGCTCGACGCCCGCCTCCTTGGCCGTACGTTCGACCAGGGTGACCGCCTGCTCGACGGCGGGCCCGGTGTCCGTGCCGTCGCCGATCGGCACCGACGCCTCGGCCAGCACCGAGCCCAGCAGGTCCGACACGAGGACGGCCACGCCCTCGGTCCGTACGTCCAGTGCGGCCAGGTGGGCGCGGTCGGCGACGATCCCGTACAGCCGGGCGTTCGGGCCGCGTCGCTGTTCGCCCGACTCCCCCACGACGCCTATGAGTCCGGCCGCGGCGAGGCGTTCCACCAGGTCTGCGACGGAGGGCCGGGACAGGCCGGTGAGCTGTTTCAACTGCCCTGCCGTCAAAGGGCCTTCCTGCTGGAGGAGGCGCAGGGCGAGCCGGTCGTTGATGGCCCGGGCGGTGCTCGGTGATGCGGGCATGCCGGGATCCTTCCAGATCGGGGGCGCCGGGGCGGCAGGGCCCAATACCGTCTATCTATCAGGCAGGGTGCCTGATAGTTTACGGCGGCACAGTGGGGCGAGGACAGGGAGGGGCCGGGAAAATGGGTGAAGTGGTCTACGACCAGCGTGAGGTGAAGCGCTCCCGGTACGCCGTGGCGACGGTGTTCGCCGTCCACGGTGCCGTCACCGGTTCGTTCGCGACCCGCGTGCCGTGGATCCAGGACCACGCCTCCGTGAGCGCGGGCCAGCTCGGCCTGGCGCTCGCGTTCCCGGCGATCGGCGCGTCCGTCGCGATGCCGCTCGCGGGCAGCGTCAGCCATCGCTTCGGCGCCCGCGCGGCCCTGCGCGGCCTGATAGCGCTGTGGACGCTCGCGCTCACCCTCCCGGCACTGGCGCCGAACCTGGTCACCCTGTGCATGGCCCTCTTCGTCTACGGCGCGACGGCGGGCATGGCCGATGTGGCGATGAACGCCCTGGGTGTCGAGATCGAGAGCCTTCTCGACAAGTCGATCATGTCCGGGCTGCACGGGATGTGGAGCGCGGGCGCCCTGGTCGGCTCGGCGGCCGGTACCGTCGCCGCCCATCTGGGCTCGGACGCGCGTCTGCACCACGCGCTCGCCGCCGTGGCGCTCACGCTGATCGGCGTGGCCGCCTGCCAGTGGGTGCTGGATCTGCGTCCCACCGAGGACGAGGAACCGCCCCCGCGCTTCGCGCTGCCTCCTAAGTCGGCGCTGCTCATCGGCGCGATCGGCTTCTGCGCGGTGTTCGCGGAGGGGGCGAGCCTGGACTGGTCGGCGGTGTATCTGCGGGACGTCCTGGACAGCTCGGCCGGGGTCGCGGCAGCCTCCACGACGGGCTTCACGCTCACCATGGCGATCGCGCGGTTCGCCGGCGACGCGGTGGTGGACCGCTTCGGCCCGGTCCGTACGGTACGGGTCAGCGGCGCCCTCGCGACCCTCGGCGCACTGCTCGTCGTGGTCGCCCAGAACGCCCCGATGGCCATGGCCGGCTTCGCCCTGCTGGGCCTCGGCATCGCCGTCGTCGTCCCGCTCTGCTTCGCGGCGGCCGGTCGCAGCGGCCCCAACCCGTCCCAGGCCATCGCGGGCGTCGCCACCATCACGTACACCTCCGGTCTGATCGCGCCGTCCGCGATCGGGGCCGTGGCGGACGCGACGAGCCTGGTGACGTCCTTCGTACTCGTGACGGTGCTGACCCTCGGCCTCGCCTCGTTCGCGAACGTACTGCGTGCCAGTGGCCGCACCGCGGGCGGGAAGGTCAGCCCGGCGGACGCGCCGGTTCCGGATCGCCGCCCCTGAACCGGTCGCTCTTCCCGCCCCGCCCTACCATGGCGCTGATCTTCACTTACGGATCTTGACGTCGGTCCATCGACGTCAAGATCTCGACGTACAGAGAAAGCGGAACCCCACCATGGACCTCGGCGTGCGCTGGAAGCTGCACGGTGACGGGCGCACGCCCGCGCCGGGGGCGGTCGTCCGCCCCGACGAACGGCTGTCGTGGCCGCGTACGGCCGGGCTCGGCGCCCAGCATGTGGTGGCGATGTTCGGGGCGTCCTTCGTCGCGCCGGTCCTGATGGGTCTGGACCCGAACCTCGCGATCATGATGTCGGGCGTCGCGACGGTGATCTTCCTGCTCGCGACCCGGGGCCGGGTGCCCAGCTATCTGGGCTGCTCGCTGTCCTTCGTGGGCGTCGCGGCGGTGATCCGCGCGCAGGGCGGCACCAGCGCCACCGTGACGGGTGCCGTCTTCGTGGTCGGGGTCGCGCTGTTCCTCGTCGGTCTCGCGGTGCAGCGGTTCGGGGCGCGAATCATCCACGCCGCTATGCCGCCGATCGTCACGGGCGCGGTCGTGATGCTGATCGGCTTCAACCTGGCGCCGGTCACCGCCTCCACGTACTGGCCGCAGGACCAGTGGACGGCGCTGCTCGTGATGGTGTTCACCGCTCTGGCCGTGGTGTGCCTGCGCGGTTTCTGGTCACGGATCGCGATCTTCCTCGGGCTGGTCTTCGGGTACGGGATCTCCTGGGTCTTCGACCGCGTCTTCGGGCGGATCCACTCGGTCGACGCGAGCGGCAAGCTCACCGACCACTGGCGGCTCGACCTGTCCGCCGTGGGCCGGGCCGACTGGATCGGGCTGCCGGACTTCCACGGCCCGTCCTTCGAGTGGTCGGCGATCCTCGTGGCGCTGCCCGTCGTCATCGCGCTGGTCGCCGAGAACGCGGGCCATGTGAAGGCGGTCGGCGAGATGACCGGCGACCCGCTCGACGACAAGCTGGGCACGGCGATCTCCGCGGACGGCGTCGGCTCGATGCTCTCCACCGCCGTGGGCGGCCCGCCCAACACCACGTACTCCGAGAACATCGGCGTGATGGCCGCGACGCGTGTCTACTCGACGGCCGCCTACTGGGCCGCCGCCGGCTTCGCGCTGCTCTTCGGCCTCTGTCCGAAGTTCGGCGCGATCGTGGCCGCCATCCCGGGCGGTGTGCTCGGCGGGATCACGGTCATCCTGTACGGCATGATCGGCCTGCTGGGCGCGCAGATCTGGCTCAACGCCGGGGTGGACCTGCGCAATCCGCTGAACCTGGTGCCGGCCGCGGCGGGCATCATCATCGGCGTCGGCAACGTCACGCTGGAGTTCACCGACACGTTCTCGCTGAGCGGCATCGCGCTCGGCACGCTCGTCGTCATCATCGGCTACCACGCGCTGCGGGCGATGGCCCCGGCGCACCTCAAGTCGCAGGAGCCGCTGCTCGACGAGGGCACGTCCTCGTACGACGACTCATCGGCCGCGGGAGCGGACCCGGGGTCGGATCCGGGGTCGGATCCGGGGTCGGATCAGCGCGCCAAGTCGTAGGCGTAGTCCGGGGTGAACGTCCCGGGCGCGCCCTTGCAGCCGTCGGACTCGCCGGGCAGCTTCACCCACAGGTAGGCGTCGATCCGTGCCTCTCCGGTGCTCATGGTCGGCGCCTGTCCGAGCTTGCGGCCCGCGGGGTCGCACCACTCGCCGTCGGCCGGGGGCCCGTTGCCGTTGCGGCTGGTGTCGATGACGGCGCCCAGGCTCGCGGGGCCGCCGAGGGCGTCGAGGGTCCGTCGGACGTACGAGATCTCGTCGCCGGTCCGGTTGAAGTTGGAGACGTTGCTGAAGATGCCGTCCGAGGAGGCGGCGGACGCGGCACCGGCCCGGCGCAGCAGCCCGGCCTGCTTCTCCGGGGTGTTCCAGTCGGAGTGGCCCGCGTCGAAGTAGACCCGCGCCTTCGGGTTCGCCGCCTTGAGGACGCGTCCCGCACGGGCCAGCGAGGCGAAACGGGCGGCCCGGTCGCCCTCGGACAGACAGTCGGACTGGGCGATCGCATCCGGCTCCAGGACCACGATGACCTCCTCGGAACCGAGGCCCGCCGCGAACTTGTCGATCCACCCGTCGTACGCCCCGAGGTCCGGCGCACCGCCCTGCGAGGCTCCTCCGCAGTCGCGGTTCGATATCGCGTACGGGACGACGACCGGGACCCTGTCCTTCGCCGAACCGGCCGAAGTGACCGCCCTCACGCGGGCGGTGATGTTCGACGGCGTGTAGTCCGCGAACCACACCGCGGCCGGGCGGTCGGCTATCCGGGACTCGATGAGCGGGCGGCGCGGGTCGTCGCGGTGGTCGCGGACCCAGTCGAGGACCTGGGACTCGGGGTGGCGGTACAGCTGCACGGACACGGGCTCCGTCCTCGGCTTCGTCGACGCGCTCTTCGAGGGCTTCGGGCTCGGCTTCGCCTTGGACGGGGAGGACGACGGAGACGGTGAGGCGGACGTCTTCGAGGGCGACGGCGTGGGCACGCCGGGCAGCGGCTGCAGGAGCGGTGAGCTGGTGACGTCGGGGCGCGCCTCGTCGCTGCCGCGGCCGTCGTCGAACGCGGACATCATCCCCGTCACGGTGCCGACCACGACGACCGCGGACGCCACGGCGACCATGGCGCCGCGCCGGGCGGCGCGCCTGCGCTCGGCCCTGCGTGCGGCCAGGCAATGGGCACGTTGCCCTGACACGTGGTGCTCCCCCCTCCGTCGGGTCCCGCGTGTTCCCCCGTTCTGGGGAAGCGCTCGGCCCGGCGGCCCTCGGCACAGCGTAGGCCTGGGACCCTGCCCCCATGGTGCCGTTGGAACAGTTCACAGCTCGCGTGCACAGCGTCGACGCGGTGGTGCACCGGATGCGTGCGCTCGGTGCGGCCTGGCCCGAGCGGGACGGTGTCGCGGTCTTCAACCGTGTCTACCTCGCCGTCACCGAGGAGGTCGACCGGCGCCTGGAGACAGGGCACTTCACCGATGCCCGCGCCGCGATCACGCTGGACGTGCGGTTCGCGGAGCGCTATCTGGACGCCGTCGAGGCGGTGGCGGACGAGCGCCGCCCGCCCGCCTGCTGGCGGCCCCTCTTCCAGCTCCGGCGCCATCCCGGAGTACGTCCGCTGCAGTTCGCCCTCGCGGGCATCAATGCGCACATCGGGCACGATCTGGCGCTCGCGGTCGTGGACACCTGTCGTACGCTCGGCTGCGAACCGGCCGAGCTGGAGGACGCGTTCGATCGCGTGGGTGACGTCCTCGTCTCGTTGGAGGAGCGGATCCGCGAAGATCTGATGCCGGGCCCCGATCTCCTCCAGATCGCCGATCCGCTGACCCATCTGCTCGGCGCGTGGAGCCTGGACCGGGCGCGGGACGCGGCGTGGTCCGCGGCCCGGGCGGTGTGGGCGCTGCGGGAACTCCCCGACCTGGCCGAGGAGTTCGTGGAGCGGCTCGACACGGGGGTCGGCCTGGTCGGCCGTTGCCTGCTTACGCCGTTGAGCACTCCGCTGGGAGCGCGGTGATCTGTCTGCGGGCCGGTGGGGGCTGGTCGCGCCCCGCGGCGGAGCCGCAGATCGCTACAGCTCCGCGCCTCTTCAGGGGCTCGGCTCAGTCCTCGGGGAGCTCCACCGGGGCGATCTCCTCGTATACGTCGCCCGGCCCCGGGTTGGCCGGGTCCGTCCCGCCGCCGAAGTGGTGCATGACGCCCCAGACCGCGTTGAGGGCGGTCTGTACGGCGCCCTCGGCCCAGCCGGCCGTCCAGGAGATGTCGTCGCCCGCGAGGAAGATGCCCCGCTTGTCCTCGGGGAGCCGGTCCTGCATGAAGTGGGTGAACAGGCGCCGCTGGTAGCGGTAGTGGCCGGGCAGGTTGGCCTTGAACGCGCCCATGAAGTAGGGCTCGTTCTCCCAGGACACGGTCACCGGGTTGCCGATGATGTGCTTCCTGATGTCGACCTTCGGGTAGATCTCGCCGAGCGACTTCAGCATGACCTCCATCCGCTCGTTCGCGGACAGCGGCAGCCACTTCAGGCTGTCGTCGCACCAGGTGTAGGAGAGGCAGATGACGGCGGGCTTGTCCGGACCGTCGTCGAGGAGGTAGGTGCCGCGCGTCATCCGGTCGGTGAGCGTCATCGACATGACGTCACGGCCCGTTTCCTCGTCCTTGTCGAGCCAGAACGGCCGGTCGACAGGCACGAAGAGCTTGCTCGACTCCATGTAGTGGGTGCGCTCGATCGCCGTCCAGTGGTCGATCGGGAAGAGCGCGTCGTCGCAGGCGACCTTGGACAGCAGCATCCAGGACTGGGCGGTGAAGATCGCCGCCCGGTACGTACGGATGTCGCCGGAGGCGTCGGTGACCGTGATCCCGTTGCCGGCCGTGCGGTTGAGGCGGGTCACGGCGGGCCGCGGGGCCCCGTCGTGGAGGGTGGCGAGCGACGTTCCGTACGCCCAGTGCACGATCTTCTGCGGCTCACGCTCCCACAGGCGCAGCGGGAGCTGCTGGCTGCCGCCGACGATGCCGCGGTGGTGGTCGTCGGCCTCGGTGTAGACGACGCGCAGGATCTCCAGGATGGAGTTCGGGAAGTCGGTGTCCCAGCCTCCGGTGCCGAAGCCGACCTGGCCGAAGATCTCGCGGTGCCGGAAGGACTTGAAGGACTCCGACTCGCAGAGGAAGCCGTAGAAGGTCTGGTTGTCGAGCTTCTCGACGAGCTTCGCCCAGATCTCGCGGATGCGCGGCACGTCGCGCTCGCGCATGGCCTGGTTCATGTCGGAGAAGTCGGCGCCCTCTTCGAGGCAGGCGTTCCACGCGTTCATCACGTCGCGGTAGACCTGCGGCAGGTCGTCGACGCTGGTCGCGTAGTGGGACTCGCCCTTGAGGTCGACCACGGTCGAAGGGGTCGCCTCGGCAAGGGGGTTGGGGAACGGCTCGGTCCGCAGTCCCACCAGGTCGATGTAGTGCTGGAGCGCCGTGGAGGAGGGCGGGAAGCGCATCGCCCCCATCTCGGCGGTGAGGGAGGGGTCGCAGCCGTCGAAGCCGACCGTCCGCAGCCGTCCGCCGATCTTGTCGGCCTCGTACACGACGGGCTTGAGGCCCATCTTCATCAGCTCGTACGCGGCCACGATGCCGGACAGGCCGCCGCCGATGACGGCGACCTCGGTGCCGAGCTCGGTCGCCGGTATCTGGCCCAGGCCCGCGGGGTGCGCGAGGAAGTCGTCGTACGCGTACGGGAAGTCCGGGCCGAACATGGTGATCGGCGGCTGCGCGTCGGTGTGCGGGACGGCGGGGGGCACCGTGGACGTCATGGGGTACGGACTCCTTGCGGGGAAAGCTGGGGTGAGGCGGGTGGGACGGGTGAGGCTGGAGGCGTCAGACGTCGGGGGATGTCAGACGAGGGACCCGTAGAGGCCGGGGCGGCGGTCCCTCAGATACGGGTTGGCCTCGCGCGAGGCGGCGAGGAGGGCGGGGTCCACGTCACCGAGGACGAGTTCCTCGCCGCGGCCCGCGCGAGCCCGGGCGCCCCCGTCGGGGCCGGCCAGCGTGGAGAGCCCGACGAACTCGAACTCCCCTTCCGTTCCGACCCTGTTGACGTACGCGACGTACATCTGGTTCTCGAAGGCGCGCACCGGTACGACGGACTCGGCGACGAACTGGAACGGGTGCATCTGGGCCGTGGGCACCACGAGGAAGTCGGTGCCGGCGAGGGCGTGCGCGCGGACGTTCTCCGGGAACTCCACGTCATAGCAGATCATCAGGCCGACGCGGAGGCCGTCGAGCTCGGCCTGCACGACCGGCTCGTCGCCCGCGGTGAACCACTCCTGCTCGAAGCAGCCGAAGAGGTGCGTCTTGCGGTAGTTGGCGAGGCGCGTGCCGTCGGCGGAGATCAGCTGGGCCGAGTTGAAGACCAGCTCGGCCGCGCGCTCCGGGTAGCCGTAGGCGATGGCCACGCCGTGCCGGGAGGCGATCTCGGCGATCTCGTCCGCGGAGTCGCCGTCGGCGGGCTCGGCGAGCCGGTGCACGTCGGCGCCGATCGCGTAGCCGGTCAGGAACATCTCCGGGGCGGCGAGGAGCCCGGCGCCCGCGGCGGCGGCCCGGCCCGCGGCCTCGTCGAGGACCTTGAGGTTCTCGACGACCGAGCCGGGACGGCCGGAGCTCTGGAGCAGGGCGGTGCGCATGCGTGTTCCTCACCGGACGGAAGGGTGGTTGTGGGGGCCACGTAGACGGTACGGGCGGCGGGCTCGGGCGGACAAGGAGGAGCCGTTGCGCGCCGGTGAACGAATCGTTGCGTCCGTCGGCGGTACGGCGGCGATTCGTTGCGCGCCCTGGCGCGCGCCCCTGCCGTGAGGCCCCCGGCATGCGCGCCTCTGGCATGAGTGCCCGTCCTCCCAGGGGCGCAGGTCAGGGGTGCACTCCCCCGCCGGGCGGCGGAGGCGCGGTGCAGCCTGCGGCGCGATGTGGCGCGGCCTCGGCGCCGGGACAGTGAGTGCTGTCAATCACCCGCCGTCGAACCACCGAATGAACCACCGAATGAACCACGAAAGGGCCGACATGAACCGCCGTACGAAGACCGCCGCGCTCGGGCTCGGTGCCGCTCTGCTCGTGACCACCGGGGCCACCGGGGCCACCGGGGCCGCCGGGGCCGCCGGGGCCGCCGGGGCCGCCGCGTCCGGTGAGCGGCAGCGTGAGGCCGCCGCACTCACCGGCACGGCGAAGCTGTACCGGTCGGCCGGGGACGACATCACGTTCTCCTTCGACGCGCATCTGGCGGCGAAGGACAACGACGATCCGCTGAAGGCCACCGGCACCTTCGAGTGGAGCCACTACGCCGGCGGCGACGGTGCCTGGGCGAAGGCCGAGGTGGACTGCCTCCTCACCGGTGGCAAGGTGGCTGTCGTCTCCGGTGTCGTCACCGACTCCGACCTGCCGGGCGCCAAGGGCAAGCGGGTCGGCATCACCGTCCACGACACCGGACGGCTGGACCGGCTCGGGTACAGCTGGGCCTCTGTCGGAAACCCCGTCGAGACGAAGGACCTGCCCAAGTGCGTCGGCTCCGCGCCCTTCGAGAAGGTCAAGAAGGGCACGGGTGACTTCACGGTCGTGCCCTGGAACCCGAAGTTCTAGCGGCGCGGGCCGCCTTCTTCGCTGCGGCCCCCTTCCTCGCAGCCGCCAGCACCACGGCAGTCACCAGGTAGGGCACCGCGAACAGGGCGAAGGCGGCGCCGTGCGTGGTCGCCGACCCGATCACCCCGTAGGCGCCGTACACGGCGATGGTGGTCAGGTCGGTGCCCACCCCGGCCACCGAGGTGAGGGTGGCCCGGCCGGTACCGCCGATCCGGTCCTGGAGCCGGGCGTCGGCCAGCACGCTCGCCAGCTGGAAACCGCAGAAGGCGAGCGCCACAAGCCCGATGCCGGCCGGGGTCCGCACCCACGCCCCCGCGGCCAGTGCCACCGCGGAGACCGCGAGCAGCCCGGCGAACCCGCCCGTGCCCAGCCGCCGGCCCGCGCCCGCGAGCAGCCCGCCGACCGTCGCCCCCGCCCAGATCAGCAACAGCCAGTTCGGGACGGCGCTCTCCGCGACGCCCGTGTCGCGGACGAGCAGCGGTGTGTACTCGTCGAGGGCGCCCCACACGGCGGTGACGGCCGGGACGAGCAGCAGGGCGCCGCGGACGGACCGGTCGCCACGGGCCTCGGCGAGCCCGGCCCGCAGCGTCCGGGTCCAGCCGCCGCCAGGCGCGTCGCCAGGTCCGTCGTCCACTCCCTCACCAGGTCCGTCGGCCGGTTCCCGGTGCTCCGGGAACCGTGTCGCGATGGCCGCCGTCAGGAGGCAGGCCAGCACACTGGCGAGCCCGACGGCCGGGTAGCCGCCGAACGCGTACACCGGCCCGGTCAGCGGCATCGCCGCCATCACGGCGACGAGCCCGGCCGCGCGGGCCCGGCCCATGACGGCCCCGTACCGGTCTGCCGCGCCGAGGCGGTCCAGTTCCTCGTAGACCAGCGCCTCCAGCGCGCCGGAGCCGAGCGCTCCCTTGGCGCCCCAGAGGACGAAGCCGAGGGCGAAGGCCCAGTACGACGGGGCGAGCACCCACAGGGTGAATCCGGCGGCCGTGAGCAGCGGTCCGAACCACAGCAGCAGGCGCCGCGAGACGGCGTCGGCCCAGGCGCCGGACGGGATCTCCAGCAGGACACCGGTCAGCGACCACAAACAGAACAGCGAGGAGATCTGCCAGACGGTGAGCCCCGTGTCGCTGAACAGCAGGGCGTACACCGGGTAGAGCAGGACGAAGTCGTCGAGGAACGCGTAGCCGTACAGCGTGGCCGTCAGCCGCCGGACGGCGGGGCCGGAGCCAGGGCCGGTGCCGGGCACACGCGCAGGTGAGAGAGTCATGAGGCCTTCCCGCAGGGACCGCAGGGACAGTTCGGACGCCGGAGATACGGCGTCCGAGGCGGTCCTCGGGCCCCTCGGGAGGCACGGCTGGTGGATCAATGTCGCCAGGTCATGACAGAAATGCTAGTCCGAACGGACCACCCGGCCCAGCGAGAATGTCGTGATCACCGCCGCGTGGTCCGACGGCCAGTCGTTGTCCTCGACGTCGGGCCAGGTGCGCGGAGTGCCGGTGACGAGGGTCCGGGAGTCGAGAACCCTGAGCCCGGCGCCCGCGTACAGGACGTAGTCGATCCGGTCCTGCGGCTCCGGACGGCCGCTGCCGTCCTCGTGCTCCGTGTGGACCGGCGACCAGGTGTGGCCGGGGCTCCGGACCGGGTCGGGGTGCGCCTCCCGGTAGGAGTCGCGCAGGCCGGCCTCCTCCGCGGCCCTGGTCACGGGCCACTCGGAGTCGTCCCGGTCCAGGTGGGAGGGCGCGTTGAAGTCGCCGACCAGGAGGACCGGAGTGGTGTCGCGGGCCGCCAGGTCCGGGGCCATCGCGGCCAGGATGTCCCGCATCTGCTCCAGCCGTACGGACTCGTGGGCCGCCAGTTCGGGCGCGGCGAGCCCGTCGAAGGACGCCTCGTACGGGCCGTACGGCGTGTAGTCGAGGTGGGCGCTCCACAGGACGACGTCCTGGTCCGCGCCGAGCGTGACGCGTACCCCGGTCCCCCCGTAGAAGCCGGGGTCCGCGGCGCCCAGCCGGCCGGTGATCGGATACCGGCTGATGACGCCGAGGTTCTCGCCCGCCTGGTGGTACTCCCAGCCCAGCGCTTCGGCGAGTTCCCGGGCGGCGGTGCCGTACGTCTCCTGGAGGCCGACCACGTCGACGCCGGACGCCAGGATGATCTTGAGCTGCTTCTCGCGGTGGTGATGGACCTTGGTGCCGCCGTACCAGAGGTTCCAGCTCATGACGCGAAGCTCACGCGGGTCGGACGAGCCGGGCAGGTCGGACGGCCCGGGCCGGTCAGAAGGGCCGGGCAGGTCAGAAGGGCCTGACGCTTCAGGCGCCTCGCGGGTGGTGATCATGTCGCGCAGTCCGGCCGGGGTCACGTCCTCCAGGCTCTCCCGGACCGTGCGGCCCGGCGCGGCGGCGATCGGGGCGAGCGACGGCACCGCGAGTACCGCGCAGCCCGCCGCCTCAGCCGAGGAGACACCGGTCCGGGTGTCCTCGACGGCCACGCAGGAGGCGGGTTCGACGCCGAGGGCGCGGCAGGCGGCGA
>NZ_LIQZ01000025.1 GCF_001418655.1 Streptomyces phaeochromogenes | reverse complement strand
CGGAACATCCCGGTCCGCGCCGAACGGCACGCCTGTGAAACGTCTGGCCACGGGTCCCCCCACGTGTCCCCCTCTACCGGACCCGGACCCACCCCGTCCGCGTCCCCCGAAAGGACGCTAAGCCGGAATCAACTACTCCGACCCCGCCCTTAATCGGACATTGCGAACTCTTTAGACACTGCCCAAGAGCGGCAACTCCCCCGTAACGTGTGCTGCACCCACACGGAAAGCGAGGCAGCACCCGATGCCCCCCTTCGATGTCACCGAGGGCGATCCCTTCGGCCCGCACAATCTTCCGTACGGCGTGTTCTCCCTTGGCGGGCCCGACAGCGGATCCAACAGCGCCTCCGACGGCGGCTCCGGCAGCGGCTCCGGCAGCGGCTCCGGCCGGCGGAGCGTGGGCGTTCGGCTGGGCGACCATGTGCTGGACGCGGGGGCCGCAGCCGTGGAACTCGGCTCCCCGTACGCCGCGCTGCTCGCCCGTCCCTCGCTGAACCCACTGCTCGCGGCCGGCCGCACGGCGTGGTCCGACGTGCGGCGCGCGATCACTGCGTGGGTGACGGTGCCGGCCCACCGCGAGACGATCGCACCCCTGCTGCACCCGCTCTCCGAGGTGACGCTCCACCTCCCCTTCGAGGTCGCCGACTACGTCGACTTCTACGCCTCCGAGAACCACGCCCGTAACGTCGGCCAGATCTTCCGCCCCGACGCCGAGGACTCCCTCACCCCCAACTGGAAGCATCTGCCGATCGGTTACCACGGCAGGTCGGGCACCGTCGTGGTCTCCGGGACCGAGGTCGTACGCCCCTCGGGCCAGCGCAAGTCCCCGGCCGACCCGGCGCCGGTCTTCGGGCCGTCCGTCAAGCTGGACATCGAGGCGGAGGTCGGCTTCGTGGTCGGCACGCCCTCCGCGATGGGCACGGCCGTCCCGCTGAGCGACTTCCGCGACCACGTCTTCGGGCTCTGCCTCCTCAACGACTGGTCCGCCCGCGACCTTCAGGCCTGGGAGTACGTCCCCCTCGGCCCGTTCCTCGGCAAGTCCTTCGCCACCTCGGTGTCGGCCTGGATCACACCGCTCGACGCCCTGGACGACGCCCGGGTCGCGCCCCCGACACGTACGCATCCGCTGCTGCCGTATCTGGACGACACCGACGACGCCTCGGAGGACCCCGGCGGCTATGACCTGCGCATCTCCGTCGCCGTCAACGGCCATGTCGTCTCCGAGCCTCCCTTCTCGACGATGTACTGGACGGCCGCCCAGCAGCTGGCCCACATGACGGTGAACGGCGCGTCGCTGCGCACGGGCGATCTGTACGGGTCGGGCACCGTGAGCGGAGCCTCGGACGACCAGCGGGGCTCGCTCCTGGAGCTGACCTGGAACGGGCGCGACACCCTCGAACTGCCGGACGGCAAGCGGACGTTCCTGGAGGACGGCGACGTCGTAACCCTGACCGCATGGGCACCGGGACCGGACGGAACCCGGGTGGGCCTGGGCGAGGTGACGGGACGGATCACGCCGGGCGCGTAGCCGCCACCCACCGACCGGCCACCCGTCGACCGGCCGCCCGCCGTCACCGGTCCGTCGCACGTCCACCCGCCGCCCAGGCTGCCGTCGGCCGTCCGCCGCCTGGGCAGCTGGTTGCCTGGGCAGCTGGTTGCCGGGACGGCCAGTGACCTGGGTGGCTAGTGGCCTGGGCGGCTGACCGACTGGCTGGATGGTTGGCTGCGTGGGGGCCGGACGGCGAGGGCAGCCCGCAGCCGCCCCGGCCGCCCTCGCCACGACCACGACGGACGCGGACGGGCAGGCGGACACGGACGTCAGGGCGTACGCCTCACGCACGCTCTGACGTGTGCGGCCAGGCCCTGGGCGGTGCAGAAGCGCACATCGCACCGCCCGGCAGGCCGAACCGGACCGAGCCCGGCCGAAACCGAACCCGGCCGGTAGCCGGCCCTGGACCTACATCCAGTCCTCGGGCTCCGGCTCCGGCCCCTCGTCCATGTCGGGCCAGTAGAACCCGGGGTCCCCGTCGCTCCGAGGCGCCGGAACCGCCCCCTCGCCCCTTCCCGAACCCCCCGCTCGCCCAGAGCCAGAGCCCGAACCGGAACCGGAGCCCGAACCAGAGCCGGAGCCCGAGCCGGAGTCAGAGCCGGAGTCAGAGCCGGAAGGCCGCTCCAGGGAAGCAAGCACCCCGATCACACCCTCCCCGTACGTCACAAGCTTCTTCTCGCCGATCCCGCTGATCCCGCCCAGCTCCGAGACGGAGCCGGGCCACACCGTGGCGATCTCCCGCAGCGTGGCGTCGTGGAAGATGACGTACGCCGGGACGCCCTGCTCCTTGGCCTGACCGGCACGCCAGGCGCGCAGGGCCTCGAAGGCGGGGAGCAGCGCCGGAGAAAGCTCGGCCGCCGCGGCTGCCGCCTTGGCCTTGCGCTCGCTCCGGCCGGAGCCGGACGAGGAGGACGAGGAACGGGAAGCCACCGGCTTCGGCGGCTCCTTGCGCAGCGGCACCTCCCGCTCGCGCCGCAGCACGGTCCCGCTCGCCTCGGTCAGCACCAGCGTGCCGTACTCACCCTCGACCGCGAGGAGCCCCTGGGCCAGCAACTGCCGGACGACACCGCGCCATTCGCCCTCGGCCAGCTCCTCACCGATGCCGAACACGGACAGCTGGTCGTGGTCGAACTGGATGACCTTGGCGCTCCTGCGCCCGAGCAGGATGTCGACGATCTGGATCGCCCCGAACTTCTGCCCCCGCTCACGCTGCAGCCGCACCACGGTGGACAGCACCTTCTGGGCCGCGACCGTGCCGTCCCAGGTCTCGGGCGGGAGCAGGCATGTGTCGCAGTTCCCGCAGGCCGGGGCCCCCGGGTCCTGGCCGAAGTAGGCGAGCAGCTGACCGCGCCGGCACTGGGCCGTCTCGCACAGCGCGAGCATCGCGTCGAGATGGGAGGCCGCCCGGCGCCGGAACGCCTCGTCGCCCTCGCTCGACTGGATCATCTTGCGCTGTTGTATGACGTCGTTCAGGCCGTAGGCCATCCATGCCGTGGACGGCAGTCCGTCGCGGCCGGCGCGGCCCGTCTCCTGGTAGTAGCCCTCGACCGACTTCGGCAGGTCGAGGTGGGCGACGAACCGGACGTCCGGCTTGTCGATGCCCATGCCGAAGGCGATGGTCGCGCACACCACCAGGCCGTCCTCGCGCAGGAACCGCGACTGGTGGGCGGCGCGCGTTCCGGAGTCCAGACCCGCGTGGTACGGCACCGCCGCGACGCCGTTGCGGGCGAGGAACTCGGCCGTCTTCTCGACCGAGTTGCGCGACAGGCAGTACACGATGCCCGCGTCGCCCGCGTGCTCCTCCTTCAGGAAGGACAGGAGCTGCTTCTTCGGGTCGGCCTTCGGCACGATCCGGTACTGGATGTTGGGCCGGTCGAAGCTCGCCACGAAGTGACGGGCGTCCGGCATGCCCAGGCGCTGGGTGATCTCCTTGTGCGTGGCGTGCGTGGCCGTCGCGGTCAGCGCGATCCGCGGTACGTCGGGCCAGCGCTCGCCGAGCAGGGAGAGCGACAGATAGTCGGGGCGGAAGTCGTGGCCCCACTGCGATACGCAGTGCGCCTCGTCGATCGCGAAGACGGAGATCTTGCCGCGCTTGAGGAGGTCGAGCGTGGACTCCAGACGCAGCCGCTCCGGCGCGAGGTAGATCACGTCGAGCTCGCCCGCGAGGAACTCGGCCTCGACGGTGCGCCGCTCGGAGAAGTCCTGCGTGGAGTTCATGAACCCGGCGCGCACGCCGAGCGCCCGCAGCGCGTCCACCTGGTCCTGCATCAGTGCGATGAGGGGTGAGACCACCACGCCCGTGCCCGGTCTGACCAGGGCCGGAATCTGGTAGCAGAGCGACTTTCCGCCGCCCGTGGGCATGAGGACGACCGCGTCCCCTCCGCTCACCACATGCTCGATGACGGCTTCCTGCTCGCCTCGGAAGGCCTCGTAACCGAAGACCCGGTGGAGCGTGCCGAGCGCTTCGCTCTCCGCCACCTCTGTCATCACACCCGTCCCGCCCATCGTCCCGTCCCCCGTACGTCGTGCCTCGACCACTGCCTCCACGATAGGGGTCCGCACCGACAGCCTCAGAGTTATCCACAGGCTGCGCCGAAGGTTCTGCCGAATACGTCCGTCATGCGTCCGTCATACGTCGGTCGCCCCGCACCCGAAAACACTTCGGGCCCCGGCTCCCAAAGGAACCGGGGCCCGAAGAACACCAGGTCAGCGAACGAAGACGCCCGCCTGGCCAGCCAGGTCGAGGAAGTACTGCGGCGCCACACCCAGTACCAGCGTGACCGCCACACCCACCCCGATCGCCGTCATCGTGAGCGGCGACGGCACGGCGACCGTCGGTCCCTCCGGACGCGGCTCGCTGAAGAACATCAGCACGATCACGCGGATGTAGAAGAACGCCGCGATGGCCGACGAGATCACACCGACCACGACCAGCGCGCCCGCGCCGCCCTCCGCCGCCGCCTTGAACACGGCGAACTTCCCGGCGAAGCCGGAGGTCAGCGGGATGCCCGCGAAGGCCAGCAGGAAGACCGCGAACACGGCCGCCACCAGCGGTGACCTGCGTCCGAGACCGGCCCACTTGGACAGGTGCGTGGCCTCGCCGCCCGCGTCCCGCACGAGAGTGACCACCGCGAACGCGCCGATCGTCACGAACGAGTACGCGCCCAGGTAGAAGAGCACCGACGAGACGCCGTCCGGCGTGGTCGCGATGACACCCGCGAGGATGAATCCCGCGTGCGCGATCGACGAGTACGCGAGGAGCCGCTTGATGTCGGTCTGGGTGATCGCGACGATCGCGCCGCCCAGCATGGTGACGACCGCGACGCCCATCATCACCGGCCGCCAGTCCCAGCGCAGGCCCGGCAGCACGACGTACAGCAGCCGCAGCAGCGCGCCGAAGGCGGCCACCTTGGTCGCGGCGGCCATGAAGCCGGTGACCGGGGTCGGCGCGCCCTGGTAGACGTCCGGGGTCCACATGTGGAACGGCACGGCGCCGACCTTGAAGAGCAGGCCCATGACGACCATCGCGGCGCCGATGAGCAGCAGCGCGTCGTTGCCCATGGTGTCGGCGAGTGCCGGGTTCACCGTCCCGATGGTGCCGTCGACGACCTGCGCGATCGTCGCGTACGACACCGAACCGGCGTAGCCGTACAGCAGGGCGATGCCGAAGAGGGTGAACGCGGAGGCGAAGGCGCCGAGCAGGAAGTACTTGACCGCGGCCTCCTGCGACATGATCCGCTTGCGGCGGGCCACGGCACAGAGCAGGTAGAGCGGCAGCGAGAAGACTTCCAGGGCGATGAACAGCGTCAGCAGGTCGTTCGCCGACGGGAAGACGAGCATGCCGCCGATCGCGAAGAGCAGCAGCGGGAACACCTCGGTGGTGGTGAACCCGGCCTTGACCGCGGCCTGTTCGCTGTCGCTGCCCG
Source organism: Streptomyces phaeochromogenes (assembly GCF_001418655.1). Taxonomy (GTDB): domain Bacteria; phylum Actinomycetota; class Actinomycetes; order Streptomycetales; family Streptomycetaceae; genus Streptomyces; species Streptomyces phaeochromogenes. Next base: position 42,418 of record NZ_LIQZ01000025.1, on the reverse strand, counting down.
GCACGGACGCGGCCTGCGCGGCGAAGGAGTCGACGCGGTTTCCGTGCGCCACCGGGTCGAGACGCCGCTCGGCGAACGTGAACACGCCGAGCACACCGGCCAGCAGGATCGTGCCCTGCAGGAACAGCGCGGGCCCGTCGACCGCGATGGCGCCCATCGCGGCGATACCGGCCTTCGTGGTGCCGTATCCGCCCGCCGCGAGTCCCACGACCGCGGCGAAGGCCGCGGCGAGGGCGACGACGGACACGAACAACTGGACGTAGTAGCGGGACTTCCGGGGCACGAATGCCTCGACCAGGATCCCGATGATCGCCGCACCGATGACGATCAGGGTGGGCGACAGTTGCCCGTATTCGATCTTCGGCGCGTCGATCTTGTCGATCGGGTCGGCCGCCATTGTCCACAGGCTGTGGACGGCTGTAGCGCTCACGGGGCCGCCTCCACCTCGGGCTGGGGGTCCTTCTTCTGTACGTCGGACATGGTCTGCTTGACCGCCGGGTTGACGATGTCGGTGATCGGCTTCGGGTAGACGCCGAGGAAGATCAGCAGGGCGATCAGCGGGGTGACCACCACGAGTTCCCGCACCCGGAGGTCGGGCATCGCGGAGACCTCGGGCTTCACCGGGCCGGTCATCGTCCGCTGATAGAGCACGAGCGTGTAGAGCGCGGCGAGGACGATGCCGAAGGTGGCGATGATCCCGATGGCCGGGTAGCGCGTGAACGTGCCGACCAGGACCAGGAACTCACTCACGAACGGCGCGAGCCCCGGCAGGGACAGCGTCGCGAGACTGCCGATCAGGAAGGTGCCGGCGAGCACCGGCGCGACTTTCTGCACCCCTCCGTAGTCGGCGATCAGACGCGAGCCGCGCCGCGAGATCAGGAAGCCGGCCACCAGCATCAGTGCGGCGGTCGAGATCCCGTGGTTGACCATGTAGAGCGTCGCGCCCGACTGGCCCTGGCTCGTCATGGCGAAGATGCCCATGATGATGAACCCGAAGTGGGAGATCGACGCGTACGCCACCAGCCGCTTGATGTCGCGCTGGCCGACCGCGAGCAGCGCCCCGTAGATGATGCTGATCAGGGCGAGTACGAGGATGACCGGCGTCGCCCACTTCGAGGCCTCCGGGAAGAGCTGGAGGCAGAAGCGGAGCATCGCGAAGGTGCCGACCTTGTCGACCACCGCCGTGATCAGGACGGCGACCGGGGCGGTGGCCTCCCCCATCGCGTTGGGCAGCCAGGTGTGCAGCGGCCACAGGGGCGCCTTCACCGCGAAGGCGAAGAAGAAGCCCAGGAACAGCCATCGCTCGGTGTTGGTCGCCATGTCCAGCGTGCCGTTGGCCCGGGCCTCGGCGATCGCCTGGAGCGAGAAGTTTCCCGCCACTACGTAGAGACCGATCACGGCGGCCAGCATGATCAGGCCGCCGACCAGGTTGTAGAGGAGGAACTTCACCGCGGCGTACGAACGCTGGGCCGCCGCGTGCTCGTCCGAGCCCGCGTGGGCACGGTCTCCGAAGCCGCCGATGAGGAAGTACATCGGGATAAGCATGGCTTCGAAGAAGATGTAGAAGAGGAAGACGTCGGTGGCCTCGAAGGAGATGATCACCATCGCCTCGACGGCGAGGATCAGGGCGAAGAAACCCTGGGTCGGCCGCCAGCGGCTGCTGTTGGTCTCCAGCGGGTCGGCGTCGTGCCAGCCCGCGAGGATCACGAACGGGATCAGCAGCGCGGTCAGCGCGAGGAGCGCCACCCCGATGCCGTCCACGCCCAGTTCGTACCGCACCCCGAAGTCCGCGATCCAGGCGTGCGATTCGGTGAGCTGGTACCGGTCGCCGTCCGGGTCGAAGCGGATCAGGACGACCAGGGCGAGTACCAGGGTGGCGAGCGAGACGGTCAGCGCCAGCCACTTGGCGGCGGTGCGGCGCGCGGCCGGCACGGCGGCCGTGGCGATGGCCCCGATCGCCGGGAGCACCGCCGTCGCTGTCAGCAGAGGAAAGGACATCGGTATCAGACCGCCCTCATCAACAGGGTCGCGGCGATGAGGATCGCAGCACCGCCGAACATGGAGACCGCGTACGACCGCGCATAGCCGTTCTGCAGCTTGCGGAGCCGTCCGGAGAGGCCGCCCATCGAGGCCGCCGTGCCGTTGACGACCCCGTCGACCAGGGTGTGGTCGACGTACACGAGGGAGCGCGTGAGGTGCTCTCCGCCGCGTACGAGGACGACGTGGTTGAAGTCGTCCTGGAGGAGGTCGCGCCGGGCGGCCCGGGTGAGCACGGAGCCGCGCGGGGCGACCACCGGGACGGGACGGCGCCCGTACTGGACGTAGGCGAGAGCGACGCCGATGACGAGCACGACCATGGTGGCGAGCGTGACCGTCGTCGCGCTGACCGGCGGGTGGCCGTGCGCGTGCTCGGTGACGGGCTCCAGCCAGTGCACGAAGCGGTCGCCGATGCTGAAGAACCCGCCCGCGAAGACCGATCCGAAGGCCAGCACGATCATCGGGATCGTCATGGACCTGGGGGACTCGTGCGGGTGCGGCTCGTGGCCGTTCTCGTCGGGCTGCCAGCGCTTCTCTCCGAAGAAGGTCATCAGCATCACGCGCGTCATGTAGTACGCGGTGATGGCCGCGCCGAGCAGGGCCACGCTGCCGAGGATCCAGCCCTCGGTGCCGCCCTTGGCGAAGGCCGCCTCGATGATCTTGTCCTTGGAGAAGAAGCCGGACAGGCCCGGGAAGCCGATGATGGCCAGGTAACCGAGACCGAACGTCACGAAGGTGACCGGCATGTACTTCCTGAGGCCGCCGTACTTCCTCATGTCGACCTCGTCGTTCATGCCGTGCATGACCGAACCGGCGCCGAGGAAGAGCCCGGCCTTGAAGAAGCCGTGCGTCACCAGGTGCATGATCGCGAAGACGTAGCCGATGGGGCCGAGGCCCGCCGCGAGGATCATGTAGCCGATCTGCGACATCGTCGAACCGGCGAGCGCCTTCTTGATGTCGTCCTTGGCGCAACCGACGATCGCACCGAAGAGGAGCGTGACCGCTCCGACCACGGTGGTCACGAGCTGGGCATCCGGCGCCGCGTTGAAGATGTCGGCGGAGCGGACGATCAGGTACACGCCCGCGGTCACCATGGTCGCGGCGTGGATGAGGGCCGAGACCGGGGTCGGGCCCTCCATCGCGTCCCCGAGCCAGGACTGCAGCGGCACCTGGGCGGACTTGCCGCAGGCGGCGAGCAGCAGCATCAGGGCGATGGCGGTCAGCTTGCCCTCGCCGGTCTCACCGGTGGCCTCCAGGACCGGCCCGAAGGCGAAGGTCCCGAAGGTGGTGAACATCAGCATGATCGCGATCGACAGGCCCATGTCGCCGACGCGGTTGACCAGGAAGGCCTTCTTCGCGGCGGTGGCGGCGCTGGGCTTGTGCTGCCAGAAGCCGATCAGGAGGTACGAGGCGAGGCCGACGCCCTCCCAGCCGACGTACAGCAGCAGGTAGTTGTCCGCGAGGACGAGCAGCAGCATCGCCGCGAGGAACAGGTTCAGATAGCCGAAGAAGCGGCGGCGCCGCTCGTCGTGCTCCATGTACCCGATCGAGTACAGGTGGATCAGCGAGCCGACGCCCGTGATCAGCAGCACGAACGTCATCGACAACTGGTCGAGCTGGAAGGCCACGTCAGCCTGGAAGCCCTCTACGGGGATCCAGCTGAACAGGTGCTGGGCCATGGCCCGGTGTTCGGCGTCCTTCCCCAGCATGTCGGCGAAGAGGATCGCGCCGATCACGAAGGAGACGGACGCGAGAGCCGTACCGATCAGGTGGCCGACGGCGTCCAGTCGCCGGCCGCCGCACAGCAGTACGGCCGCTCCGAGCAGAGGCGCCGCCACAAGCAGCGCAATCAGGTTCTCCACGATTCAGCGACCCCTTACAGCTTCATCAGGCTGGCGTCGTCGACCGAGGCCGAGTGGCGGGAACGGAACAGCGACACGATGATCGCGAGCCCGACCACGACCTCCGCGGCGGCGACGACCATCGTGAAGAAGGCGATGATCTGGCCGTCGAGATTGCCGTGCATCCGGGAGAAGGCGACGAACGCGAGGTTGCAGGCGTTGAGCATCAGCTCGATGCACATGAACACCACGATCGCGTTACGCCTGATCAGGACGCCGGTGGCGCCGATCGTGAACAACAGGGCGGCGAGGTAGAGGTAGTTGACGGGGTTCACTTCGCGGCCTCCTCTTCCCGCTCTTCGCGGCCGAGCCGCTCCTCGGAGCGCTGCTCCAGCGCCTTGAGGTCCTTGATCGCCTCGTTCGACACGTCACGGATCTGGCCGCGGTCACGCAGTGTCTTGATGACCGTGAGCTCGGACGGGGTGCCGTCCGGCAGGAGGCCGGCGATGTCCACCGCGTTGTGCCGGGCGTAGACGCCGGGGGCGGGCAGGGGCGGGAGTTGCTTGTTCGCCCGCACGCGCTCCTCGGCCAGTTCGCGCTGGGTCTTGGCCCGTTCGGTGCGCTCGCGGTGGGTGAGCACCATGGCGCCGACGGCGGCCGTGATGAGCAGGGCGCCGGTGATCTCGAAGGCGAAGACGTACTTCGTGAAGATCAGGGCCGCCAGACCCTCCACGTTGCCACCGGAGTTGGCCTGGGCCAGGCCGTTGAACTCCGACAGCGACGCGTTGCCGATGCCCGCGCAGAGCAGGATCCCGAAGCCGAGGCCGCACAGGAGGGCCAGCCAGCGCTGGCCCTTGATGGTCTCCTTCAGGGAGTCGGCCGCGGTGACACCGACGAGCATGACCACGAAGAGGAACAGCATCATGATCGCGCCGGTGTAGACGACGACCTGGACGATGCCCAGGAAGTAGGCGCCGTTGGCGAGGTAGAACACCGCCAGGATGATCATGGTCCCGGCGAGGCAGAGCGCGCTGTGCACGGCCTTCTTCATGAAGACGGTGCACAGGGCGCCGATCACGGCGACGGTGCCGAGGATCCAGAACTGGAAGGCCTCGCCGGTGGACGTCGAGTAGGCCGCGAGGGAGGTGGAGTGGGCGGCGAGTTGCGCGCTCATGCGTCCGCCCCCTCTTCCTCGGGCTTCTCTCCCTTGGAGACGGCCACCTGGGGCACCGTGCCGGGGGCGGCCTCCGTGACCAGGCCCCGGTAGTAGTCGCCCTCGTCCATGCCCGGGAAGATCGAGTGCGGTGACTCGACCATGCCCTCCTCAAGACCGGCGAGCAGCTGCTCCTTGGTGTAGATGAGGTTGGCGCGGCTGCTGTCGGCCAGCTCGAACTCGTTGGTCATCGTCAGCGCGCGCGTGGGGCACGCCTCGATGCACAGGCCGCACAGGATGCAGCGGGCGTAGTTGATCTGGTAGACGCGGCCGTACCGCTCGCCCGGGGAGTAGCGCTCCTCCTCGGTGTTCTCCGCGCCCTCCACATAGATGGCGTCCGCGGGACAGGCCCAGGCACACAGCTCGCAGCCGATGCACTTCTCCAGGCCGTCCGGATGGCGGTTGAGCTGGTGCCGGCCGTGGAACCGCGGGGCGGTGGTCTTCTGCTGTTCCGGATACTGCTCGGTCAGCCGCTTCTTGAACATGGCCTTGAAGGTCACGCCGAAGCCTGCGACGGGATTCTGGAAACCGGGTTTGGTCTCCTTCTGCTCATCAGCCATCGGACGCCTCCTTTCCGTCACGAGGTCCATCGGTTCCGTCACTGTCAGTATTCACGCCACCACTGACAATCAACTCCCGCTCCCGGCGCGGGCGTCGCCGGGGCACCGGCGGCAGCTCCTGTCCGGGCAGCGGCGGTACGGGGAATCCGCCCGCCATCGGGTCGAAGGCAACGGGTTCTTCCGGCGTCTCCTGGGCGTCCTTCCGGTCGCGGTACATGTCGGCGATGAAGGACAGCAACAGCAGGACAAGGACCGCGCCCGCCACGTACAGGGCGATGTCGGCGAAGTCGTAGTTCTCGTTCCGCAGGGTCCGTACGGTCGCGACGCACATCAGCCAGACCACGGAGACCGGAATGAGGACCTTCCAGCCGAGCTTCATCAGCTGGTCGTAGCGGACGCGGGGCAGCGTGCCGCGCAGCCAGATGAAGAAGAACAGCAGCAGCTGCACCTTGATGACGAACCAGAGCATCGGCCACCAGCCGTGGTTCGCGCCCTCCCAGAAGGTGCTGACCGGCCAGGGAGCCCGCCAGCCGCCCAGGAAGAGCGTCACGGAGACCGCCGAGACGGTCACCATGTTCACGTACTCGGCGAGCATGAACAGCGCGAACTTGATGGACGAGTACTCGGTGTTGAAGCCGCCGACCAGGTCGCCCTCGGACTCCGGCATGTCGAAGGGGGCGCGGTTGGTCTCGCCGACCATCGTCACGATGTAGATCAGGAACGACACCGGCAGCAGGATGATGTACCAGCGGTCCTGCTGCTGGGCGACGATCTCCGAGGTCGACATCGAGCCGGAGTACAGGAACACCGACGCGAACGCGGCGCCCATGGCGATCTCGTACGAGATCATCTGCGCGCAGGAGCGCAGGCCGCCGAGGAGCGGATACGTCGACCCGGAGGACCAGCCCGCGAGCACGATCCCGTAGATGCCCACCGAGGCGACCGCGAGGATGTAGAGCATCGCGATCGGGAGGTCGGTGAGCTGCATCGTGGTGCGCTGGCCGAAGATCGAGATCTGGTTGTCGGCCGGCCCGAAGGGGATCACGGCGATCGCCATGAAGGCCGGGATCGCGGCCACGATGGGCGCCAGGATGTAGACGACCTTGTCGGCGCGCTTGACGATCAGGTCTTCCTTGAGCATCAGCTTGATGCCGTCGGCGAGCGACTGGAGCATGCCCCAGGGGCCGTGCCGGTTGGGGCCGATGCGCAGCTGCATCCAGGCGACGACCTTGCGCTCCCACACGATGGAGAACAGCACGGTGATCATCAGGAAGGCGAAGCAGAAGACCGCCTTGATGACGACGAGCCACCAGGGGTCGCGGCCGAACATGGAGAGGTCCTCCGCGGCCAGGTACACGGGCGCGGCGAGGTTTCCGGTCATGCCTCCACCTCCTTGGGGGTCTCGGCGGCGAGCGTCGCCGGGCCGATGCGGACGAGTGCGCCGGGCAGCGCGCCCGTGTCCGAGGCGACGCCTCCCCCGGCGGAGTTCAGCGGGAGCCAGACCACGCGGTCGGGCATCTCCGTGATCTGCAGCGGAAGTTCGACCACTCCGGAGGGGCCGGTCACGGCGAGCAGGTCGCCGTTCTTGACGCCCGCCTCGGCGGCCGTGGCGGCCGACACGCGCGCGTGTGCGGCATGCCGCGTCCCGGCGAGTGCCTCGTCGCCCTCCTGGAGACGGCCCTGGTCGAGCAGCAACCGGTGCCCGGCGAGCACGGCCTCCCCCGCGGCAGGCCGCGGCAGCACGGCCGCGGTCTCCACGGGTTCGGTGGCCCGCGCCCCGTCCCAGGTGCCGAGCGAGTCCAGCTCCACGCGCGCGGTGCGCAGGTCCGGCAGCCCCAGGTGTACGTCCATGGCGTCGGCCAGCATCTGCAGGACGCGCCCGTCGGTGGGCGACACCCGGCGGGTCATCTGCTCGGGCTTGAGCGCGGACTCGAAGAGGCGTACGCGGCCTTCCCAGTTGAGGAAGGTGCCCGCCTTCTCGGCGACCGCGGCCACCGGGAAGACGACGTCCGCGAGCCCGGTGACCTCACTGGGGCGCAGTTCGAGCGACACCAGGAAGCCCACCGCGGAAAGTGCTTCACGCGCGCGTGCCGGATCGGGAAGGTCGGCGACCTCCACGCCCGCGACGACGAGTGCGGAGAGCTCCCCGGTGGCGGCGGCCTCGACGATCTGTCCGGTGTCGCGGCCGTGGCGGTGCGGCAGCGAGGCGATTCCCCAGGCCAGCGTGACCTCGTCCCGCGCGCGCGGGTCGGTGGCCGGGCGTCCGCCGGGCAGCAGCGAGGGCAGCGCCCCCGCCTCGATCGCGCCGCGCTCCCCGGCCCGGCGCGGGATCCACACCAGCTGGGCGCCGGTCGCGGTGGAGGCCCGGACGGCGGCGGTGAGGCCGCCGGCCACGGCGGCCAGCCGCTCGCCGACGACGATCACGGCGCCCTCGGTGCGCAGCGCCTCGGCGGCCTTCGCCCCGTCGCCCTCCAGGCCGGCCCCGGAGGCGAGCGCGTCCAGCCACTCGGTCTCGGTGCCGGGGGCGGCCGGCAGCAGCGTGCCGCCCGCCTTGTCCAGGCCGCGGGTGGCGTGAGTGGCCAGTGAGAAGGTCTTCTGCCCGTGTCCCCGCCAGGCCTTGCGCAGCCTCAGGAAGACACCGGGCGCCTCCTCCTCGGACTCGAATCCGGCGAGCAGGACGGCGGGGGCCTTCTCCAGTGCGGTGTACGTGACGCCCGTACCGTCGAGGTCCCGTCCGCGTCCGGCGACCCGGGCGGCCAGGAAGTCGGCCTCCTCGCCGCTGTGCACGCGCGCGCGGAAGTCGATGTCGTTCGTGTCGAGGGCCACGCGCGCGAACTTGCTGTACGCGTAGGCGTCCTCGACGGTCAGCCGGCCGCCGGTCAGGACACCGGCCCGGGAGCGGGCGGCAAGCAGCCCCTGTGCCGCGGCCTCCAGGGCCTCCGGCCAGGAAGCGGGCTCCAGCTCACCGGACTCGCCGCGTACCAGGGGCGTCTGCAGCCGGTCCCGCTGCTGGGCGTACCGGAAGCCGAACCGCCCCTTGTCGCAGAGCCACTCCTCGTTGACCTCGGGGTCCGGGGAGGCGAGGCGCCGCATGACCTTGCCGCGCCGGTGGTCGGTGCGGGTCGCGCAGCCGCCGGAGCAGTGCTCGCACACCGAGTGCGACGAGACGAGGTCGAACGGCCGGGAGCGGAAGCGGTACGCCGCCGAGGTCAGCGCGCCGACCGGGCAGATCTGGATCGTGTTCCCGGAGAAGTACGACTCGAAGGGGTCGCCCTCACCGGTGCCGACCTGCTGGAGCGCGCCCCGCTCGATCAGCTCGATCATCGGGTCGCCCGCGATCTGGTTGGAGAACCGGGTGCAGCGGGCGCACAGCACACACCGCTCGCGGTCCAGCAGCACCTGGGCGGAGATCGGGACGGGCTTCTCGTACGTGCGCTTCTTGCCCTCGAAGCGGGACTCGGAGTAGCCGTGCGACATGGCCTGGTTCTGCAGGGGGCACTCGCCGCCCTTGTCGCAGACCGGGCAGTCCAGCGGGTGGTTGATGAGCAGGAGCTCCATCACACCCTTCTGGGCCTTCTCGGCGACAGGAGAGGTGAGGTGGGTCTTGACGACCATCCCGTCCGTGCAGGTGATCGTGCAGGACGCCATGGGCTTGCGCTGGCCCTCGACCTCGACGATGCACTGACGGCAGGCGCCGGCCGGGTCGAGGAGCGGATGGTCGCAGAAGCGGGGGATCTCGATGCCGAGCTGTTCGGCCGCGCGGATGACCAGGGTGCCCTTGGGCACGCTGATCTCGACGCCGTCGATGGTCAGCGAGACGAGATCCTCCGGCGGAACCGCAGCCTCCCCGCCTCCGGAGGGAGCGCTCGTGGTTACCGTCATGCGTTCACCTCCGTGTGCTTTTCCTTGTCGGCCCAGGCCGTCGACTTGGCGGGGTCGAAGGGGCAGCCCCGGCCGTTGATGTGCTCCTCGTACTCCGCGCGGAAGTACTTGAGCGAGGAGAAGATCGGCGAGGCGGCACCGTCGCCGAGGGCGCAGAAGGACTTGCCGTTGATGTTGTCGGCGATGTCGTTCAGCTTGTCGAGGTCGGACATGACGCCCTTGCCGGCCTCGATGTCGCGCAGCAACTGCACGAGCCAGTACGTCCCTTCGCGGCAGGGCGTGCACTTGCCGCAGGACTCGTGGGCGTAGAACTCGGTCCACCGCGTGACGGCACGGACGACACAGGTCGTCTCGTCGAAGCACTGGAGTGCTTTTGTGCCGAGCATGGAACCCGCGGCGCCCACTCCTTCGTAGTCAAGAGGGACGTCGAGGTGCTCGTCGGTGAACATCGGGGTCGAGGAGCCGCCCGGCGTCCAGAACTTGAGGCGGTGTCCCTTCCGGATGCCGCCGCTCATGTCGAGGAGCTGACGGAGTGTGATGCCGAGCGGGGCCTCGTACTGGCCGGGGCTGGTGACATGGCCGCTGAGGGAGTAGAGCGTGAAGCCCGGGGACTTCTCGCTTCCCATCGACCGGAACCATTCTTTGCCCTTGTGGAGAATCGCGGGAACCGACGCGATGGACTCGACGTTGTTCACAACAGTCGGACAGGCATAGAGGCCCGCGACGGCAGGGAAAGGGGGACGAAGTCGCGGCTGTCCACGGCGGCCTTCGAGCGAGTCGAGCAGCGCGGTCTCCTCACCGCAGATGTACGCGCCCGCGCCCGCGTGCACGGTGAGCTGGAGATCCAGTCCGCTGCCCAGGATGTTCTCGCCGAGGTAGCCCGCCGCATAGGCCTCGCGGACGGCCTCGTGCAACCGCCTGAGCACGGGGACGACTTCACCGCGAAGATAAATGAAGGCATGCGACGACCGGATCGCATAACAGGCGATGACAATGCCCTCAATGAGGCTGTGCGGGTTCGCGAAGAGAAGCGGGATGTCCTTACAAGTGCCCGGCTCTGATTCGTCGGCGTTGACAACTAGATAGTGAGGCTTTCCATCACCCTGGGGAATGAACTGCCACTTCATTCCGGTGGGGAATCCCGCGCCGCCACGGCCGCGCAGACCGGAGTCCTTCACATACGCGATGAGGTCGTCCGGCGACATCGCGAGCGCCTTGCGCAGGCCCTCGTACCCGTCGTGCCTCCGGTACACGTCCAGCGACCAGGACTTGTCCTCGTCCCAGAAGGCGGACAGCACCGGTGAGAGCAGCTTCTCGGGGCTCGTTTCTCCGCCGGTCTCCGGCTGGGAGGTGCCCCCGTATTGAGTGGACAAGGTCATCACTCCCCCTCCTCGGCAGCGGGCCCGGCCGGGTGGGACGGGTCGGAGGCCGACGTGTCCTGCGGTGCGTCGTGCGAACTGAGGTGCTCGGACGGGGACGGGTCGTGCGGCGGCTCGTCCTGGGGAGCGCCGGACCCTCGCGGATGCACCACGCGCGCGGGGCCCGTCTCCCCCTTGGCCAGCCGGAGGCCGATCAGCGAGGCGGGGCCCGCGCCGCCGCTCGCCTCTACCGCGCCCTCACGCTCGTCGGGGAAGCCCGCCAGGATGCGGGCGGTGTCCTTGAACGTGCACAGGGGGGCACCGCGCGTCGGCTCGACCTGTGTTCCCGCGCGCAGGTCGTCGACGAGGCGCTTCGCGCTCGCCACGGTCTGGTTGTCGAAGAACTCCCAGTTGACCATCACGACCGGCGCGAAGTCACAGGCCGCGTTGCACTCGATGTGCTCCAGGGTGACCTTGCCGTCACCGGTGGTCTCGCCGTTGCCGACACCGAGGTGGTCCTGCAGGGACTCGAAGATCGCGTCGCCGCCCATGACCGCGCACAGGGTGTTGGTGCAGACGCCCACCTGGTAGTCACCGCTCGGCTTGCGCCGGTACATCGAGTAGAAGGTCGCGACGGCGGTGACCTCGGCCGTGGTCAGGTCGAGCATCTCCGCGCAGAACCGCTGTCCGGTGCGCGTGACATGGCCCTCCTCCGACTGCACGAGATGCAGCAACGGCAGGAGGGCGGACCGGGAGTCCGGGTAGCGGGCGATGATCTCGCGCGCGTCCGCCTCCAGCCTGGCTCGAACGTCGTCCGGGTAGTCGGGCGCGGGCAGTTGGGGCATGCCCAGGCTGACGCCCTCGGGGGTCGTGGTCACCGGTCGACGCCTCCCATCACGGGGTCGATGGACGCGACGGCGACGATGACGTCGGCGATCTGGCCGCCCTCGCACATCGCCGCCATGGCCTGCAGATTGGTGAAGGACGGGTCCCGGTAGTGGACCCGGTAGGGGCGGGTGCCTCCGTCGGACACGGCGTGCACCCCGAGTTCGCCCTTGGGCGACTCGACGGCCGCGTACGCCTGTCCCGGCGGCACGCGGAACCCCTCGGTCACCAGCTTGAAGTGGTGGATCAGGGCCTCCATGGAGGTGCCCATGATCTGCTTGATGTGGTCGAGCGAGTTGCCGAGTCCGTCGGGGCCGAGCGCGAGCTGGGCGGGCCAGGCGATCTTCTTGTCGGTGACCATGACCGGGCCGGGCTGCAGCCGGTCCAGGCACTGCTCGACGATCCGCAGCGACTGGCGCATCTCTTCGAGACGGATCAGGAAGCGCCCGTACGCGTCGCAGGTGTCGGTGGTCGGGACGTCGAAGTCGTACGTCTCGTAGCCGCAGTACGGCTGCGCCTTGCGCAGGTCGTGCGGCAGGCCGGCCGAGCGGAGGACCGGGCCCGTGGCGCCGAGGGCCATGCAGCCGGCCAGGTCGAGATGGCCGATGCCCTGCATACGGGCCTTGAAGATGGGGTTCCCGGTGGCGAGCTTGTCGTACTCGGGAAGGTTCTTCTGCATCTTCTTCACGAACTCGCGGATCTGGTCCACCGCGCCGGGCGGCAGGTCCTGGGCGAGGCCGCCGGGCCGGATGTACGCGTGGTTCATGCGCAGGCCGGTGATCAGCTCGTAGATGTCGAGGATGAGCTCACGGTCACGGAAGCCGTAGATCATGATCGTGGTGGCGCCGAGCTCCATGCCGCCGGTGGCGATGCACACCAGGTGCGAGGAGAGCCGGTTCAGCTCCATCAGGAGCACCCGGATGATCGTGGCGCGGTCCGGGATCTGGTCCTCGATGCCGAGGAGCTTCTCGACGGCCAGGCAGTACGCGGTCTCGTTGAAGAACGACGTCAGGTAGTCCATGCGCGTCACGAAGGTCGTGCCCTGTGTCCACGTACGGAATTCGAGGTTCTTCTCGATGCCGGTGTGCAGATAGCCGATGCCGCAGCGGGCCTCGGTGACCGTCTCGCCGTCGATCTCCAGGATGAGCCGGAGCACACCGTGCGTGGACGGGTGCTGGGGGCCCATGTTGACGACGATGCGCTCGTCGTCGGCCTTGGCCGCGGTCTGGACGACCTCGTCCCAGTCGCCGCCGGTGACCGTGTAGACGGTGCCCTCGGTGGTCTCGCGCGCCGAGGCGGCAGATGCGTGCGACGTGCTCATGAGTACGACCTCCGCTGGTCCGGAGCCGGGATCTGGGCGCCCTTGTACTCGACGGGGATGCCGCCGAGGGGATAGTCCTTGCGCTGCGGAAAGCCCTGCCAGTCGTCCGGCATCATGATCCGCGTGAGTGCCGGGTGGCCCTCGAAGACGATGCCGAAGAAGTCGTACGTCTCGCGCTCGTGCCAGTCGTTCGTCGGATAGACCGTGACGAGGGACGGGATGCGCGGTTCGCTGTCCGGGGCGCTGACCTCCAGGCGGATCAGCCGGTTGTGGGTGATCGAGCGCAGGTGGTAGACGGCGTGCAGCTCGCGGCCCTTGTCCTGCGGGTAGTGGACTCCGCTCACTCCGGTGCAGAGCTCGAAGCGCAGGGCCGGGTCGTCGCGCAGGGTCTGGGCGACCTGGAGCAGGTGCTCGCGGTCGATGTGGAAGGTCATCTCGTCGCGGTCGACGATCGTCTTCTCGATCGCGTTCTCGGGGACGAGACCCTGTTCCTCCAGGGCGCCTTCGAGCTCGTCGGCGACCTCGTCGAACCAGCCGCCGTACGGGCGGGAGGCCGGTCCCGGCAGCCGGACCGAGCGGACCAGGCCGCCGTAGCCGGAGGTGTCCCCGCCGTTGTTGGCGCCGAACATGCCGCGCTGGACGCGGATCTCCTCGCCGCCGTCGCCGCGCTGGCCCGGGAGGTTGGAGGCGCCGAGGTCCTTCTCGGGGTTCACCCCGTTGCCGTTCGCGTCGCTCACCGCAGCAGGCCCTTCATCTCGATGGTGGGGAGCGCCTTGAGCGCCGCTTCCTCCGCCTCGCGGGCCGCCTCCTCGGCGTTCACGCCGAGCTTCGAGGACTGGATCTTCTGGTGGAGCTTGAGAATCGCGTCCATCAGCATCTCGGGCCGGGGCGGACAGCCGGGCAGATAGATGTCGACAGGAACGATGTGGTCGACGCCCTGCACGATCGCGTAGTTGTTGAACATGCCGCCCGACGAGGCGCAAACCCCCATGGAGATCACCCACTTGGGGTTCGGCATCTGGTCGTAGACCTGCCTCAGGACCGGCGCCATCTTCTGGCTGACGCGTCCGGCGACGATCATCAGGTCGGCCTGGCGCGGCGAGCCGCGGAAGACCTCCATGCCGAAGCGCGCCAGGTCGTAGCGGCCCGCGCCCGTCGTCATCATCTCGATGGCGCAGCAGGCGAGGCCGAACGTGGCGGGGAAGACGGACGACTTGCGCACCCATCCCGCGGCCTGCTCGACGGTGGTCAGCAGGAAGCCGCTCGGCAGCTTTTCTTCGAGTCCCATGCTCAGTGGCTCCTCTGTCCCCTATACGGGGCTCAGTCCCTTGCGGGGGTCAGTCCCATGCGGGTTTCAGTCCCATTCCAGGCCGCCTCGCCGCCACACGTACGCGTACGCGACGAAGACGGTGAGCACGAAGAGCAGCATCTCCACGAGCCCGAAAACCCCGAGTGCGTCGAACGTGACGGCCCAGGGATAGAGGAAGACGATCTCGATATCGAAAATGATGAAGAGCATCGCCGTCAGGTAGTACTTGATGGGGAACCGCCCGCCGCCTGCCGGCGTGGGGGTCGGCTCGATACCGCACTCGTAGGCTTCGAGCTTGGCCCGGTTGTATCGCTTTGGACCGATAAGCGTGGCCATGACCACGGAGAAGATCGCAAAGCCTGCTCCGAGGGCTCCCAGTACGAGGATGGGCGCATACGCGTTCACCGCTCCTCGCTCCTCTCAGTCGGCATTGACTGCTGGCGGTTGCATCAGGCGTCGCTCCCTGCCTCGCACGCCCCATGAACCTCATGAGGTCCACGAGCTCCGTGCGGCTCCACGAAGATCGCGTACATGTGAAGCAGGTCACAAGCCCAACTGCCCCGCATCTTATGCCTGTGGGTCTGTGATCTGCGACACGGGGTACGACAACGTCTTTGTGATCTCCACCACCCAGCGAAGGATCATGAAGTCGGATGAGTGCCGATCTTCGTACGAGAAGCGTCCGAGTGATCACCAGAGGTGACATTTTCGCCCGTCGTCGCTGGTCCGGGCTTCGGCGCACTATCAAGGCCGCGAGATCCAAGGCAAATTGGTGTTGGACATCGGTGCTTGATAGAGGAACTCGTTCACACTTCGGGGGGAGTTGGAGTGCCCGGTGTGGACGACCCGGCCGCGTGCGTCGCGCGTGCATCCGTTCACGAGCGGAACGGGTCGCCGGCCCGACCTCCACGGCTCCCCCGTCTCACGCGCGCGACACCGCCACAGGGGCAGCCGTTCCGTGACCTGCGTCACATTGGTAACGGCCGGGAAACAACCGGGCTTGGCCAACCGCTCCAACGAGTGGTAGGTCGCGGGCAATTCGGGCGTAACGCTGAAAGGCCGTGATCACAGGCTTCGCGGGCAGTGTCCGCAATGCCCGTTACGGCGTCAATAAGGAACGCCACGCCCGGGATTCGGACGGCCCATTGAACAACTGTGGCGCACCACACGTTTCTTGAAGGTATGGAGGAGCCCCTGATACCGGTTGTCCCTATGTCCCACACCGCTCACATACGCAGCCACCGGAAACCCCGGCCTCGCAGCAGCTCGGCGCTCGCGATGCGCGCCGGAGTTGCCGGTGGCGTCCTCAGCACCCTGGCAGTGGCCGGTGCGGCCGGATCGGCGAACGCTGCCGAGCCGGTGACCCAGACCATCGAGCTGCCCACGCTCACGGCCGACATGACCGCCCAGGTCGCCGAGTCCGCGGAGGTCACCCAGCAGGCCGCGGCCGACTACCAGCTGCGCGCCGAGCGCGACGCCGCCGCCGCCAAGGCCGCCAAGCAGGCCAAGGCCGACCTCGCCGACGCCAAGAAGAAGGCGGAGGCCAAGCAGAAGGCCGAGGACGCCCGCAAGGCCGCCGCCGAGCGCGCCAACCGGTCCTCCGCGCGGACCACGCTCACCTCGACGTCGGCCGACAGTGACGTCCCCGCCCCCGCGAGCGGCAACGTCGGCACGGTCATCAACTTCCTCAAGGCGCAGCTCGGCGACGCCTACGTCATGGGCGCCACCGGCCCCAACGCGTGGGACTGCTCCAGCCTGGTACAGGCCGCGTTCAAGCAGGTCGGCGTGGACCTGCCGCGCGTCTCCCAGGACCAGTCCGTGTCCGGCACCCCGGTCTCGCTGTCCAACATCCAGGTCGGCGACATCCTGTACTGGGGTGGCGCGGGCTCGGCGTACCACACGGGTGTCTACATCGGTGGCGGCCAGTACCTGGACGCCGCGAACCCCTCGAAGGGTGTCGTCATCCAGGACCTGTCGGGCTACCCGGCGAGCGGCGCGGTACGCGTCCTCTGACCTCGGTCACGCCTTCCCGGCCCCTGACCGGGCTTCTCCGGGCCCCGGCCACGCACATTGAAGGGCCGCTCCCCCACCACGGGGAGCGGCCCTCAGCCGTGCCTCAGCGGCCCCACCCGTAGCTAGGCCTTCGGGGCCACCTTGGAGAGGCCGTTGATGATGCGGTCCATCGCGTCGCCGCCCGTCGGGTCGGTCAGGTTGGCCAGCATCTTCAGCGTGAACTTCATCAGAATGGGGTGCGTGAGACCCCGCTGCGTGGCGATCTTCATGACCTTCGGGTTGCCGATGAGCTTCACGAAGGCGCGGCCCAGCGTGTAGTAGCCGCCGTAGGTGTCCTTGAGGACCTTCGGGTAGCGCTGGAGGGCGAGTTCGCGCTGGGCGGGGGTCGCGCGGGCGTGCGCCTGGACGATGACGTCGGCGGCGATCTGGCCGGACTCCATGGCGTACGCGATGCCCTCGCCGTTGAAGGGGTTCACCATGCCGCCCGCGTCACCGACGAGCAACAGGCCCTTCGTGTAGTGGGGCTGGCGGTTGAAGGCCATCGGGAGAGCCGCGCCCCGGATCGGGATCGTCATGTTCTCCGGGGTGTAGCCCCAGTCCTCCGGCATCGAGGCACACCAGGCCTTGAGGACCTCGCGCCAGTCCAGCTCCTTGAAGGAGGACGTGGTGTTGAGGACGCCCAGGCCCACGTTCGACGTGCCGTCGCCCATGCCGAAGATCCAGCCGTAGCCGGGCAGCAGCCGGTCCTCGCCCGGGCCGCGCTTGTCCCACAGTTCCAGCCACGACTCCAGATAGTCGTCGTCGTGGCGCGGGGACGTGAAGTACGTACGGACCGCGACGCCCATCGGACGGTCCTCGCGGCGGTGCAGGCCCATCGCCAGCGACAGCCGGGTCGAGTTGCCGTCGGCGGCGACCACGAGGGGCGCGTGGAAGGTGACCTCGCGCTTCTCCTTGGAGTCGGCGTCGCCGAGCTTCGCGTGCACGCCGGTGATCCGGCCCGTGCGGTCGTCGATGATCGGGGCACCGACATTGCAGCGCTCGTGCAGCCGCGCGCCCGCCTTCTGCGCCTGCCGGGCCAGCTGCTCGTCGAAGTCGTCCCGCTTCCGTACGAGTCCGTAGTCGGGGTAGGCGGCGAGATCCGGCCAGTCCAGCTGGAGGCGGACGCCTCCGCCGATGATGCGGAGCCCCTTGTTCCGGAGCCAGCCCGCCTCCTCCGAGATGTCGATTCCCATGGAGACGAGCTGTTTGGTGGCGCGCGGTGTCAGCCCGTCACCGCACACCTTCTCCCGCGGGAACGCGGTCTTTTCGAGGAGCAGGACGTCCAGTCCGGCCTTGGCCAAGTAGTAGGCGGTGGTGGAACCGGCTGGCCCGGCCCCGACGACGATCACATCGGCGGTGTGTTCGGAGAGGGGCTGGGACTCGGTCACGACGGGTTCTCCCCAAGTCTCGAAGGCGCTAGGTCTCGAAGTGCGAAGTCTCGAAATCCGCGTGCTGAGGGGCACGGGACATGGGCAGTCTATGCAGCGGTACTGATCACCTGGCTGAAGGGCTGCCCCGTGAACCGAGCTCTCCCCGTGGTACACCTGCGCGTCCCGACCGACGAGGACGCGTTCGCCTGGCACCGGGTCTTCGCCGACCCGGACGTGATGGAGTTCCACGGCGGAAAGCCGGCCGAGCTGTCCTTCTACGAGGAGCTGACCGCCCGGCAGCGCCGGCACGACGCCGAGTACGGATTCTGCTTCTGGACCATGCTCGACGAGGAGGGCCAGGTCATCGGCTTCACCGGCGCCCAGCCGTGGCCGCGCGAGTGGGGGCCGAAGGGCGAGATCGAGATCGGCTGGCGGCTCGGGCGCAAGCACTGGGGCAAGGGGTACGTCACCGCGGCCGCGCGGATCACCCTGGAGAGGGTGCGCGCGACGGGCGTGCCCAGCGTGGTCGCCATGGTGAACTCCCGCAACGAGCGCTCGATCGCGGTGACCAGACGCCTCGGCATGGAACTCGCCGAGACGTTCACGACGAAGACGTCGGACCAGCTGGGGCACTGCTACCGACTGGCTCTCTGACGGTTTCCGGCCAGGCTCCCGCCGCGTTCCGGTCCGGGTCCCGCCCGGATTCCGGGGGCTGCCGGGGCCGTTCGGCCGGGCTTTCCGACACCTTCCGGCACGGCTCGGCAGGGCTTACCCTGCCGGTACCGCTGGGGGTGACGTCTGTGCGCATAACACCCAAGACACCCGAAGTGCGCGTACCGCGGCTCGTCGGTCTGATGGCCGTGGACGCGCGCGAGACGGCCGAGGCGCGTGGGGTGCTGCTCGCCGCGCCCGACCGGCCCGACTTCCATCTGACCGTCGTCGATTACGTCGTACGCCAGTATCCGTTGCCGGGGTCCGAGGTGGCTCGCGGTGCGGTCGTCACTGTGTGGTTCGACTTCGGCGAGGGGGAAGGCGGTGGCGGGGCGGGCGTGCGGGAGCCTCGACGGGGTGGGCCACCGGCCGGAGGGTTGTACCGGGAGCTCGATGAGCCGGGGGATCCGTTTGCCGTGCTGCGGTAGGTGGTGTCGGGCGAAGGACTGCGCAGTTCCCCGCGCCCCTGAAGGCTCCCCGTGCCCTGAAAGCCAAAAGACCGCGCAGTTCCCCGCGCCCCTAATAGATCACGGGGCTTGCTTGTAGCCCCTGTGCAGGGCCACCACTCCGCCCGTCAGGTTGCGCCAGGCCACCTTCGACCAACCCGCCTTGGTGAGACGTTCGGCGAGGGCCGGCTGGTTGGGCCAGTCGCGGATGGACTCGGCGAGGTAGACGTACGCGTCGGGGTTGGAGGAGACCGCGCGGGCCACCGGCGGGAGGGCGCGCATCAGGTACTCGGTGTAGACCGTGCGGAAGGGCGCCCAGGTCGGGTGCGAGAACTCGCAGATGACGACGCGTCCGCCAGGCTTGGTCACCCGGTACAGCTCGCGCAGCGCGGTGTCCGTGTCCTGCACGTTCCGCAGGCCGAAGGAGATCGTCACCGCGTCGAAGGTGTCGTCCTTGAACGGCAGCTTCGTGGCGTCGCCCGCGGTGAGCGGCAGCCAGGGGTGGTTCTTCTTCCCGACCTTCAGCATCCCGAGGGAGAAGTCGCACGGCACGACGTACGCACCCGTGCGCGCGAACGGCAGCGAGGAGGTGGCGGTGCCTGCCGCGAGGTCGAGGATCTTCTGCGCGGGCCGCGCGTCGACCGCCTTCGCGACCTCCTTGCGCCACACCCGGTCCTGGCCGAGCGACAGGACATCGTTCGTCAGGTCGTAGCGTTCCGCCACGTCGTCGAACATCGAGGCGACTTCGTGCGGCTGCTTGTTCAGGGATGCGCGGGTCACGCCCCCATTGTGGCAGTACGGGCCGGGTGACTCTCCAGCACCCGGCCCGTACGCCGGTCAAAACGCCGCCGTGAGACCCGTGGGAAAGGGACTCAGGGCAGCAGCGGGCCCGTCAGGGCAGCAGCCTCGGCTTCTTCTTCGCCGCCACGTCCTCCACCCAGCCGCAGAGCAGGATGAACACGGCGATGAGGATCCAGCCGATGCCGAACATGAACCACTGGCTCTCCAGCGGCAGATACGTCTCGAAGGCCGGCACGTTCCAGAACTGGTCGATCAGCGGGACGGCCAGGATCAGCGCGATCTCGTGCCAGAGGTAGAGGGTCACGGCACGCGCGTTGAAGATCGTCACGATCCGGTCGAGGCGCTTGAAGCGGGCCAGCCCCGCGAAGTCGATCCGGAAGTGCGCCTTCGCGTACATCAGGAGTGTCACGAACCCCGCCGACCAGAAGGCCTGCGCGAGCGGGATGTCGTCGAGGTCGTACGAACCCGTCTCGGCCTGGTGCGTGAAGGCGTACCAGCCGCCGTAGCCGATCGCGGCGAGCGAGAGGACGACAACGGCGAACGGCTTGAGCCGTTGCAGGACGCCGTCGCGGTGCGCGAAGCCGAGGATCCAGCAGAAGAGGAAGGTGGCCAGGTCGGTGAGCGCGCTCCCGAAGCGGTCGTCCGGCGGCTCCCACAGGAAGTGGACGACCAGGATCGGGGCGAGGGAGAGAACGAGCACCGCGACCGGGGCCAGCCGGAACACCCTCAGGAGAAGGGGCGAGAGCAGCACGAACCAGAGGTACGTCCGCAGGTACCAGAGGATCTCCCAGGCCTGCTCGCCCCACGCGTTGCCCGGCGGATCGCCGAGCGGCACGATCCAGTAGACGATCTGCCAGCCGGGCATCCAGTCGTGGATCAGCATCGCGGTCACGACGAAGAAGCCCCAGAACCAGAAGGGCGGCAGCAGCCGGCGGATCCGGCTCCTGATCACCTTGAGGGCGGGCCGCTCCAGCGACTTCGCCATCAGCGTGCCGGCCAGCGCGAACATGATCCCCATGGAGGGGAAGACCATCCCCGCCCAGGCCCAGCCGAAGGTGTGGTACGTGACGACGCGGACCAGGGCGACCGCGCGCAGGGTGTCGAAGTAGCGGTCGCGGCCTGCGGGCTTCGGCGGTGCGTCCGGGGCCGGGGCCGGTTCGGGCTCCGACTCCCGGCCGCGAAGCCCGGCCTCGGTGGTGGCCGCGAACTCCGGTTCCACCGGCGGCAGTTGTGCCGTGTCGCCCGACAGCTGTCCCGGCACCTGCTCCGGCGCGGGGTACGCCGAGTAGTCCGCAGGCGGGTACTCCGGTACGTACTCGGGCGCGTACCCCTGCTGGTCGTGGCCGTCGTACTGCTGGGGATACGGCCGGCCACCGTACTGCGGCTGCCCGTACGGCTGTTGCTGCCGGCCGGACCCGTAGCCGTCCCCATACCCATAGCCCGGCGGTTGTTCCGGCGGGTAGCCCGGCTGGTCCGTCCCCCAACTCATCAGCTGACCCCCGCCGGTGTGCCGACCTCGCCCGTGCGCTTCAGCTTCTGCCAGCGCAGACGGCCGCCGGTGAGGGCGGTGATGCAGGAGTGGATGAGGACGAGGTACATCATCTGCCGGTACGCGAGCTGCTGCAGCGGCATCATCAGCAGGTAACGGTACTTCTCCCGGTCGAGCCGGAACGCGTAGGCCGCGCAGACGAGTTGGATGCCCAGGACGGCCAGCCAGGCGAGCAGGGCGGCCTTGAAGTCGATGAAGATCATCGAGTAGGCGGTGAACACGTCGATGAGCGGGGCGAAGACCGGCGTGATGATCTGGAAGATGACGACCAGTGGCATGCCGACCCGGCCGAAGCGGCCCGAAGGACCCTTGTCCGTAAGGGACTTGCGGTGCTTCCACAGCGCCTGCATCGTCCCGTACGACCAGCGGTAGCGCTGTGACCACAGCTGCTTGAGCGAGGCGGGCGCCTCCGTCCAGGCCCTGGCGTGCTCCTGGTAGACGACCCGCCAGCCGCCGCGGTGCATCGCGATGGTGATGTCGGTGTCCTCGGCGAGGGTGTCCTCGCTCATGCCGCCGACCTCCAGGACGGCGTCCCGGCGGAACGCGCCGATCGCGCCCGGGATCGTGGGCATGCAGCGCAGCAGGTCGTACATGCGGCGGTCGAGGTTGAAGCCCATCACGTACTCGATGTGCTGCCAGGCGCCGATGATCGTGTTGCGGTTGCCGACCTTGGCGTTGCCCGCGACCGCGCCGACCTCCGGGTCCGCGAAGGGCTGGACGAGCTGGTGCACGGCGTCCGGCTCGAAGACGGTGTCACCGTCCATCATCACGACGATGTCGTAACTGGCGCTGCGGACCCCGTTGTTGAGGGCGGCCGGCTTGCCCGCGTTCTCCTGGCGGATGACCCGGACGTTCGTCATGCCGAAGGACCGTGCCGCATCGCGCGCGATCTGGGACGTGTCGTCCGTCGAGCCGTCGTCCACCACGATGATCTCGATCGGATGGGTGCTCTTCGCCAGCGACTCAAGGGTGTTGGCTATGCACTCCTTCTCGTTGTACGCGGGCACGATCACGCTGACGGGCTGTGTGACCGTCGGCCCCCAGCTGAACCGGCGTTTGTTGCGCTGCCGGTAGTGCCTGCGGGCGAGGATCAGCATCATCCCGAAGCGGCCCATGACGGCGACGCCGACAACGGCGAGCCCGACCGCGAGCCCCGGTACGGTCCACTCGGCGACGGCGACGGCCGCGACGAGGGCCTTGCCTTCGTAGAGGGTGGTGCCGGTGGCGGTGCGGTGGGCGGCCTGGAGACTGTTGACTCCTCCGGCTTCACCCGACTGCCCCAACTGACCGTTCTGCCCCGGCTGTTGGCCCTGTTGGGCACCGGGGGCCTGACCGCCCGCCTGCTCGCTCTGCTCACTCTGCCCGCCCTGCTCGCTGCCGGGCTGCTGACTGTTCTGGGCGTTCTGGCCGGCCTGGGCGTTCTGGCCGCTCTGGGCGTCCTGGCCGTTCCCCTGCCGGATCGCGCCGCTGATGGTGGTGAAGGTGTAGCCCTTCGCCTTCATCTTCTTGATGTACGTCCCGAGCGCCTTGACCGTCTGCGAACGCTCGCCGCCCGCGTCGTGGAAGAGGACCGAGGCGCCCTTGCTCTTCGACGGCGTGGCCCACTTGATGATCTTCGAGACGCCCGGCCGCTTCCAGTCGTCGCTGTCGGTGTCGACGAAGACGCTGGTGTAGCCCTCCTCGCCGAGCTTCTTGTAGACGGGCCAGCTGTAGTTGTCGATGGCGTCCGCCTCGGAGGAGTACGGGGCACGGAACAGCGTGGTCGTGATGCCGGCCGCGCCCGCGAGCGCGAGCTGCGTCTGGTCCATCTCGCGGGCGATCCGGTCGTCGCTCTGGTACGAGAGGTCGACGTGCGTGAAGGTGTGGATGCCGATCTCGTTGCCCTGGTTCACCAGGTCCTTCACGATGCTCGGATAGCGCGACACCATCGAGCCGACCACGAAGAACGTGCCCGGAACGTCGTTCGCCTCAAGGATCTTGAGGATCTGCGGGGTCCAGGTGGGGTTGGGGCCGTCGTCGAAGGTGAGCGCGATGGTCTTCTCGGGAACGGACTGGCTCTGGGCCTCGCCGCCCCTGAAGGAGAGGATCGGCCCGCCGTCGAGGACCTTGTCGGGGACCTTGCTGGAGCTGGCGTTGCTGCGTACGCGCTCGTCGCCGCCGACCTCGGCGCGCAGATAGCCGTCGAGCAGCATCACGCTGGTGAGTGCGAGAAGGAGCAGCAGGGCGAGGATGACACGCGGTTTCTGCAGCGCCGCGGCCTTGCCCGCGGCCCGTGTCATCCGGGACGGGGCGCGCCTGCGGCCGCGCGAGGGCGTCGTAGTAGCCATGAGTGTGAGTGCGTTCCGGTCAGTTGGCGGCCACGGCCGCCGAGGCGGACGCGGACGGAGCGGAGACGGAGGCGGGGTCCGCGGATGCCGACGGGGCTGCGGTGGGCACGGCTCCGGCCGGCGGGGCGCCGGTGGCGACGCCCGTGGGCGGGACGCCGGTGGGCTGCGCGGGCGGGCTGCCGGTTCCGCCCTGCGGCTGGACACCGCCGCCGGGCCGGGAGTTCTGGTTGCCCGGGCCGCCGCCCCCGAAGGGCAGCAGCGAGGACGGGGAGAGTGAGGGGCCCCAGCCCATGAACGCCATGCCGAGCACGACCGCGTACCCGATGCAGACGACGCCCAGGAGGAGACCGATCCGGCGCAGCAGCTTCGCTCTGCGCCCGGAGTTGTCAACGAACACGGGACCGTCTTCGGACCCGTTGGACCCGTTGCCGCGTTTGCGGCGGCGGCCACGCCCAGCGGCGCGGGATTCGATGGCAGGCTCGGAATGCATTCCCCGGATATTAGGCAGCCTTTATGTGTCCGAAACTCTGATTTCCTTGTGAGTGCGCCATGAGAAATGCCTGATCCTGTCGTTTCCCTGAGAGAGTTCCGCTCGGCTTCGTGGACCGCGGTCGCCTGTGAGACGTTTTCGGTCCACGACGTGAACCAGAGAGCGGTGCATACGCAATGCGGAGTTTCCTCAAGCCGACTGCAGGGTTCGTCTGTCTGGCCGCCCTGACCTGCGCCGGGTGCTCCTCGGAACCGGACTCGGAGTCGTCGTCATCGTCGTCCTCACAGCCGTCGGCGGCGGGGGCGGCCTCGCGGTCGCCATCGGCCTCGGCCTCCGCCCCGGCGGAGTCGGCCGCCACCACGTACGCCCCGTACGTCAGCGCCACCACCGCCTCCGACAACGACTCGGCCGGCTCCCCGGCCACGTACAACCTCGCCTTCGTCATCGCGGGCGGCAGCAGCTGCACACCGAAGTGGAACGGCACGACGGCCATCGGTGACTCGGCGGTCAAGTCCCGTATATCGGCGCTCACGGAGTCCGGTGGCGCCGTGCGCGTCTCCTTCGGCGGCGCCTCCGGCAAGGAGCTCGCCTCGACGTGCGACAGCGCCTCCGAGCTGGCCGAGGCGTACGGGGCCGCGCTCGACGCCGCCGGGGCGACGGAGGCCGACTTCGACATCGAGGGCAAGCAGTTGACCGACTCCGACTCGGTCGCGCTGCGCTCCGAGGCGATCGCCCTGCTCCAGAAGGAGCGCTCCGACCTCGCGGTCACCTTCACCCTGCCCGTGATGCCGTCCGGGCTCGACAACGACAGCCTGGCGCTGCTGGAGTCCGCCAACGACAACGGCGTCCAGGTCTCCACGGTCAACATCATGACCATGAACTACGGCAGTTCATACGACGAGGACATGGGCGACTACGCGGAGACGTCGGCCAAGGCCGCCCACGACCAACTGGAGGACGTCTTCGGGCTGTCGGACGACGGGGCCTGGAAGGGGCTCGCCCTCACCTCGATGATCGGCGTCAACGACGTGGACAACGAGACGTTCTCCCTCTCCGACGCGGCACAGGTTCGCTCGTTCGCGGAGGAGAAGGGGGTTGCGTGGGTGTCGATGTGGTCGACGTTCCGGGACCAGCCGTGTGAAGGGGACGATGCGGATTCCGATGACGCGGCGACGAATTGCAGTGGCGTCGAGCAGGAGGCGGGAGATTTCGCCGAGGCGTTCACCGGGTGAGTAGGGTCACTTTTCCAGTGCGGGTGGGTAGGGGTTGCCCGCGCAGTTCCCCGCGCCCCTAAATGCGGCACCCTGCTTTTAAGGGGCGCGGGGAACTGCGCGGGCAACCACGACAAACCCGCACCCGAAACCCAGCCAACCAGCGGAGCTACGAAGCTACGGAGCTACCGACGCCGATGCACAAGCCGCCCCGCGCACACGGTCGCGATACACGTGCCGTCCGAGGCGAACACGGCAAGGTCGGCCCGCCCCACCTCCCGAATCGTCGGCGGCGCGGCACTCGGCAGCACGACGACATCCGTCCGCCCGGCGGCGGCCCGTAGTTCGGGTGAGTCGGCGTACTCCTCCAGCACGACCACCGCGCCCAGCTTCAGCACCGCGTGAATCCGCTCGCGCGGTGTCGGGGCGTCCGGGAGCGGCCCCCGGTGGACCAGGGCGGGCCCGAGCACTCCGGGCCACCGCCGGACGCGTGCGTCGGGAAACCGCTCGCGAATCTCCGCGAACGTCCCCACGGCCCCCACCCGGTCCCGTCCCACGACGACCGCGCCGTCCTTGATCGGCTCTCCGCCGTCCCAGACGACGCGTACCTCGTCGGCAGCGTGGATGGTCTCCAACTGGTCCTGGTCCTGGTCCTCGTAAGGGCTCAGTTGGAGGCGAGGAGCTTGAGCTCCGGGTGAGCCGTGCCGCCCGCGATCGCCGTGGAGGAGATGTGGGACATGACCCGCTCGTCGACCGGGTCGTTCGCCGGGTCGTCGTGGACGACGAGGTGCTCGTACGTCGTGGCCCGCTGGGCCGGGACGCGGCCGGCCTTGCGGATCAGGTCGATGATCTCCATGCGGTTGGAGCGGTGCTTGGCGCCGGCGGACGACACCACGTTCTCCTCCAGCATGATCGAGCCGAGGTCGTCCGCGCCGTAGTGCAGCGACAGCTGGCCGACCTCCTTGCCGGTCGTCAGCCAACTGCCCTGGATGTGGGCGATGTTGTCCATGAAGAGCCTCGCGATGGCGATCATCCGCAGGTACTCGAAGAGCGTGGCCTGCGTACGGCCCTTGAGGTGGTTGTTCTCGGGCTGGTACGTGTACGGGATGAAGGCTCGGAAGCCGCCCGTCCGGTCCTGTACGTCACGGATCATCCGCAGGTGCTCGATGCGCTCGGCGTTGGTCTCGCCGGTGCCCATGAGCATGGTCGACGTGGACTCGACGCCCAGGTTGTGCGCGGCCTCCATGATCTCCAGCCAGCGCTCGCCGCTCTCCTTGAGCGGGGCGATGGCCTTGCGGGGCCGCGCGGGCAGCAGCTCGGCACCGGCACCGGCGAAGGAGTCGAGCCCGGCGGCGTGAATGCGCTGGATCGCCTCCTCGGCGGAGACCTTGGAGATACGGGCCATGTGCTCGACCTCGCTCGCCCCCAGGCTGTGGATGACGAGCTGCGGGTACGCGGCCTTGATCGCGGCGAAGTGCTCCTCGTAGTACTCGACGCCGAAGTCCGGGTGGTGCCCGCCCTGGAACATGATCTGCGTCCCGCCGAGCTCGACGGTCTCCGCGCAGCGGCGCAGGATGTCGTCGAGGTCGCGCGTCCAGCCCTTGGCGGTGTCCTTGGGCGGCGCGTAGAAGGCGCAGAACTTGCACGCCGTGACGCAGACGTTCGTGTAGTTGATGTTGCGCTCGATGATGTACGTCGCGATGTGCTCCGTACCGGCGTACCGACGACGGCGTACGGCGTCGGCGGCGGACCCCAGCGCGTGCAGCGGGGCGTCGCGGTAGAGGTCGAGCGCCTCTTCCGGGGTGATCCGCCCACCCTCGGCGGCACGGTCGAGGACGGACTGAAGGTCGGCCTTCTCGGTCACCGGAGCGGTCCCTTTCATAGGGGTGTGGACGGACTGATCCAGCGTACGCCAGGCCGGGTGATCACCCGACGTCAGGCCGTGTGGTCCCCCGGACGTCAGGCCGCGTACGCCCCGATGAGGAGGCCCACGAAGGCACCCGCGATCAGGAAGGGCCCGAACGGCATGGAGGTCTTGCGCCCGGCCCTGCGGACCACGACGAGGCTCAGCCCGTACAGCCCGCCGAACAGGAACCCGGCGAAGGTGCCGAGCATCAGGACTCCCCAGCCGTACCAGCCGAGGACGGCCCCGAGCCCCAGCGCCAGCTTCACATCGCCGAAGCCCATGCCGTTGGGGTTGATGAGGAACAGCACGAAGTAGCCGCCGCCGAGGGCGAGGGACCCGTACAGCGCGGTCAGCCAGTCCCCGGCGTTCTCGGGCGCGGCGGCTGCTCCCGCGAGCAGGACCAGCGCGGCCCCCGCGAGCGACAGCGTCAGCACGTCCGGCAGCCGCTGCACGGTGAAGTCCACGATGGCGAGCAGCACCCCGAGGGGCGCGACCAACAGCCAGACACCCAGCTCGGGCCGGGTCCCGGTCGCCAGGGCCAGCAACCCGCAGACGAGAGCGGTGGCGAGGGTGATGAGGGGGGTGCTGGGGCCGTACGCCCGCCGCCCTGAGCACTCCGGGCAACGGGCCGGGCCGACCCAGCCGCCGATGAGATGGCCCTCGGGGCAGCGGGTCTGCCAGGGCTCGTCGGGGGCGACGGAGAAGCGATAGGCGGGGCGAGGGATGAACACGCCGATGGCGCCGCCCCAGAGGGCGGCACCAAGAGTCAGCAGGAGATCCACAGCACGCTCCCCACCGCTGCCGTTACTGCTGTGCCCACAGCGCCGGTCGCCCTGCCAACCAACCCCCACTCACCCGACGGCAGCAACACCACTCCGCCAAGCAGGAAGCAGTTCGTCCAGCAGGGCCTCGGTCCGCGGCGGCAGGCCGCGTGCCCCGGAACGCGAGACCAAATCCGCGGCGAGGCTCTTCAGACGGTCGCTGTCGCCCGTCGCGTGCGTGGCCCGCAGCAACTCGTTCCACAACCGCTCATCCCCCGGCGCGGAGCCGAGCGCCGCGTTCAACGCCTCGATCGCCTTCTCCGCCCGGTCCTTCTCCAGATGGAACGCGGACAGCGCGAGCCCGATGTCCGCGACGAGCAACGGCAGTTGGGCGTCGATGATCTCGTGGGTCAGCCACCCGTACCGCCCGGCCGACCGCTCGGCCAGCAACGGCCCCCGCACCAGCACCAGCGCGTCGGTCAGCAGACGCCCGCGTACGGCACGGCTGTTGGCGCCCCGCCCCTGCGTGGCCTCGTGGTACAGCGACCGCAGCACATCCAGGTCGGACACGACGGACTTGGCGAGCTTGAGCCGCCCGGTCGAGTCGGTGCCGAGCCGCGGCGTACCGTCCGGGTCGTTGCCGAGCCAGGCGCGCAGCCGCTCGACGAGCGCGTCCCGCACGTCGTCGGTGACACCGCGCGGCCAGAGCGCGGAGGACAGCACCCGCGGATGCACACCCTCGCGGTGCAGAAGCAGCAGCGCCAACGCCTCGTGCAGCAACGGGCTGCGCTCACCGTCCGGCGTTTCGAGGCCGATGATCTCGTACGGGCCGACGAGCCGCGCGTACACCGCGGGACGCCCCTGCTCGCTGATGTCGACAAGGAACGGCGGGGTGGTGGTGGGGCGGTCGTCGTCGCGCTCGGGATCGGCGTCGGTGAACAGCTCGACGACGGCCCGCTGCTGGGACACCGGCAGGAGCTGCGCGTCGAGTTCGAGGCCGAGGAGCGGCGCGAGGAGCTTGCCCTCGCTGGTGATCTCCATCTCCCAGGCGGCACCGGGCAGATCGCCCGACTGCGTGCCGACGAGGTATCCGATGCCCAACCTGCTTGCGTCGGCGGCCAGTTCGGCGAGCGTGACGGCGTCCTCGGCGGACGGCTCGGCGGCGAGCAGCACGAGGTGCGGGGCCCAACGGGTGTGCTGGGCAGGGCCCGTACGGCCGGTCAGGACCGAGTCGTGACCCGCGGCACCCAGCGCGCCGCGCCGCTGCCGCGTCTCCGCCTCCATGGTCTCCACGAGCGCCTCGATGTCGTCGAGGTGACGGAGCCGGTTGGGCGCGAGGGGAGTGAGGTCCTCGCCGAAACCGACGAGGGTGATCGTCATGCGGTCGGACCAGCCGTTGGTCGCCAACTCGGCGGCCACGGAGGCGAATACGCCCGCCCGGTCCTGCTCGCGGCCGCTCAGCGAGACGATGCCGGGCACGGCCTCCAGGTTGAGCAGCAGCCGCGAGTCGTCCATCGTGCCGAGACTGACGAGGCCGGGGTAGGGAGCGGCCGTGTCGACGTCCTCGTACCGCTCGGCGTCCGCCCGCGCGAGCATCCAGAACGTCTGGTCCTGCCCGAGCTGCCAGGGCGCCGGCGGCTTCCCGGCGGGCTGGGCGAGCTGGAGGTGCAGGTCGCCGTTGCCGCTCATCCAGGCCGCGTAGACGGTCGGCAGCGGCCGGGACTCACCCGCGAGCGAGGCGGCGAGCCCGCGCAGGGACAGGTCGAGAAGGCGTACGCCCTCGGGGTCGGCCCCCACCAGCAGCGCGTCCTGCGCGTCGGCGGCGGCGCCGGTGGGCGTCGGCGGTTCCATGCCGCGCCGCCCGCCGACGGCACCGAGGGCGGACTGCCACAGAGCCTGCCGGCGACGCCGGCCGAGGGCGCCGAGGAGTCCGGCGGCGAGGAGGGGCGCGCCGAGCAGCGCCTGCGGCAGCCCGAACCCGCCGTCCTCCCCGGCGGGGGCGGCGTGCTCCTGCCCTTGCTGTCCTTGCTGCCCGTCCTGACCCTGCTGTCCGGGCTGACCCTGCTGGTGCCCCTTGTCGGGTGCGGGCCGCTGCTCGGGAAGACTGATGTGGGCGGTGTCGCGGTCGAGGGACCCGGACCCAGACCCGCCGCCCTGCTGGCCGCCGGCGCCTTCGGCACCGCCGGTCCGGGCGTAGTCGGAGATCTGCTGCTGGACTTCCTCCGAGACCTTCGGGGCCTCGTCGGGCATCTCCACCAGCTCGCCGCCGCGGGCGTCGCCGGGCATCTCCATGATCCAGCCGGGCCGGATGAGGCTGGCCTCGGAAAGCTTCGAACCGTCGGGCTGCGTACGGTCCTTGTTGAGCTGGTAGATCTCCTTGTACCGCCGCCCGTCGCCCAGGTGGCGCTCGGCGACCTCCCAGAGGGAGTCGTGGTGACGGCCCTCGGGCGGCTGGATCCGGTAGAACTTCGTGTCGTCGTCGGAGGCGTGGGCGCCGGTCCCGCTCTCGGCGTGCGCGGCGGCGGAGGCCGCCTGCTCGGCCAGGGCGGCGGCCGTCGAGGCCGCCTGCTCCTGCTGCTGGCCGAGGAGGCCGCCCGGCGTCTGCTGCGCAGCCGCGGCGGCCGGCCGCTGGTTCCCGTCCAGCTGCTGCCCGAGCTGCGACAGCCCCGGCGTGAAGCTCGCCGCGGTCGCGCCGACGAGCAGCAGGGCCGCGACGAGCTGCCGCGCGAGCAGCTGGCTCGGGCCTGCGCCGGGCACGCGGTTCGGCAGCCCGACGCCCGACAGGGCGGCCTTCACCTCGACGAGCACGCACGCGGTGAACTGGGCCCAGGCGAACCAGACGACGACGGTCAGCGTATTGATGAACGTATCGACGCTGATCTCTTTCTGGAGCCAGTCCAGACTCGGCGAACCGCTCGGCAGCGGCCACCCGATCTGCGAGGCCAGCGCCCCGGGCACCCCGATCAGCAGCACGAGCAGGGCCACGAAGGCAAGGAACGCCTTCAGAAAGTCCCCGACCGTACGGCGCCGCCGAGGCAGGGGCTGCGGCGTCCGATTCCTCGGACCCGGCGAGCTTCCCGTCGAGTTGGAAGTGGTACGTCGCGCCATGGCGGGTGTCCTGGTGTCGTGTGTGGAGGGAGGGAGAGCGGGGGTGTGCTGAGCCTACTTAGATCTTATTGAGGGTGTCGAAGGGCGGGGAGAGGCAGAGTCCTTGCGCCCGACCGATTCCTCACCGGCCGCCCCCTATGCCCGCGATTTCCATTGGGGCGTCCGCCGTCCCCCGCCTGGGCTCCGAGCACTTCGCAACTGTCACGTCACAGATCTCACGATCCCCACACAATCCCCCAGCACCGCCCCGAGGCCCTCTACGTGCCACTGATAGCTTCGTTCTCTGTTGCACACATGCCTTATACAGGGGGAGTACACCCGTGGCCCGCCGCACCGTGACCACCGCTGCCGCGCTCGCCGCCTCCGCGGCGCTGCTTCTCACCGCTTGCGGCGGGAGCGACGACAAGTCGTCCGACGACATCAAGGGGGCGGACAAGGGGTCGAGCAGTCCGTCGGCCTCGGCGTCCGCATCAGCGTCGGCCGCTGTGGACCGCCCGAAGATCACGCTCCCGAAGAACTTCCAGTTGACCTTCGAGGACTGGACGAGCAGCGATCCGGAGACCCAGGCGCTCCTCACAGACGCCAAGGAACAGCTCCGCGCGGGATACGCGGCGATCATCGCCAACGAGCCCGACGGCGGTGACGCTCTCGCCTTCTACGACACCAAGCCCGGACTGTCCCAGGACCGACAGTGGATCAAGACCTACACCGGCAAGAACCTCACGGTGTTCGGCAAGCTGCCCGCGTTCGACCCCAAGGTCTCCTTCGCCACCAACAAGAAGGCGGCGTCTCTCTCTTATTGCACCGATGAGAGCAAGGCGTACTCGAAGAACCGCAAGACCGGCGAGGTCGCGGGAAATCCGGCCGGCACGGATCCCCGCATTTCCTACAACGTCAGCCTCGCCAAGAGCACGCAGGGCGTCTGGCAGAACCTGTCGACCCGCTCGGAGAGGGGTGCTTGCTCGCGATGACGTCTCTTCGTGGATGGTCGTCTCTGGCAGCTGCGTCACTCACTTCGGTGCTTCTCGCATCCACGTCAGCGCACGCCGTCGGGGACGGCGGAGTCAACGGGGCGGCCGACAAGGACCGGAACATCTCCGCCGCGGCCAACCAGTCGCGGATCGAGATCACCCAGGTGAGCGGCCCCACCGGCGGAAAGCAGGGCGCGCTCTCGTCGACGAACGTGAGCTGGAAGCCACCGCCCTGCTGGTACGAGCCCGTCTTCACGCCAGCCCAGCTGAAGGACTTCGCGGAAAACGACGGCAAGGGTGACGTCAGCCTTCGCCAGGGCTGGATCGGACCGCGCCTGTGGACCGAGCACTTCAAGGACGAGAAGGACGCTCGCAACTACTTCAGCACGCCGGCGACCGCGAAGGGCTACAAGGACTACAACCTCGGCAAGGACGGCTACTTCTGGCGCGGAGTCGCGCCGGACGTCAACGACGTCGACGACACGTCGAAGTGCGGCCAACTCATGTTCTGGCAGGACGCTGGCGAGATCCCCGACGTGCCGGACGCCCCCACTCCGAAGACCCTCGCCGACTACGCGTACGACAAGGTCAAGGTCCCCGAGACCGAGGTCGAGTTGAAGCCGGCGGCCGAGTCCACGGTGAACCTCCCGACTTGGGTCTGGCTGGACAAGGGGACCTTTCAGGAGGTCAAGGTCCGCGCCGAGTTGCCCGGTACCAACCTCTGGGCGGAGACGACGGCAAAGCCGGTCGCCCTGCATCTCGAACCCGGTACCGAGGACGCCGAGACCTACCCCGCCTCCGGCGAGTGCGAGATCAACGAAGACGGCTCGATCGGCACCCCGTACAAGAAGGGCGACGCCGAGCAGACGCCTCCCTGCGGCATCACGTACCTGCGTGCCAGCAGCGGAGAGCCCTACGCGCTCAAGGCCTCCGTCACCTGGCAGATCAGCTGGGAGGGCACCGGCGGTGCGGGCGGCGACCTGCCCGACGGCACCTTCGAGACCACGCAGGACATGAACGTCCAGGAAATCCAGTCGATCAACCGCTGACGGGCGGCAGCCCCTTCGCGGCAGTCGTTCCCGTTCTCCGAACTCCCACAGCTTCTCCGAGCCCCCACAACAGAAGAAGAGACGCGCACACCATGGCATCCCCCCACCCCGCACGCGCCGCACGCACGACCGGTATCGCTCTGCTGATGCTCGGTCTTACCTCCACCGTCGCTCTCACCGGGTGCGGCGGCACCACGGACGAGGGCGACGGGAAGGCCGGCACGAAGGACTCGGCCTCCGCCGCCCCCAAGGGCGCCGTGACCCGCCAGCAGGCGGCGAAGATCGTCGACAACTACGCGGCTGTCAACGGCAAGGCGAACGCGACGCGGAACGCCAAGCTGCTGGCGACGGTCGAAGGCGGCCAGGTCCACGAGCAGAGCAAGGCGGACTACAAGACCTTCAGCACCTGGACGAAGGCGGACCGGAGCGACTACGAGAAGCCCTTCTCCTACCAGGACCGTACGTACTACATCCCTGCCGGTGAGGACTGGTTCGCCGTCAAGGCCACCGCCAGTGGATCGAAGATCCCCGCCCTCCTGGTCTTCGACAAGGACGGCGGCGCCTGGAAGTTGACGTCCGCGATCTACTCCGACGCACCGATCCCGGCGATCGACACCGGCAACCACGGTCTCGCCACCGCCGTGGCGCCCTCCACCCGTGTCGGAGCCCTGGCCCCGAACGACGTGAGCGCGGCGTTCGAGGACCTGTACGAGACCGGTGGGAAGAAGGCCGGCGCCGCGATCTCCCACACCACGGACCCGGCCAAGGACGCCCTCAAGCTCTACAAGGAGCGCGACACGTTCGATCTGGCCAAGTGGGCGACCAAGAAGTTCTTCGCCAAGGACCCGGCGTACGGGACGACTTACGCGCTGCGGCTCGCCGACGGCGGCGTGCTCGCGGTCGTCCCGACCGCCCACACCCAGGAAACGCTCCTCAAGCAGCAGTACATGGGCAGCTTCGAGATCAACCCGAACAAGGAGGAGTCCGTCTACAACCCGGCCAAGCGCGCCATCGTCACCGACACCTTCCAGGGCATGACGCTCGCCACCCTGCCGAAGTCGGGCAAGCCTTCGGTGATCGCGTACGAGTACCGGATGACGGACTCGAAGTAGCCGGGGAGACCGGTGGGGCAATATCGGTACGGTGACAGGGGTACCGTCCGCTTCATATAGTCACAACTTGCGCAGACAGCAGTCACGAGCCGCCGAGGCACGGACACCACAGGGGGAACGCACATGGGCAAGCCCGACCTCGCGCTGCCGCTCAGTGAGCTGGAGGACTACGGCACCCGGCTGCGTGACATCAAGTCGCGGATGAACCACACCAAGAAGCTCTTCGAGTCCTACAAGGACGACATCGGCGACGGTGGCGTCTACGACAAGCTGGAGGACTTCGAGTCCAACTGGGAGGACGGCCGCGAGGACATCAACCAGGCGCTCGACGCGCTGGCCCAGATGTCCGATGCGATCGTCCGGGAGTTCAAGAAGCTGGACGACGACCTGGCCAAGCAGGTCTCCGAGGGCGTGAAGTCCGACGGCAAGGGTGGCCAGGAGGGCGGCGGCGGCAAGTAGGCCGTCCCGCCCGTGGCCCCGTCCGCGTGGGTGAGCGCCCGAGCCTCAGCCGGCCTCGCCACCCACGCCGTCAGCCGACCTCGTTCTCCGCAACCGCCCGCCCCCGGACCGTCACATCCCCGCCGTAGAACATCCCCGTGAAGACCGGCGCGTACGTGAGCTGGACCTCCACCTCGACCTCGTCGGCGTTCGCGGCGACGCAGTGGGTGGCGGCGATGTCCGCGCCGGTCATGCCCATCTCCTGGGCGAAGGCCTTGACCCGGGCGCCGCAGTTCTCGAAGAGGATGGGGGCGGGGCCGCCCTCGTTCTCGTAGAGGGCCTCGCGGTCGATGTCCTGGGCCGCGTACCGGGCGGCCTGTTCGGCGATGTCGGCGGCACGTTCCCGCTTGGAGATCGACAGGCCGCCGTCGATGACGAAGGCCGACAGGGACAGGAAGACCAGGGCGAAGATGATGACCGCTCCGGCGCCGGAACCCCGGTCGTCGAGGCGCGTGCGGCGGGCGGCGACCCAGTCGCGTACGGCGGGCGGGATGTTCACGCGGCCCTCCGCAGGGGGTCGATCGGCGAACTGAAGCTCGCGGTGAGCGTCGTGGGGACGTCGAGGCCGAGCATCGCCAGGCCCCGCACCTCACAGCTCACCTCGACCGTGAAGATGCTGTCGGGCTCGAAGCCCGCGCTCGTCTGGTTGACGGTCACGGGACCCGAGCAGACGTCGCCGAGGTCCGCGGCGGCTGCCTTGCGGGCCTCGGAGATGGCGATGGCGTGGTTCTTCTGGATCGAGCCGGCCCGGGCCGCGTCCCGCGCGGCGCCGTCGATCGCACCTCGCCCGTCCACGAGCTGCCCGAAGGCCACGAGGACCAGGATGAAGAGGATCATCACCGGGGCCAGGATGACCACTTCGATGGTGGACAGCCCCCGGTCGCGGGCGCCCACAGCGGCGACAGCACGAGCCCGCTGCCGTACAAAGCCCCGTACGGCCGAACGCGGCCTGCGCCCGGCAGGAAGCGCACGCATCGCCCGCATCAGTTGCCCTCCTCCTGCACGAACCGCTCCACCGGTCCCGAGGACTGCGCGTGCACCGTCATGTCCAGCCCCGGAAACACCGCCGGCACCTTCGCCGTGATCTCCACGCCCACCGTGTTCTGCTCCGGCTGGAGCATCTCCACGGTCGGGGAGAGCACCAACTGCGGCCCCAGCTGCGCGATGTAGCTGTCGACGACGTCCCGTGCCTCGCCCCGCCACGCGCCCGGCTGTTCGTCGGCCGTCGCGCGGGCCTTGCGGGCGCCGGCCTGGGCCGCCGCCTGGGCGACGTGGTCGGCGAAGAAGTACAGCGCGAACTGCACGGTGGCGAAGATCATGAAGAAGAGCACGGGCGTGAGCAGCACGAACTCGATCGCGGTCATGCCGGAGTCGCCGCGGGTGGAGGCGGCCTCCACCCGGCGGCGTACCCAGCGTCGTACGCTCACCAGTTACCCCGTATGAGAGACATGAGAGATATGAGGGATGTGAGAGAGAAGAGAGTCGGAGAGCGGAATCAGCAGGTGCTGCCCGCGTCCGCGCCCTTGATGCAGTCGCCGACCTTGTTGGCGCCGTCGCTCAGCGCGGCGTTGATGATCGCGGCGACCACTCCGACGATCGCCACGACGACCGCCGAGATGATGACCCACTCCACCGCGGACGCACCACGGTCGAGCTCGCCGGAGCGGGCACGCTGCACCCGCCCCTGGAGGAAGGTGATCAGGAAGTCCACCCCCGGGATCCCGGTGCTGAAGTTCCGTCCGTTCATGGTGAGTTGTCCTCTCAAGACAGTTCTCGAGTCATTTCAGAGCAGTTCAGGGATGCAGTTGTCGGTACTCGGAGCAGTTCGGGGATGCAGTTGTCGGTACCGAAGTCAGACCTGGAACACGCGCATCGCCGCCGGGAAGATCAGGAAGACGAGGAAGCCCGCGCAGAGCAGCAGCTGCGCGACGAGCATCGACTGCGACTTCTCGCCCGCGCTGCCCTCGATCTCGGCGAGTTCGCGGTGCCGCATCGTCTCGGCGCGGGAGGCGAGCGACTCGCGCACCTTCGCGCCGTCGTCCGCGACCAGCGCCAACGAGGCCGACAGGTCCTTCAGTTCCTCCACCCCCAGGTCCTCGCCCAGCGAACCGAGCGCCTGCCACTGGCTGATGCCGGTGATCCGGGCATCCGCGAGCGCATTACGGATGCGCTGCGTGGCCCAGCCGTCGGAGACCTCGGCGGCGGCCATCAGGGCCTCCGGGAGACCCCGGCCGCCCGCGAGGCTCATCGACACGAGGTCCAGATACGCGCCGATCACCCGCCGCAGGTCCCGCCGCTTCTCCGCCGCGTCCCTGCGTACTTCCAGGTCCGGCAGGAAGAAGAAGATGGTCGCGAACATCAGCGCGAGCCAGACCGGGATGACGGGGCTGCTGCCGAAGCCGAGCGT
The DNA here is from genome assembly GCF_001418655.1 of Streptomyces phaeochromogenes. GTDB lineage: Bacteria > Actinomycetota > Actinomycetes > Streptomycetales > Streptomycetaceae > Streptomyces > Streptomyces phaeochromogenes. Next base: position 5,243 of record NZ_LIQZ01000025.1, on the reverse strand, counting down.
CCAGACCACGGCGAACATGAACGGGCCGAAGAACAGCCCGGCCGCCGCCAGCAGCACCTTCGTCGCGAGGAAGTTCTCCCAACTCCGGTCCAGCACGGCCAGGTCGGCCCGCAGCGACCGCAGCTCCCAGCCCTGCTGCATGTAGAACTCGGAGACGCGCGCGCCGACTCCGGTCCGTACGCTCCCGAGCCGCCCCTTGTCGGCGGTGGTGCGGTGCGAGGACTCGTACGCCGCTCCCCGCGCCCGCATCGCGTCGATGCGCGCGACCTGCGAGACCGCGCTTCGCTTGGACGGCATCATGGCGCGGACGAGGGCGTAGATGCCCAGGCCCAGGACGGCGCCGACCACGACGGGCATGGTCAGGGTCGAGTTCATCGGCGTACCCCCTCCTCCGGCAGCGACTGGGGCTGAGACGGCGTGGGCGACGACGTACGGGGACGCACGAACTGGACCGACGCCTCGTCCCGTACGAGGAAGCGTTCCGGCGTCTCGATGGTCGAGAGCTTGCGCAGCCATACGAAGCCGAGCGCGAACAGGCCGCAGACACAGGCGAGTACGAGCTGGCCGACCGCCGTGCCGTACGGCTCGACGAACTCGCGGTTGAAGATCGACAGGCCGAGGACGAACGCGACCGACACCGCGACGACGATCTGTACGGAGCGACGGGTCGAGGCGCGCTGCGCCATGACCCGCTGCCGCATGTCGACCTCTTCGCGCGCCGACTTGGCGAGTGCGCCCAGGACCTGCCGCAGACCCGGGCCGCGCAGCCGCGCGTTGAGGATCAGGGCGGCCACGATGATGTCGGCGGACGCGTCGTCGATCTCGTCGGCGAGCTGCTGCAGGGCTTCCGGCAGCGGCGTACGGGAGCGGAGGCGGTCGACGAGGGCGTCGAGGTGCGGGCGCAGGACCGGTGCCGCGGCGCGTGCGGAGGCGGGAATGGCCTGCTCCAGGCCGACCGCGCCCGCGATGGTGTCGCGCAGCGACTCGGTCCAGGAGGCGAGGGCCTCCACGCGGCGCATGGCGGACTTCTCCTCGGAGGCGCCGCCGAAGAGCTTGTCCCAGAAGAAGACGAGGACGGCGGTCGCGATTCCGGCGACGGCCCACCGCGTGAGCAGCAGGACGACGATGCCGGCGCCGGCCGCGATCGAACCGCGCTGACCGGCGAACCGTACGAGCTCGGAGGCCCGTTCGCTCGCCTTCTGCTTTTCGTGTTCGGGCTTGGCGGGCAGTCCGCGGACCGCGACGGCGAACAGCGCGAGGCCGCCGCCGACGGCGATGCCGCACGCGAGCGCGTACAGGACGGTGGTCGAGAACAACCCACCCATGGAGCCGAGTCCGTCGAGGTTCATGGTCAGCTCACCCCCAGTTCCCGCCGCCGGGCAGGCGATAGCCGTGCTGGATCAGGTCTTCGAGGCAGGCGAGGGGCGCGTGCGGCACGATCCGGCCGTCCGCCGCCTCGGCGAACACCTCACTGGACAGGACACGTCCGTCGACGCCGTTGACCTCGCGGATGGAGGTGACCATGCGCTGAAGTCGCCCGCCCGTCTGGTAGTTGTTGCGCCGCTGAACGAAGACGACGAAGTTCACCGCGCCCGCGACGAGCATCTGGCTGGCCTCGATGGGCAGCCGCTCGGTGGCCTGGAGCGCGTACGTGGAAATACGGTTGAAGACCTCGCTGGAGCTGTTGGCGTGGATCGTGGACAGCGAGCCGTCGTTGCCCTGGGACATCGCGTTCAGCATGGTCACGATCTCGTCGCCGAGGACCTCACCGACGATGACGCGCGAGGGGTTCATACGCAGCGACCGCCGGACCAGCTCCGCCATCGAAATGGTGCCCTGGCCCTCGGAGTTGGGCAGCCGCTCCTCGAACGCCACGACGTTCGGGTGCAGATCGGCGAACTGGTCGAGGCCGAGCTCCAGGGCGCGCTCGACGGTGATGAGGCGCTCGTGCGGCGGGATCTCGTTCGCCAGGGCCCTCAGGAGGGTGGTCTTACCGGCGTTGGTCGCGCCCGCGATCATGATGTTCTTGCGCGCCCGCACGGCACAGGCGAGGAAGTGCCCGATGTCGGGGGTGAGCGTGCCGTTGCCGACGAGGTCGGACATGAAGACCTTGCCCATGCGCGCGCGACGGATGGAGAGCGCCGGGCGCCGGGTCACGTCCATGACGGCGGAGAGCCGGGACCCGTCGGGCAGCCGCAGGTCGAGCTGCGGGTTGGCGGAGTCGAAGGGCCGGGAGGAGAGTCCGGAGTACGCGCCGAGGATCTGGATGAGCTCGATGAGCTCCTCGTCGGTCTCGGCGACGGGATCGCCCTTGGTCTCCTCGCCGTTGGCGTAGCCGACGAAGACCTGGTCGTACCCGTTGATGTCGATGTTCTCGACCTCGGGGTTGTCCAGCAGCGGCTGCAGACGCCCCACTCCGAAGAGCGCGGCGTGCACGGCGGCGGCGTACTGCTCCTCGGTCTCGGCGTCCAGCGGCGTACGCCCGGAGTTGATCTCCGTACGGGCGTACTCCTCCAGTATCTGGGCTATCACCGCGCGGGCGTAGTGCCGCTCGTCCTCGTTGGACATCGGCGTGACGCCGGAGACCTGGTCGAGACGGCGCTGCTCGGCGATACGGTCACCGGCCTCCTGCCGGAACCGCTTGACCAGCTGGTGGTCGACCGCTGTCATCGGCCGGCTCCGGCGGTGGGCTGACCGCTGGGACCGCCGGCCGCCGGTACGGCCCAGGCCGCGCCGAACTGCTGGTAGAGGTCCGAGGTCACCTTGCGCGCCGAGCGGATGAGCAGCGACTTGTCGAGCCGTCCGCGCTTGCGGCCGGCCAACTGGTCGGCGCCTGCCGGGTCTTCGGCGATCGTGCCGACGACGCGGGCGCCGGTCTGCGCGGCCACCAGCATGTCGTTGACCTGGTGGACGAGCTTGCCGGACTCGCTCGGGTCGGTGATGAGGACGACCCCGATGAGGGGCGTGCCGAGGGCGGCGGCACCGCGCGCTCCGCCGTGCAGCTTGGCGCTGAGGGCGGCGGCCCGGTCGCGTACGCGCGCGATGGCCTCCGGCTCGGTGCGGGAGATGAGAAGTACGAGGGCGGCCTGCGAGAACATCTCGACGGCCGGGGTGTCCCCGCTGATCCGCCCGCAGTCCGCGATGACGTCGGCGGGCGCGTGCGGGGAGTCGGCGAGCTGTGCGAAGGCCCGGCCGAGCGTGGGCCACAGCCCCGCGAGCCCGGCCGCCTGCTCGGCGTTCCCGAGCCCGACGAGCACTTCGAGCCCACCGCTCAACGGCTGTACGTGGTCCCAGAGTTGATCCGGTACGAGGCCACGGCGGGCGGTGGCGGCGATGGAGAGCATGCCGGTGTTCGGGTTCAGCGGCCCGCCGTGCGCGGCGGCACTGCGGTACACGAGGTCGCCGCCGGCCGGGTCGGTCTCGGCGAGCAGCACCCTGCGGGGCCAGACGGCGGCGAGGGCGACGGCCGCCGTGGTGACGCCGGGGGAACCTTTGTCGGCGGCGAGGGCGATGAGGGCCATGGTGTGTGTGACTCTCTTCGCCGCTAGTTGCCGGGGACCTTGACGAGGGCGACCTGGTTCGCCGCGGCGGCGCGGGCCAGCGCGGCGGCATCGCTCTCGTCGACGGTCACCGTGTAGCGCTTGTTGGTGCTGCTGATGGTGGTGTCGCTCTTGGTCGAGGGCACGGTGGTGATGCGCGCGTCGGAGACGATCGGAGTGCTGCCGTTGCCCGCGGCACCGGTGCCCGTCTCGTCGTCCGAGTTCGAGGAGCTGGTGTTGCCGACCTGGTAGGCGGCCACGAGGTCGCCCACCTCGATGCCCTCGGGGTACTGCCCCTCCTTGAGGGAGAGACCGACGATGGCCTTGCCGGCCGGGAGAGCGCTCTTGGGGCCGAACATCTCACCGATGACGAGGGTGCCCCCGTAGATGGTGGACTTGGCCTTGAGCTTCTTCAGCGTCTCGACCTGGCTCCACTTGACGTAGTTGACCCCGGAGTCACCCGCGACCAGCACCGACTCCACGTTGTCGCCGACGGACTGGCCGGCCTGGATGTCGGCCGTCACCTTGACGACCTCGACGCGGTCGCCGGCGCGCAGCACCAGCATGGTCGCCCCGAGCGCACCCACGAGGATCAGCAGGACCGCGAGCGCGGCCAACGCCGGTTTGCGCTCGCGAGGCGGCGAGGGAAGGCGCTCCCCCATCGTCGGCTGAACCGGCGCAGCAGAACGGTTGTTGCCCGCCCCCGTACGCTCCTGGATCTTCACGCAACCGCTCCCCGTACACCCAAGAAGGTTTCGTCATTCAGGACACTTGGAACACTTCACCCTCACCGGGCGTACCGCCCGACCTGGTCGAATAGCCACGGCCGGAACGAGTGTCAAGTCATCGCACCGTATCAGCAGCGCATAAGCCCCTCAAGGCGCGCCCATGGCCTCGGATCCCACACGCCCCGACGTTATCCACGCGCAACGCGGGCCGTTCGGTTCCCGCTTGCGGAAGGCCCTGCATACGGGGCCGCCACTGTGCACCAGCGAATCATCCGCCCCTGCTCCGACGGCCGTTCGTCACGCTCCGTCCATCAGGTCTGCACTACTCGCTCACGGGGGTGGGGCGGGGGCGGGGCGGGGCCGTGGAAGGATCACCAGCGATCTTCGGCCGCGCTCCGGCGGCGAGGACGACGCCGGTACGGGTTCGCTTCGGGTTCGGTACGGGTTCAGGACGGGTTTCGGACGGGTGGAGTTGGTTGCGGTGACGGGGCTTCTGCCCGTGAGTGGTGCGGCGCTGTCCGCGGATGCCCGGCTCCTCTCCTCGATACGCGACGTCGGCGCACGCCGGGGCGTCGACGTCGACTACACGGACGACGCGGCGACGACGGAGATGCTCGCGCGGCACCGGCGCACGCTGAGTGCCGCCGAGCACGGTCCCCTGATGTGGCTGGGCTCCCTGGCACTGGTCGCGGCCATCGTGTGGCCGTTCCTCGGCCACACGGTCCCGGCCTTCGAAGGCCGGGACCGTGTGGCCGTGACGTCCCTCGTCGTCGTACGGCGCCGCTGGAAAAGGGAGTTGCTCCACCCGAGACTGGCGGGCTACCGCGAGGTCCTGGGCCTGGCGCGTGCACACGGGGTGCCGGTGACACACGTACCGGGCTGGCTGGTGGGCCGGTCGATGAGCGGCGACAGGGAGACGGTGCCGATTCCCGCGTATGCGGAGGTGGAGCCGTTGCCTGCGGGGTCGGGGTCGGGG
>NZ_LIQZ01000249.1 GCF_001418655.1 Streptomyces phaeochromogenes | reverse complement strand
AACACAGTGGACGCGAGCAACTGAGGACAAGCCCTCGGCCTATTAGTACCAGTCAGCTTCACCCCTTACGAGGCTTCCACATCCGGCCTATCAACCCAGTCGTCTACTGGGAGCCTTAACCAATCTAGTTGGTGGGAATACTCATCTCGAAGCAGGCTTCCCGCTTAGATGCTTTCAGCGGTTATCCCTCCCGAACGTAGCCAACCAGCCATGCCCTTGGCAGGACAACTGGCACACCAGAGGTTCGTCCGTCCCGGTCCTCTCGTACTAGGGACAGCCCTTCTCAATATTCCTACGCGCACAGCGGATAGGGACCGAACTGTCTCACGACGTTCTAAACCCAGCTCGCGTACCGCTTTAATGGGCGAACAGCCCAACCCTTGGGACCGACTCCAGCCCCAGGATGCGACGAGCCGACATCGAGGTGCCAAACCATCCCGTCGATATGGACTCTTGGGGAAGATCAGCCTGTTATCCCCGGGGTACCTTTTATCCGTTGAGCGACGGCGCTTCCACAAGCCACCGCCGGATCACTAGTCCCGACTTTCGTCCCTGCTCGACCCGTCGGTCTCACAGTCAAGCTCCCTTGTGCACTTACACTCAACACCTGATTGCCAACCAGGCTGAGGGAACCTTTGGGCGCCTCCGTTACTCTTTAGGAGGCAACCGCCCCAGTTAAACTACCCATCAGACACTGTCCCTGATCCGGATCACGGACCCAGGTTAGACATCCAGCACGACCAGACTGGTATTTCAACGACGACTCCACAGACACTGGCGTGCCCGCTTCAAAGTCTCCCAGCTATCCTACACAAGCCGAACCGAACACCAATATCAAACTGTAGTAAAGGTCCCGGGGTCTTTCCGTCCTGCTGCGCGAAACGAGCATCTTTACTCGTAGTGCAATTTCACCGGGCCTATGGTTGAGACAGTCGAGAAGTCGTTACGCCATTCGTGCAGGTCGGAACTTACCCGACAAGGAATTTCGCTACCTTAGGATGGTTATAGTTACCACCGCCGTTTACTGGCGCTTAAGTTCTCAGCTTCGCACACCCGAAAGTGCACTAACCGGTCCCCTTAACGTTCCAGCACCGGGCAGGCGTCAGTCCGTATACATCGCCTTACGGCTTCGCACGGACCTGTGTTTTTAGTAAACAGTCGCTTCTCGCTGGTCTCTGCGGCCACCCCCAGCTCAAGCAGCAAGTGCTATCACCGGTGATGGCCCCCCTTCTCCCGAAGTTACGGGGGCATTTTGCCGAGTTCCTTAACCATAGTTCACCCGAACGCCTCGGTATTCTCTACCTGACCACCTGAGTCGGTTTAGGGTACGGGCCGCCATGAAACTCGCTAGAGGCTTTTCTCGACAGCATAGGATCATCCACTTCACCACAATCGGCTCGGCATCAGGTCTCAGCCTTAATGTGCGACGGATTTACCTACCACACGGCCTACACCCTTACCCCGGGACAACCACCGCCCGGGCTGGACTACCTTCCTGCGTCACCCCATCACTCACCTACTACCACCTTGGATCGACGGCTCCACCACTTTCCTTTCCCCGAAGGGTCCGGAACGGCTTCACGGTCTTAGCATCAGAGGGTTCGATGTTTGACGCTTCACAGCGGGTACCGGAATATCAACCGGTTATCCATCGACTACGCCTGTCGGCCTCGCCTTAGGTCCCGACTTACCCTGGGCAGATCAGCTTGACCCAGGAACCCTTAGTCAATCGGCGCACACGTTTCTCACGTGTGTATCGCTACTCATGCCTGCATTCTCACTCGTGAACCGTCCACCACTAGCTTCCGCTGCGGCTTCACCCGGCACACGACGCTCCCCTACCCATCCCAGCGGGCGTTGGCCCTATATGCTGAAATGACACGACTTCGGCGGTACGCTTGAGCCCCGCTACATTGTCGGCGCGGAATCACTAGACCAGTGAGCTATTACGCACTCTTTCAAGGGTGGCTGCTTCTAAGCCAACCTCCTGGTTGTCTCTGCGACTCCACATCCTTTCCCACTTAGCGTACGCTTAGGGGCCTTAGTCGATGCTCTGGGCTGTTTCCCTCTCGACCATGGAGCTTATCCCCCACAGTCTCACTGCCGTGCTCTCACTTACCGGCATTCGGAGTTTGGCTAAGGTCAGTAACCCGGTAGGGCCCATCGCCTATCCAGTGCTCTACCTCCGGCAAGAAACACACGACGCTGCACCTAAATGCATTTCGGGGAGAACCAGCTATCACGGAGTTTGATTGGCCTTTCACCCCTAACCACAGGTCATCCCCCAGGTTTTCAACCCTGGTGGGTTCGGTCCTCCACGACCTCTTACAGCCGCTTCAACCTGCCCATGGCTAGATCACTCCGCTTCGGGTCTTGAGCGCGCTACTATGTCGCCCTATTCGGACTCGCTTTCGCTACGGCTTCCCCACACGGGTTAACCTCGCAACACACCGCAAACTCGCAGGCTCATTCTTCAAAAGGCACGCAGTCACGACTGTATGTGCAAGCACATACAGCGACGCTCCCACGGCTTGTAGGCACACGGTTTCAGGTACTATTTCACTCCGCTCCCGCGGTACTTTTCACCATTCCCTCACGGTACTATCCGCTATCGGTCACCAGGGAATATTTAGGCTTAGCGGGTGGTCCCGCCAGATTCACACGGGATTTCTCGGGCCCCGTGCTACTTGGGTGTCTCTCAAACGAGCCGTTGATGTTTCGACTACGGGGGTCTTACCCTCTACGCCGGACCTTTCGCATGTCCTTCGCCTACACCAACGGTTTCTGACTCGTCTCACAGCCGGCAGACTGTGAAAGAGAGATCCCACAACCCCGTACACGCAACCCCTGCCGGGTCTCACACGTATACGGTTTGGCCTCATCCGGTTTCGCTCGCCACTACTCCCGGAATCACGGTTGTTTTCTCTTCCTGCGGGTACTGAGATGTTTCACTTCCCCGCGTTCCCTCCACACACCCTATGTGTTCAGATGTGGGTGACAGCCCATGACGACTGCCGGGTTTCCCCATTCGGAAACCCCCGGATCAAAGCCTGGTTGACGGCTCCCCGGGGACTATCGTGGCCTCCCACGTCCTTCATCGGTTCCTGGTACCAAGGCATCCACCGTGCGCCCTTAAAAACTTGGCCACAGATGCTCGCGTCCACTGTGCAGTTCTCAAACAACGACCAACCACCCATCACCCCGAACCAGTAGTTCGAGTGCACTGGGGCCGGCACTGAAGACAGACCTTGCGGCCATACCCTCAGACACCCAACAGCGTGCCCGACACCCTCGCCACTCATGATCAGCTTTCCACGCCCCGAAGGACAGTACTTGCAGCCCGAGATGACTGAGAGTGCCGAATAATCAACGTTCCACCCATGAGCAACCACCGTCGAACGTGTGCCGACGTAATGGCCCTGGACCACCAAGCGGACTTGGCGGCCTAGATGCTCCTTAGAAAGGAGGTGATCCAGCCGCACCTTCCGGTACGGCTACCTTGTTACGACTTCGTCCCAATCGCCAGTCCCACCTTCGACAGCTCCCTCCCCACAAGGGGGTTGGGCCACCGGCTTCGGGTGTTACCGACTTTCGTGACGTGACGGGCGGTGTGTACAAGGCCCGGGAACGTATTCACCGCAGCAATGCTGATCTGCGATTACTAGCAACTCCGACTTCATGGGGTCGAGTTGCAGACCCCAATCCGAACTGAGACAGGCTTTTTGAGATTCGCTCCGCCTTGCGACATCGCAGCTCATTGTACCTGCCATTGTAGCACGTGTGCAGCCCAAGACATAAGGGGCATGATGACTTGACGTCGTCCCCACCTTCCTCCGAGTTGACCCCGGCAGTCTCCTGTGAGTCCCCATCACCCCGAAGGGCATGCTGGCAACACAGAACAAGGGTTGCGCTCGTTGCGGGACTTAACCCAACATCTCACGACACGAGCTGACGACAGCCATGCACCACCTGTCACCCGACCACAAGGGGGGCACCATCTCTGATGCTTTCCGGGCGATGTCAAGCCTTGGTAAGGTTCTTCGCGTTGCGTCGAATTAAGCCACATGCTCCGCTGCTTGTGCGGGCCCCCGTCAATTCCTTTGAGTTTTAGCCTTGCGGCCGTACTCCCCAGGCGGGGAACTTAATGCGTTAGCTGCGGCACCGACGACGTGGAATGTCGCCAACACCTAGTTCCCACCGTTTACGGCGTGGACTACCAGGGTATCTAATCCTGTTCGCTCCCCACGCTTTCGCTCCTCAGCGTCAGTAATGGCCCAGAGATCCGCCTTCGCCACCGGTGTTCCTCCTGATATCTGCGCATTTCACCGCTACACCAGGAATTCCGATCTCCCCTACCACACTCTAGTCTGCCCGTATCGAATGCAGACCCGGGGTTAAGCCCCGGGCTTTCACATCCGACGTGACAGACCGCCTACGAGCTCTTTACGCCCAATAATTCCGGACAACGCTTGCGCCCTACGTATTACCGCGGCTGCTGGCACGTAGTTAGCCGGCGCTTCTTCTGCAGGTACCGTCACTTTCGCTTCTTCCCTGCTGAAAGAGGTTTACAACCCGAAGGCCGTCATCCCTCACGCGGCGTCGCTGCATCAGGCTTTCGCCCATTGTGCAATATTCCCCACTGCTGCCTCCCGTAGGAGTCTGGGCCGTGTCTCAGTCCCAGTGTGGCCGGTCGCCCTCTCAGGCCGGCTACCCGTCGTCGCCTTGGTGAGCTTCTACCTCACCAACAAGCTGATAGGCCGCGGGCTCATCCTTCACCGCCGGAGCTTTCAACCC
>NZ_LIQZ01000248.1 GCF_001418655.1 Streptomyces phaeochromogenes | reverse complement strand
CCCGAACACCCCCCGACCCCTCGGACACACGAGCCACCCCCAAGTCCGTGGTTCGACGGGGTCCCACATGGTTAGAAGACTGGGAGTGTTTGTCGCGGGCGGTCCTAAAAGCATCGGGACCGTGCTGTGATCGTGAACACCGTGTTGTGCGGCACCGTAGTGCTGGATACTGCGGGCAGCCGCCTCCGGTGACCGGTGCCGGACGCGGTGAGCTGGAGGGGACGGTTCGCGTGAGCGAGATACCAGCGAAGGCCACGGAGTCCGAGGACCCGTCGGGCGGCGCGATGGCTGATGCGACGACTGGCGATGGCGCGTTGCCGGTGCCGGACGAGGCGCGGCGCGCGGGGCACGGCGGAATATCCGGTGTGCCCGTCGAGGCGCCGGGCGAGGTGCCCGGCGAGGTCGTGTGGCAGAGCAGTCCGCCCGGCTCGATCTACGACTACATCAAGGTCGCCTCGTTCTCCATCGGCCCCGACGGCCTCGTCGACCAGTGGAGTCTGCGCGCCGAGCAGCTCTTCGGCATCTCCACCGAGCGCGCGGTCGGCATGGACCCCATCGAGGCCTTCGTCGCCGAGGACAAGCGCGAGCTGGGCCAGCGGAAGATGGCCGAAGTCCTCGACGGCCGCGAGTGGACCGGTGTGGTCCCCTTCCGGCTGCCCGACCCCGAGGGCACCGGCCTGGCCGCCGAAGGACTCGCCGAGGTCTACGTCATGCCGACGCGGACCGAGGAGGGCGAGCGGGCCGCCGTGTGCATAGTCGTGGACGTACGCATTCTGCGCAGGATCGAGACCGATCTTGCCGCCTCGCAGGCCATTTTCGGCCAATCTCCTTTCGGTTTCCTGCTGATCGACCCGGACCTGCGCATCCGTCGTGCCAACGAGCGGTTCGCCTCGGTCTTCGGAGGCACCGTCGAGGACCATCGCGGACGCACCGTCAAGGACTATCTGTCGCCGGGCGAGGCCGAGCGGGTATCCGCGATCCTGCGCCGGGTCCTGGAGACCGGCGACTCGGTCAACGAGCTGCTGGTCAGCGGCACCGTGCCCGGTTCCAGCGAGCGCCGCCACTGGTCCATCAACCTCTATCGCGTACACAGCGGTTCGGGCCGTCCGATAGGCATCGCCTGGCTGGGTACCGACATCACCGCACGCCGCGCCGCCGCCCGCGAGGCGGCCCAGGCGCGGCGCGATCTCGCCCTTCTGAACGAGGCGGGCGCGCGCATAGGTAACTCCCTCGACCTGGAGACCACGGCCCGCGAACTCCTCGACGTGGCCGTCCCGGGTTTCTGCGACCTCGCCTCCGTCGACCTCTACCAAGGCCTCCTGGCCGGCGACGAGACCCCGCCCGGCCTCGCCGACGGCAGCGCCGAGATGCGCCGCGTCGCCTACGCCAGCGCCGTGTCCGACGCGCCGTTCATCAGCGGCCCGGAGCCCGTGAACGTCGGCGCGGTCCACCACTACGCCTTCAACTCGCCCTTCGCGGACGCCCTGCGCACCGCCCGCCCGCAGAGCGTCGCCGCTGAGGAGGGCGGCCTGATCCAGTCCACGCTCGCGGTGCCGATGGTCGCCCACGACACGGTCGTGGGCCTGGTCCAGTTCTCGCGTACGAAGGGGAGCGAGCCCTTCGGCGAACGCGACAGCTCTCTCGCGGTCGAACTGGCCTCGCGCGCCGCGGTCTGTATCGACAACGCCCGCCTCTACCGGCGGGAGCACGAGCGCGCCCTGATACTGCAGCGCTCCCTGCTCCCCCCGGGCGACCCGGAGGCCTCCGGCCTGGACATCGCCTGCCGCTACCTTCCCGGGAACGCGGCCACGGAGGTCGGCGGCGACTGGTTCGACGTCATCGAACTCCCAGGCCACCGCACGGCGTTGGTCATCGGCGACGTGATGGGCCGCGGTCTGCGCGCGGCCGTCGCGATGGGCGAACTCCGTACGGCCGTACGCACCTTGGCGCTGCTCGACCTCGAACCGGCCGAGGTCCTCTCCGCGTTGGACGAGATCGCCCGCGGTCTGGGAACGCCCGGCGGAGTCCAGCAGTCTACGCGCGGTGCGCGCCAGTCCCGTGACGCCGACCTCTCCGAGGTCTACCTCGCCACCTGTGTGTACGCGGTCTACGACTCCGTCACCCGCCGCTGCACCTTCGCCAACGCGGGCCACCTCCCGCCGGTCATCGTGGAGCCGGGCGAGAGCGCGCTCATGCTCGACGTACCGCCGGGGATGCCGCTCGGCGTCGGGGGTGAGCCGTTCGAGGAGGTGGAGGTGGAGTTGCCGGAGGGTGCCCTTCTGGCGCTCTACACCGACGGACTGGTCGAATCCCGCGACCACCCCCTCGACGAGGGCCTACAGGCCTTCGTGGGCGCCCTCACGGACCCCTCCAGCCCTCTGGAGGACGTCTGCGACCACATTCTCAACACGCTCGACACGCATCACGGCGAGGACGACATCGCTCTGCTGATGGCACGTGTCCAGGGGCTGCCGGCCGAGTCCGTCGGCGATTGGACGCTGCCGCGCGAGCCGCGCAGCGTGGGCCGCGCACGGGAGTACGCCCGGGGCCAGCTCCTCAGCTGGGACCTCGAACCCCTCGTCGACACGGCCGAGTTGCTGGTCAGCGAACTCGTCACCAACGCTCTTCGCTACGGCGAGGGCGAGATCCGTCTGCGTCTCCTCCTCGACCGCACCCTGGTCTGCGAGGTCTGGGACGCCGGCCTGGTGCAGCCCCGCCGCCGCCGCGCCCGCGACACGGACGAGGGCGGCCGAGGCCTCCAGCTCGTCGGACTCCTCAGCGATGCCTGGGGCTCCCGCCGCACACCCCGCGGCAAGACGGTCTGGTTCGAACTCCCCCTGCCCAACGGCGCGACAGGCCTCACGGACCCGGCAGAGGCTCTGCTGAGCCTGTTCTGACCCCGGCCGGGTCCCGCCCCGCCTTGCTCCCTACACCGCCCCGGACGGCCGCCTGCGGATCTTGTCGCCCAGCCACACCAGCGGATCGTACTTACGGTCAACGGCCCGTTCCTTCAAGGGAATCAGGGCGTTGTCCGTGATCTTGATGCCCTCGGGGCAGACCTCCGTGCAGCACTTGGTGATGTTGCAGTAGCCGAGGCCGTGCTCGTCCTGGGCGGTCTTCTTGCGGTCCAGGCCGCTCTCGTCGGCCGCGTCCAGGGGATGCATGTCCAGTTCGGCCACCCGCATCAGGAAGCGCGGGCCGGCGAACGCGGTCTTGTTCTCCTCGTGGTCGCGCACCACATGGCAGGTGTCCTGGCACAGGAAGCACTCGATGCACTTGCGGAACTCCTGCGACCGGTCCACGTCCTCCTGCATCATCCGGTACTCACCGGGACCGAGGTCCTCCGGCGGCACGAACGCGGGCACCTCCCGCGCCTTCATGTAGTTGAAGCCGACGTCCGTCACCAGGTCCCGTACGACCGGGAACGCCCGTAGCGGGGTCACGGTGATCGTCTCCTCGCGGGTGAACACCGACATCCGCGTCATGCACAACAGCCGCGGGCGTCCGTTGATCTCCGCCGAGCACGAACCGCACTTGCCCGCCTTGCAGTTCCAGCGCACGGCCAGATCGGGCGCCTGGGTCGCCTGGATGCGGTGGATGATGTCGAGCACCACCTCGCCGTCGTTGACCTCGATCCCGAAGTCCTCCAGGCCACCGCCCTCGGCATCCCCGCGCCACACCTTGAAGCGGGCCTCATAGCTGCTCACTCGTAGAGCTCCTCTTCGGCGAGGTACTTGACCAGCTCCTCCTTGTCGAAGAGGGCCAGCAGGTCGGGGCGGATGGGTTCGGTGGTCTCGCGGACCAGGTCGATCTGCCCGCGCACGGGGTCGGTCGCCGCCAACCCGCCGGTGGGATCGACCAGTTGGCAGAGCAGGTTCACGCGCCGCCAGGCCCGGTCCATCGTCGGATGGTCCTCCCGCGTGTGGCCGCCCCGCGACTCCGTCCGCTCCAGCGCGGCCCGTGCCACGCACTCGCTGACGAGCAGCATGTTCCGCAGGTCCAGCGCGAGGTGCCAGCCGGGGTTGAACTGCCGGTGCCCCTCGACCCCGGCCCGCCGGGCCCGTACGCGCAGGTCGGCGAGTTTCTCCAGGGCCGCCTCCATCTCCGCCTCACGACGGATGATGCCGACGAGGTCGTTCATCGTCTGCTGGAGTTCCTGGTGGAGGGTGTACGGGTTCTCCGGCGGCCGGCCGTTCTCGGCGCCGGGCTCGGGCCCCTCGGCGGAGAAGGGGCGCAGTGCCTCCGCGGCAGCGGTGTCCACCTGGACCTCGTCCACCAGGGGGCGTGCCCCGGTGAGCCCCGTGGCGTACTGGGCCGCGTGCAGACCGGCCCGCCGCCCGAACACCAGCAGGTCGGAGAGGGAGTTGCCGCCCAGCCGGTTGGAGCCGTGCATGCCGCCGGCGACCTCCCCGGCCGCGAAGAGACCGGGCACGCCACGCGCCGACGCGCTGTCCGACTCGACCGCGATCCCGCCCATCACGTAGTGACAGGTGGGCCCGACCTCCATCGCCTCGGCGGTGATGTCGACGTCCGCGAGTTCCTTGAACTGGTGGTACATGGACGGCAGTCGGCGCCTGATGACCTCGGCGGGCATACGCGTCGACACGTCCAGGAAGACGCCCCCGTGCGGGGAGCCGCGGCCTGCCTTCACCTCGGAGTTGATGGCCCGTGCCACCTCGTCCCGGGGGAGCAGCTCAGGGGGCCGGCGGTTGTGGTCCGGGTCCTCGTACCACCGGTCGCCCTCCTCCTCCGACTGCGCGTACTTCTCCTTGAAGACGTCGGGGATGTAGTCGAACATGAACCGCTTGCCCTCGGAGTTCCTGAGGACCCCGCCGTCCCCGCGCACGGACTCCGTGACGAGGATGCCCTTCACGGACGGCGGCCAGACCATGCCCGTCGGGTGGAACTGCACGAACTCCATGTTCAGCAGGGGCGCACCCGCGAGCAGCGCCAGCGCGTGGCCGTCGCCCGTGTACTCCCACGAGTTCGACGTCACCTTGAAGGACTTGCCGATGCCGCCGGTAGAGACGACCACTGAGGGGGCCTCAAGCACGAAGAAGCGACCGGACTCGCGCTCGTAGCAGAAGGCGCCGGAGACCCGGCTGCCGTCCTTCAGGATCCGGGTGACCGTGCACTCCTGATAGACCTTCAGGCGCGACTCGTAGTCCCCGGTCTCCTTGAAGTCCTCCTGCTGGAGGGAGACGATCTTCTGCTGGAGGGTCCGGATCAGTTCCAGGCCCGTACGGTCGCCGACGTGCGCGAGCCGCGGGTACTCGTGGCCGCCGAAGTTGCGCTGCGAGATGCGCCCGTCCTTCGTGCGGTCGAAGAGGGCGCCCCAGGTCTCCAGCTCCCAGACCCGGTCCGGGGCCTCCTGCGCGTGCAGCTCGGCCATCCGCCACTGGTTGAGGAACTTGCCGCCGCGCATGGTGTCGCGGAAGTGGACCTGCCAGTTGTCCCCGGAGTTCACGTTGCCCATGGCCGCCGCGATGCCGCCCTCGGCCATCACCGTGTGCGCCTTGCCGAACAGCGACTTGCAGATCACGGCCGTACGCGCCCCGCGCTCACGTGCCTCGATGGCGGCACGCAGTCCGGCGCCCCCGGCACCGACCACGACGACGTCCCACTCCTGTCGGTCGACCACGGACATCAGAAGAACCTCGGATCATCGAAAGCGCCGGAGGCGACCAGGTACACGTAGAAGTCCGCGAGCGCCACGCTGATCAACGACGCCCAGGCGAGCTGCATATGACGGTTGTTCAGCTTCCCCACGAACTTCCACGCCTTGTAGCGCACGGGGTGCTTGGAGAAGTGCTTGAGCTTGCCGCCGACGATGTGCCGGCAGGAGTGGCAGGACAGCGTGTACGCCCAGATCAGCGTGATGTTGACCAGGAACACGAGCGTGCCGAGCCCCATGTGGCCCCACTCGTAGTGCTCGTCACGGAACGAGAGCACGGTGTCGTACGTGAGGATCCCGGCGACCGGCACCGCCGCGTAGAAGAAGTAGCGGTGGATGTTCTGGAAGATCAGCGGGAAGCGGGTCTCGCCGGTGTACTTCTTGTGCGGCTCGGCGACCGCGCAGGCCGGCGGCGAGGCCCAGAAGCCGCGGTAGTAGGCCTTGCGGTAGTAGTAGCAGGTCAGCCGGAAGCCGAGCGGGAAGATCAGGATGAGCAGCGCGGGGGACAGGCCCCACCAGCTGCCGAAGATCTCCCAGTTCGGGCCGCTCCGCATCGGCTCGCAGTTCTCCGCCAGACAGGGCGAGTAGAACGGCGAGACGTACGGGGCCGCGTAGTAGTCGCTGTTCGCGAACGCCCGCCAGGTCGAGTAGACGACGAAGGCCAGCAGCCCGGCCGCGGTGACGGCGGGCGCCAGCCACCAGCGGTCGGTCCGCAGATGCGGGGCGTCGATCGCGGCGCGCGTACGGGTCCGTACGCCGCCGCTGTTCATTTGGGGTTCCGTACCAGTGGCCAACTTCAGACTCCGGTCGGGGATCAGGGTGCGTGGCGGTCGCGGGCGCCGAGACCCTCGTCGTCGGAGTCCGTCCACAGGGTGTTGTCGTACGGGGTGTCGGGGATGGACACGAGGTCGGGGCGTCGCGGTTTGCCGAGGCCGGGTGCGGCCTCGCGGAGCAGCGCGACGCTCTCTCGGAGGTGGTCGGCGTCGGTGCGCACCCTGCGCATCTCCAGGCCGCCGCCACCCATCTGCTGTTCCAGTCGCTTCACGGACCTCACCAGGTCGTCGAGACAGCGCTGGACTGACGTCAGGTCATCGTGCACGGACATGACTTGCCCTCACTTCCGCGGACCTCCGGCCCAAGGCGGCAACGTTCATGCGCCTGCGAGTGTCGCGCGTCACATCGGCCCCTGTGAAGGGATCTGCATGGATTACCGGATCGTGTCGCTCTCCGCACGCCCTGCGTGCGCCCCCGGCCGGGAGGGGGCGCGCCCGGTGGAGCGGAGCCGTTGAGCCGCACGGGTGGGCTTCCGTGGGCCGGTCGCCGTGTCGCCGCCCGGAGGCGGCGACTCTCCCCTTCAGTGGGGCGATAGATCAGATCAACTCCATTATACCGCCAATAGTGATCTAGATCACAGCGCCTGATCTGCCCTGTCCTGCCTTGCCCTGTCCGCACTGCTCATCGTGATCAGCACCGCCCCGGAGGTACCAGTCATGTCCCACGACGGCGTCGGACCCCGCGCGGTGATGCGCTCGGTCGCGTTCCTCACGGCGGGCGTGCTCGCGGTGCCCGCCCTGGCCGGATGCAGCGAGAAGGACCCGGCGGGCAAGCCCACCGCCGGTCAGGAGATCGCCCCCGCGGATCGCGGACGGATCGCGGACGGCGGCACCCTGCGCTGGGCCGTGGACGCCCTCCCGGAGACTCTCAACGCCTTCCAGGCCGACGCGGACGCCGCCACCTCCAAGGTCGCCGGCGCCGTGCTGCCCTCCATGTACCGGCTCGACGCGAACGGCCGGCCGCAGCGCAACCCCGACTACCTGGAGTCCGCCAAGGTCGTCGACCGCGAGCCCAGACAGGTCGTGCTCTACAAGCTCAACCAGCAGGCCGTCTGGAGCGACGGCCGGGAGATCGGCGCCGCCGACTTCGCCGCCCAGTGGCGCGCCCTGTCCGGCAAGGACACCGCGTACTGGACCGCCCGCAACGCCGGCTACGACCGCATCGAGAAGATCGAACGCGGTGCCGACGACCTGGAGGTGCGGGTCACCTTCAGCAAGCCGTACGCCGACTGGCAGTCGCTGTTCTCGCCGCTGTACCCGAAGGACGTCATGGGCACCCCCGACGCCTTCAACGACGGCGCCCGCCGCAAGCTGAAGGTCACCGCGGGCCCCTTCGCCCTCGACACCGTCGACAAGGACTCCGGCGAGGTCAGGCTGAAGCGCAACCCGCGCTGGTGGGGCCGCCCCGCCAAGCTCTCCGAACTGGTCCTGCGCGCCGTACCGCGGGACAAGCGCACCGCCGCGCTCGCCGACGGCAAGGTCGACCTGGCCGAGATCGACTCCACCGAGGCCCACCGCATCACGCTCGCCGCCCGCGACAAGGGCAAGGGCAACGGGGCGCCGCTCGCCCACGGCCCCGGCGCCGCCCTCACGCCCGGCAAGTCGCTGCGCTCCTGGGCCATCGCGCACGGCTCCGACGAGGAGGCGGCCGACGAGGAGATCCTGGCCCGCAAGAAGCGGGGCAAGGCCGTCGCGAAGTACGCGGACGAGCAGTCGTCCCTGCGCGGCTTCGAGGTCCGCAAGTCCCTCGAACCCGCCTTCACCCAGCTCGCGTTGAACGGCCAGGAGGGACCGCTCGCCGACGAGCGGGTCCGCCGGGCCGTGGCCCGCGCCCTCGACCGGGACGAGCTCGCCCGGGTCGTCCTGAGGCCGCTCGGCCTGCCCGCCGAACCGGTCGGCAGCCATCTCGCGCTCTCCGGACAGCAGGCGTACGCCGACAACAGCGGAGCGCTCGGCGGCCAGGACACCAAGGAGGCGCAGGCCCTGCTGGCCGACGCCGGCTGGGTGTCCGGCGGTCCCGTCAAGGAGGAGCAGAAGGAGAAGAAGGCGGCCGGCGCCGGAGCCTCCAAGGAACCGGCCGGATCGGAGGCGTCGGAGTCGTCGGAGTCGTCGGGGACCCCCGCGGACTCCGATTCCGCCGAAGGGTCGGACTCCGACGAAGGCTCGGGCAGCTCAGAGGATTCCGGCAGCTCGGGCAGCTCCAGCAGTTCCGACGGCTCGGACAGCTCGGACAGTTCCACGACTTCTGGCAGCTCCGACAGCTCCGACAGTTCCAGCAGCTCGGACAGTTCCGAGAGCTCCGGGGACGACGGTACGTACATCGTCGGTGAGGACAGGAAGCCGGGCGACGACAAACCGGGCGAGAACCGCGCCCCGGCCCTGCTCGTGCCCGCGCCCCTGGCCGAACTGCAGCGGGTCGCGCTCCTCGACCAGGCCTACGTCCTGGGCGTACACGGCCAGGCCGAGAAGGCGAAGAAGGCGAAGAAGCAGAAGGCCGGGAAGAAGCAGCGGACCGGCAAGAAGCAGCAGGCCGAGACGGAGAAGCAGCGGAAGAAGGACGGGCCGGGCACCTCCGGCAAGGTCGAGAAGAACCTCGCCCACGAAGGCAGGTCGCAGTTCCAGCACGGCGGCGCCCCTGGGGCGTACGCGCCGAAGGGCACCGCCGCCCCCGGGCGTGCCGCGGCCGGACCGCTGGCCAAGAACGGCAAGCCGCTGACGCTGCGCTTCGTGCTCCCGTCCGGCCCCGGCTCCCAGTCGCTGCGGGCGGTCGGCGAGCGGATCGCGCGGATGCTGGAACGTATCGGCATCCGTACGGAGATCTCCAAGGTCGCCGACGAGAGCTACTTCAAGGACCACATCGCCTCGGGCCAGTACGACCTGGCGCTGTACTCCTGGCCCGCGTCCGCGTTCCCCGCGACCGACGCCCGCCCGATCTACTCCAAGCCGGTCCCGGCCGCGGACGGCTCCCTGAACGTCGAGCAGAACTACACCCGCGTCGGCACCGACCAGGTCGACCAGCTCTTCGACCAGGCCATCGCCGAACTCGACCCGGGCGAGTCCCGCTCCCTGGTCCGCAAGGCGGACGCCCGCATCTGGGCCGCCGCCGGCTCGATCCCCCTCTACCAGCGCCCCCAGCTCACCGCGGCCCGGACCAATCTCGCCAACGCGGGCGCCTTCGGCTTCCAGACCCCTCTCTACGAGGACATGGGCTTCCTGAAGAAGGGCGCAAAGCCGCAGGCCAGCAGCGCCCCGTAAGGGGCGCGGGGCTGTGACGTCTGCGGCTCCGCCGCGGGGCGCGACCGGCCCCCACCGACCCGCACCGTGAGCACCGGCCAGAGCCCCGTCGAGCCCCAGCGGCAGCGGCCCCGTACGATGGGGTAAGGCCGTGGCACGTTTCAGCCCGGCAGGGCCCCGCGCAGCGGAGGCCGTTCACTCACTCCGGGAGAAGCGCCTCAATATGGCCACGCGCCACGACATCCGCAACGTCGCCATCGTCGCCCACGTCGACCATGGCAAGACCACCCTGGTCGACGCCATGCTCAAGCAGGCCGGTGCCTTCGCCGCGCACGCCGCCGAGTCGCTCGACGACCGCATGATGGACAGCAACGACCTGGAGCGTGAGAAGGGCATCACGATCCTGGCCAAGAACACGGCCGTGAAGTACCACCCGAAGGATGGCGGCGACGTCATCACGATCAACATCATCGACACCCCCGGCCACGCCGACTTCGGCGGCGAGGTCGAGCGCGGTCTGTCGATGGTGGACGCGGTCGTGCTGCTCGTCGACGCGTCCGAGGGCCCGCTGCCCCAGACCCGCTTCGTGCTGCGCAAGGCGCTCCAGCAGCGTCTGCCGGTCATCCTGTGCATCAACAAGACCGACCGCGCGGACTCCCGGATCGACGAGGTCGTCAACGAGACCTACGACCTCTTCCTGGACCTGGAGGCGGACGAGGAGCAGATCGAGTTCCCCATCGTCTACGCGTGTGCGCGTGACGGCGTGGCCTCGCTGACCAAGCCCGAGGACGGCACCGTCCCGGCCGACAGCGACAGCCTGGAGCCGTTCTTCTCCACGATCCTGTCCCACGTCCCGGCTCCGCAGTTCGACACCGAGGCCCCGCTCCAGGCGCACGTCACCAACCTGGACGCGGACAACTTCCTCGGCCGTATCGCGCTGCTCCGCGTCGAGCAGGGCGAGCTGCGCAAGGGCCAGACCGTCACGTGGATCAAGCGCGACGGCACGATGTCCAACGTGCGCATCACCGAGCTGCTGATGACCGAGGCGCTCACCCGCAAGCCGGCCGAGATGGCGGGTCCCGGTGACATCTGTGCCGTCGCCGGTATCCCGGACATCATGATCGGTGAGACCCTCGCCGACCCCGAGAACCCGATCGCGCTGCCGCTGATCACGGTCGACGAGCCGGCGATCTCGATGACCATCGGTACGAACACCTCGCCGCTGGTCGGCCGTGGCGGCACCGGCAAGGGCGCCTCCGCAAAGGCCGCCGTCAAGGACCGCAAGGTCACCGCCCGCCAGGTCAAGGACCGTCTGGACCGCGAGCTGGTCGGTAACGTCTCGCTGCGCGTGCTCGACACCGAGCGTCCGGACGCGTGGGAGGTCCAGGGCCGTGGTGAGCTCGCGCTTGCCATCCTGGTCGAGCAGATGCGCCGCGAGGGCTTCGAGCTGACCATCGGCAAGCCGCAGGTGGTCACCCAGGAGATCGACGGCAAGGTCCACGAGCCCGTCGAGCGCATGACGATCGACGTCCCCGAGGAGCACATGGGCGCGGTCACGCAGCTCATGGGTGTCCGCAAGGGCCGAATGGACAACATGTCCAACCACGGCTCCGGTTGGGTCCGTCTGGAGTTCGTCGTACCGTCCCGCGGTCTCATCGGCTTCCGTACGGAGTTCCTGACCGGGACGCGCGGTACGGGCATCGCGCACTCCATCCACGAGGGCCACGAGCCGTGGTTCGGCGTGCTGACGACCCGTAACAACGGTTCGCTGGTCGCCGACCGCGCCGGTGCCGTCACCGCGTTCGCGATGACGAACCTCCAGGAGCGCGGTGTGCTGTTCACCGACCCCGGCACCGAGGTGTACGAGGGCATGATCGTCGGCGAGAACTCGCGCGCCGACGACATGGACGTGAACATCACCAAGGAGAAGAAGCTCACCAACATGCGGTCGGCCGCGGCCGACTCGTTCGAGGCGATCGTCCCGCCGCGCAAGCTCTCCCTGGAGCAGTCCCTGGAGTTCTGCCGCGACGACGAGTGCGTCGAGGTCACCCCGGAGTCGGTCCGCATCCGCAAGGTGAACCTGGACGCCCGCGAGCGCGCCCGTTCCGCGAGCCGCGCCAAGCACGGCTGACGCCCTCTCAGGGCTGCTGAACGCCCGGTTCTCCGTACACAGTCGGGGAGCCGGGCCTTCGGCGTACCCGGACGCCGAAAACCGTGTCAGTTCGGGCAACGGTGCAGTGGAAGCAGCGGCGTTCGCATATCGGGCATTGGCCAATCAAGTTTCGGACACGTAAACGAAATTTTCGTCAAGCATGTCTGATTCGCCGGATTCTCATCTCACCTGTCAAGCGCGACCAGGTGTCAATCTTTGCAATTTTTGCTCAAAATTTCGACGGTAGGGAGATCCCTATGTCTTCCGCCCTTGACGCGCGTTGACCCACTTGGTGAAAGTTCCCTGAAACCACAGAACCTGCCGGTATCTGTGCTGCGCTCAACTCTCCATCCCCCGGGGGAAGAACAAAGATGACCAGTCCAACCAAGGCCGAGGGCTCCGGGCCGTCGGCGGCCTTGGACCCCGAGCTCGCGTCGAAACCCGAGCCGGTCGAGGCGGAGAAGCTCGAAGGCCGCTCCCCCGGGCAGTTGATGTGGCATCGCTTCAAGCGAGACCGTACCGGAGTCGTCTCCGCGTGCGTGGTGATTTTTTTCTTCGCGATAGCCGCACTGGCTCCGGTCATCTCGGCGGTGTACGGGAAGGATCCGTACACCCTCTACGCGCAGGAGCCCGACTACCCCTTCCTGCTCGACGACTTCGCCATGCCCACCGGCTCCTTCGGGGGAATGTCCGGTGACTTCTGGTTCGGAGTCGAGCCCAAGCTCGGGCGCGACGTGTTCACGATGCTGCTGTACGGCATGCGGACGTCGCTCTACATGGCCGTGCTGGTCACGGTGTTCAGCGTTCTGACGGGTGTCGTCATCGGCATGGTCAGCGGCTACTTCGGCGGCAAGGTCGACTACTGGCTGGGCCGGGTCACGGACTTCTTCCTGGCGTTCCCGCAGCAGCTGTTCTTCATCGCCTTCATGCCCGTGGTCACGGCGCTGTTCGTCTCCCCGACGGACGAGACCCCGGTCTATCTGCGTGCCGTCGCGATCATCCTCGTGATGTGGTTCCTCGGCTGGATGGGCATGGCCCGTCTGGTGCGCAGCTCCGTACTCTCCCTGCGGGAGCGGGAGTTCGTCGAGGCGGCCAAGGTCTCGGGAGCCTCTCCGACGCGCATCGTGCGCAAGGAGATCCTGCCGAACATCGTCACGCCGATCCTCGTGCAGGGCACCTACATGCTGCCCAGCTCGATCCTCTCCATCGCCTTCCTCTCGTACGTCGGTGTGGGCTTCGTCGAGCCGACGCCGGACTGGGGCCGGATGTTCGCCATCGGCTCCGAGATCTATGAGCAGGACCCGATGTTCATGTTCTTCCCGGGCGTGGCGATGGTGGTCTTCGTGCTCGCCTTCAATCTTCTCGGCGACTCCGTCCGGGACGCTTTCGACCCCAAGACCGGACGCTAACCGTCCATTGGTGGTGGGGGGACTGCCACCCCCGTTCCGGGTGACCGGACCGTCAGGCAGTACTCGTGGACAACTATCGACAGGTAGGTGCATCGGCATCATGAAGCCCATCAGAACGCGCACCGTGCGCGCTATAGCCGTCGCCATCACAGCGGGGTCGCTGGCGCTGACCGGCTGCTCCAGTGACAGCGGCAAGGACAGCGGCAAGGACAACTCCAAGTCCAAGGACGACGCCGCCGCGCAGTCGACACCTGTCGCCTACGGTGATGCCCAGGCGTCGAACGGACCGGCCGAAGCGGTGGCGGGGGCCAAGACCGGCGGCACCATCAACGTCTACCAGCAGTCCGACCTGACCCACATGGACCCGGGCCAGATCTACGTCAGCGACGCGGGCCAGTTCGCCAACCTGGTCCACCGCGGTCTGACGAACTTCCAGGAGGACGACAAGGGCAACCTGACGGTCGTCGGTGACGTCGCCACCGACTCCGGCAAGTCGTCCGAGGGCGGCAAGACCTGGACGTACACCCTCAAGGACGGCATCAAGGACGAGGACGGCAACGTCATCACGTCCGCCGACGTCCGCCACACCATCGAGCGGCAGTACGCCAAGTTCATCTTCGACGGCCCGACCTACGTCCAGAACTGGCTCTCGGGCGCCGAGTACCGCAAGGCGCTGCCGGACGGCCCGTACAAGGGCAAGCACCTGCCGGACTCCGTCCTGGAGACCCCGGACGCCAAGACCGTCGTCTTCCACTTCAAGACGGCCCAGCCGGACCTCCCGCAGGCCCTGGCCATGGCCGGCTACGCCATCGTGCCCGAGAAGCAGGACACGAAGGAGAAGTACGACAAGGCCCCGGCCTCCCTCGGCCCCTACAAGGTCTCCGAGTACAAGGCCGGCAAGTCGGTGACGCTGGTCAAGAACACCGAGTGGGACCCGAAGACGGACTCGGTGCGCCACCAGTACGTCGACGGCTACAACTTCAGCAACACCATCGACCAGGCCAGCCAGACCAAGCGTCTGCTCGCCGACCAGGGCGAGGCCAAGAACGCCATCCAGTTCACGGACTCGGTGGACCCGGCCCAGCTCTCCACGGTCATCGGCAACGCGGCGGCGAAGAAGCGCACCATCCAGGGCTACCAGCCCTACGTGTGGCAGCTCTCGTACAACCTCGACAGCGCCAAGATGAAGGACAAGAAGGTCCGCGACGCGATCACCTACGCGATCCCGAACCAGTCCATGGTCCAGGCGGACGGTGGCCGTTACGGCGGCGAGGTGGCCGGCGGTCTGATGGCGCCGACCCTGCCGGGCTTCGACCCGAAGTACGACCCGTTCGGCAAGCTGAAGAAGCCCAACGGTGACCCGGCGAAGGCCAAGGCGCTGCTGAAGGAGGCGGGCTTCAAGCAGGGCACCAAGCTCAGCTACGCCTACTCCAACACCCCGCGTGGCCAGGCCCAGATGCTCATCATCAAGGACGCGCTGAACAAGCTCGGCTTCGACGTCCAGGCCAAGGAGATCGACCGCGCGACCTTCTACGAGCAGGTCGGCAAGCTGAAGAACCCGTACGACCTCTACATGACCGGCTGGGGCCAGGACTGGCCGTCCCCGGGCACGGTCATCACCCCGGTCTACGACGGCACGCAGGTCGCCGACGGTTCGCCGAACTACTCGCACATCGACGACAAGCAGGTCAACGCCCTCATCCAGAAGGCCGTGACGCAGGAGCCCGAGGAAGCCGCCAAGACCTGGGAGCAGGCTCACCACCGCATCGTGGAGGAGATCAACCCCGGTGCCCCGGTGTACTACTCGAAGCAGATCCAGCTCTACGGTTCGAACATCGGCGGTGCCCGGTACAGCACGGAGTCGAGCTACATCGACATCAACGACCTGTACCTGAAGAAGCCGTAATCCCTCAGCTCGGCTGATCCGTGGGGGTGTGCGCCAGGCGGAGCGCACCCCCGCGGACGGTATCCCCCTCCTGCCGCCGCGTTCCGAAGAGAGCACCCACCCGCCATGCTTCAGTTCCTCATCCGCAGGCTGAGCGGCGCCGTCGTGATCATGTTCCTGATCGGCGCCTTCACGTTCTTCCTGTTCTACACAATCCCCCAGGACTTCGCGCAGCTGTCCTGCGGCAAGAACTGTTCCCCCGAGAACATCGCGGTCATCCGCGAGAACCTCGGCCTCGACAAGCCCATCACCACCCAGTTCTGGGAATTCATGATGGGCATCGTGTCCGGCCGGGACTTCCCGCAGGGACACTGCGCCGCCCCGTGCCTGGGTGTCTCCTTCGACAGCGGCGACTTCGTCTGGGACTCGATCATGGACCGCTTCCCGCTGACGCTCTCGCTGACCCTCGGCGGCCTGGTGATCTTCCTGCTCTTCGGCCTCGGTACGGGTCTGCTGGCCGCCTGGAAGCGCGGTACCGCCGTCGACAAGGTGGTCAGCGGTTCCTCGATGGTCCTCAGCTCGTTCCAGATCTACTTCCTGGGTCCCATCGTCCTCAGCCTCCTCGTCTACAACACCGGCTGGCTGGAGAACCCCAAGTACGTGTCGTTCACGGACGACCCGGGCGGCTGGTTCATGGGCATGCTGATCCCCTGGGCAGTGATGGCCACGATCTTCACCGCCCAGTACACGCGTATGGCGCGCTCGACGATGATCGAGCAGCTGCAGGAGGAGCACGTCCGCACCGCCCGCGCCAAGGGCATGCGACAGCGGTACGTCTTCTTCCGCTACGCCTGGCGTGGTTCACTCATCCCGATCGTCACGATCATCGGCATGGACCTCAGCGCGCTGCTCTCGGGCGCGGTGGTCACGGAGTTCACCTTCGACCTGGCCGGTATCGGGCGTCTCGCGGTCGAGGGCTCGCTGACCAAGGACCTTCCGCTGACGATGGGCGTCATGCTGTTCGGGGCCTTCTTCATCCTGATCCTGAACATCGTCGTGGACCTCGCCTACGCCTACATCGACCCGCGCGTGCGCCTCGCCTAGGAGAAATACCGTGACCACACTGACCAAGACCGAAGGCGCGAAGGCCCCGAGCGGGCCGGAGTCCTTCCTCTCGGTCCGCGACCTGCGGGTGCGGTTCTCCACCGAGGACGGCATTGTGAAGGCGGTCGACGGACTCTCCTTCGACGTCGAACGAGGCAAGACGCTCGGCATCGTGGGCGAGTCGGGCTCCGGCAAGTCCGTCACCAACCTGACCGTCCTCGGCCTGCACAACCCGAAGACCTCCACCGTCGAGGGCGAGATCGTCCTGGACGGCAAGGAACTGGTCACGGCGACCGAGAAGGAGATGGAGAAGCTTCGCGGCAACAAGGTCGCGATGATCTTCCAGGACCCGCTGACCGCGCTCTCGCCGTACTACACGGTGGGCCGGCAGATCGCGGAACCGTTCATGAAGCACACCGGCGCCTCCAAGAAGGAGGCGAAGGTGCGGGCCATCGAGATGCTCGACAAGGTCGGCATCCCGCAGCCCGCCACGCGCTTCAACGACTATCCGCACCAGTTCTCCGGCGGTATGCGCCAGCGAGCGATGATCGCCATGGCGCTGATCTGCGACCCCGACCTGCTGATCGCGGACGAGCCGACCACGGCCCTGGACGTGACCGTCCAGGCGCAGATCCTCGACCTGCTCAAGGACCTCCAGCAGGAGTTCGGCTCGGCGATCATCTTCATCACCCACGACCTCGGCGTCATCTCCAACATGGCCGACGACCTGCTGGTGATGTACTCGGGCCGGGCCGTGGAACGCGGCACCGTCCGCGAAGTGCTGCGCAACCCCCAGCACCCCTACACCTGGGGCCTGCTGAGCTCCATGCCGCGACTCGGCGGCGACACCGCGCAGGCGCTCACGCCGATCCCCGGTTCCCCGCCCAGCCTGCTGAACCCGCCGTCGGGCTGCCCCTTCCACCCGCGCTGCGGCTTCACCGCCGAGGTCGGAGGAAACCGCTGCTCGGACGAGCGGCCGCAGCTGCCCGAGGGCCGGGGCGCCGCCTGCCACCTCGACGCGGCGCAGAAGTCGACCTTTTTCATCGAGCAGATCAAACCCCGGCTGGGCTAGGGAGAACGAGACATGAGCGACAAACTCACCCTGCCGAAGCCGCAGGGCCCCGTCGACGGAGTCGGCGAACCGCTGCTCTCCGTCGAGGGCCTGACCAAGCACTTCCCGATCTACGGCGGATTCCCGATCAAGCGCAAGGTCGGAGCCGTACAGGCGGTCGACGGGGTCGACCTCACCGTCGGCGTCGGCGAGAGCGTCGGCCTGGTCGGCGAGTCCGGCTGCGGCAAGTCGACGACGGGCCGGCTCATCACCCGCCTCCTGGAGCCGACCGCCGGAAAGATCACGTACGCGGGCAAGGACATCACGCACGCCTCGCGCAAGCAGATCGCGCCCGTACGGTCCGAGATCCAGATGATCTTCCAGGACCCGTACTCCTCGCTGAACCCGCGGCAGACCGTCGGCACGATCATCAAGTCGCCGATGGAGGTCAACGGGATCAACCCGAAGGGCGGCCGGGAGACGCGCGTACGCGAACTCCTCGAACTGGTCGGTCTCAACCCGGAGCACTACAACCGCTTCCCGCACGAGTTCTCCGGCGGTCAGCGCCAGCGCATCGGCGTGGCAAGGGCGTTGGCTCTCAACCCGAAGCTGATCGTCGCGGACGAGCCGGTCTCCGCGCTGGACGTGTCGATCCAGGCGCAGGTGGTGAACCTTCTCCAGAAGGTCCAGGAGGAGATGGGCATCGCCTTCCTCTTCATCGCCCACGACCTGGCGATCGTGCGGCACTTCTCGCAGCGGCTCGCGGTGATGTACCTCGGCAAGGTGGTGGAGGTCGGGGACCGGGACTCCATCTACAACCGGCCGCGGCACCCCTACACGCATGCTCTGCTGTCGGCGGTTCCGGAGGTCGCGCTCGACGACGAGGTCGAGGACCGGGAGCGGATCCGGCTCTCCGGTGACGTGCCCTCGCCGATTCATCCGCCGAGTGGGTGCCGGTTCCGCACGCGTTGCTGGAAGGCGCAGGACAAGTGCGCCACGGAGGAGCCTCCGCTGGTCCAGATCTCCGGCAACCGTGAGGGCCACCTGACGGCCTGCCACTTCCCGGAGGACCCGTCCACCGAGGCGCGCGACGAGGACATCGTCCTGGACCCGGCCCTGGCGGCGCTTGAGCAGGACGTCACGAAGGACTGAGCGCCTTTTTCCTCGCCCCCGCCGCC